>UQXT01000007.1 GCA_900545075.1 uncultured Collinsella sp. | reverse complement strand
GGCAACACCATCGTGTGCATGCGCGGAGGCTTTCACGGTCGTACGCTCGAGACCATTGCCGCGACCATGCAGGATTGGCTGCAGGACAGCTTCCGTCCACTGCCGGGCGGCTTTGTGGCCTGCACTCCCAACGATATGGATGAGCTGCGTGCAATCTTTAAGCAGTTGGGCAGTGAAATTTGCGCCGTGATGCTCGAGCCGATCCAGGGCGAGAGCGGTGTGCATCCCATGACCGAGGAGTTTATGGCCGCGGCGCGCGACTTGTCGCACGAGGTGGGTGCCGTGCTTATCGCCGATGAGGTCCAGTGCGGTATCTTCCGCACGGGTAAGCCATTTGCATTCCAGACCTATGGCGTGGAGCCCGACATTATGAGCCTTGCCAAGGGCATTGCCGACGGCGTGCCTATGGGTGCCGTGGTGGCAAAGAAGGAAATCGCTGACGTCTTTAAGCCTGGCGATCATGGTTCGACCTTCGGCGGCAGCTGCTTGGCCATCGCGGCGTGTGCCGCAACGCTCTCCGTGCTTGTGCGCGGCGATTATGCCGAGCATGCTGCCAAGGTGGGTGCCTATATGGAGCAGGCGCTGGCCAAGCTTCCGCATGTGGAAGAGGTGCGCGGCCGTGGTCTGATGCTCGGCTGCGATTTGGATGATGCTGCGGGTGATGCGCACGATGTTGTGGCCCGTGCATTGGGGGCTGGTGCCGTGATCAACGCTACGGGTGCTCATACGCTGCGCTTCCTTCCGCCGCTCGTGTGCGAGGAAGCCGACGTGGATGGTCTGATCGAGATTCTGTCGGACGTTTTGGCGTAGCGAGAGCAAAACATAGCTAGTTTGAACGGGTTCCAGATCGTCAGTGCGTCATTTGATGCATGATTGGACGGTCTGGAGCCCTTTTTGCCATAAATCTGCAAAGGCCACGGCCTTTGCGACAGACATGTTGACGGGTTCGAATCCCATGCACCGGGCGCAAACAAAAAACGGTCCCCTTGCGAGGACCGTTTCCAATTCAGTGGTGGGCGATGAGGGATGTCCGCGTGCGGCTTCGCCGCCCGCTTCCGCTTCGGGCCTACGGCCCTCGCGTGCTGCGCTGGAAAACGCTTCGCGTTTCCTCAGCTCCGCACCCTGTCGGGTTCGAATCCCTCTGCGATGGACCCAAAAAAGAAAGGCTCCCATTGCTGGGAGCCTATCAAATCAATGGTGGGCGATGAGGGATTCGAACCCCCAGCCTTGTGCGTGTAAAGCACCTGCGCTAACCGTTGCGCCAATCGCCCGCGGTCATAGAGTATAGCCGATATCGGGCTCGGTACACTGGTAATCCATAACGCAATATCGATGGGTCCCGTGAGTGTGATGCCGACGCGGACCTACCTTGCTAATCGATGCTGTGTCTTTACGGTTTCCCGGGAAGCCGCATCCTTGCGGGTGCGTTAAAGTTGTTACGAGATGTAAACCGTTAACAGCGGATAATCCAGAAAGGTTCAAGATGCACCAATCTGACCGTATGACCACGACTACTGTCGCCGCTCTTGCCGACCTGCTCAATAAGAGCGGCGAGCTGCGCGGATCTGAGCGCCTCGACGGCCGAGCCGTGACCGGCTGCTCATTTGATTCCCGTGCGGTCGCGGTGGGAGATGTGTTCTTTTGCAAGGGCGCTTCCTTTAAGTCATCGTTTCTATCGATGGCGCTCGACGCCGGTGCCGTTGCCTTTGTGTGCGAGGAGTCTTTGGTAGACGAGCTTGCTCCGCTGGGCAAAGAGCGCGGTGCGGCCATGCTGGTCGTTCGTAGCGTACGCACGGCGATGGCGCTATTGCCGCCGGAGGTCTACGACCGTCCTGATCGCGACGTTAAGATCGTGGGCATTACCGGCACCAAGGGCAAGACCACGGCGGCCTTCATGCTCCAGTCCATCATCAAGGCGGCGGGCAAGTCCTGCGGCATGATTGGTTCGGTGAGCACCGACGATGGTATCGAGTGCTACGAGAGTACCAACACCACGCCCGAGGCTCCCGAGGTCTGGCGCCATATCGCCAATTGCCGTACGTCCGGCCGTCAGTTTATGGTTATGGAAGTCTCGAGCCAAGCGCTCAAGTACCAGCGCGTCGAGAACCTGCCCTTTGACGTTGCGTGTTTCCTCAATATCGGTCGCGATCACATTTCGCCTGTCGAGCACCCTACGTTCGAGGATTATTTTGAGAGCAAGCTCGGGATTTTCGACCAGGCAAAAACGGCCGTGGTCAATCTTGGCACCGACGAGGTCAATCGCGTGCTCGAGGCGGCATCGACGGCCGAGCGCCTCGTGACCGTTGGCGTTGAGCATCCTGAGGCTAGCCTGTGGGTAAGCGACGTGCGCATGGTTGGCTTTAACATCGAGTTTAACTTGCATGGCCTGAGCGCCGATGAGCCCGCGGCGGGGGAGAAGATTCTGCTGGGTATCGCGGGCGATTTTAACGTGGAAAACGCGCTGGTGGCAATTGCCGCCGCGCGCGAGATTGGCATTGGCATCGACGCCATCAAAAAGGGCCTTTCCAAATTCCGCGTGCCCGGTCGCATGGAGGTTGTGGAGTCGAAGGACGGTCGTGTGGTCTGCGTCGTGGACTACGCGCACAACCAGCTTTCATTCCGTTCGCTGTTCTCGTCGGTCAGACGCGCCTTTCCCGCCAGCCCCGTTATTGCGCTGTTTGGCGCCGCCGGCGGCAAGGCTCAGGAGCGCCGCGAGCAATTGCCGCGCGAGGCCGCGCCGTATTCCGATCTGATGATTTTTGCCAACGAGGACCCCGCTCGCGAAGACCCGATGAAGGTCTGTCGCGAGCTCGCGGAGAATGTCCCCGACGACACACCGAACAAGATTATTCTTGATCGCGAGGCGGCGGTGCACGCGGCCTTTAAGGCGGCACGCGAGGAGTACATCAACCCCGATGCGCCCACGATTGTATTGCTGCTCGCCAAGGGCGACGAGGAGCTCATGCATGTGGGCGACGAATTTGTGCCCATCGAGAGTGACCTTTCGCTGGCGCATCGCTTGATCGATGTTACTCAGTTTGACTGATACATTGTGTTGACGACGGTGCGTTGAGGGCGCCGTCGTTCCAAGTGCGACTCGCTTAAGCGAGCCTCACTACTCAAGACCAGCCCCTTCTATGTAAACGGAGTGACCATGTCCCACAACATCCTGCCGACCGTTGCCGAGCTTTCGGGCGAGATGCGCGAGCGTCTTGCCAAGGTCAAGTATGTCTTTACCGATCTGGACGCCACGATGCTCGCCCCCGGCTCGTGCGTGCTGCGCGATAACGACGGCAATCCCTCGACCAAGCTCGTCGAGGCGGTTGTCGCGCTCGCTCGTGCCGGCATCCAGGTGGTCCCCACCTCGGGTCGCAATCGCACCATGATCCACGAGGACGCCCGCGTGCTCGGCCTCAACTCCTACATCGGCGAGATGGGCGGCCTGGTCATGTACGACCTCAAGGCCAACGATTGGGAGTACCTGACGGGCGACATGCCCTACGACCCCGCCTGCGGTCTCACGCCGCACCAGGTGATCGAGCAGACCGGCGTGTGCGAGAAGATCCTTGCCCGCTGGCCGCACAAAATCGAGTACCACAACGACATGTCGACCGGCTACAAGTACCGTGAGGTCACCGTCGGCATGCGCGGCGATGTGCCCGACGACGAGGTCCAGGCCATCCTGGACGAGGCCGGCTGCGGTCTGATCTGGGCTTGCAACGGCCATCTGACTCACCTGTCCAAGCCGACGACGCTCGAGCTTAATCGCGTCGAGGACGGCCGCGCCTTCAATATCAATCCGGCGGGTCTCAACAAGGGCGTTGCCATTGCGCGCTTCTGCGAGCACCTGGGGATCGAGCACGAGGAGACGCTCGCGCTCGGCGACTCCGAGTCCGACTTCTACATGGCCGACCACGTGGGCATGTTCTGCCTGGTCGAGAACGGTCTGACGAGCGCCGGTGCCCCGGAGTTCTTGGACGCCAGCGACAATGCCTATGTTACGCGCGGCAAGATTGTCGACGGTTGGGTGGCAACGGCCGAGTTGCTGGTCGCAGCCCGTTCGTAGTGCGGCACGTCACGCGTGGTCGCATTTTTCGAGAGAGAATCTGGTGAGGTAATGTCCGATATCGAGAATCTGGCCGGGGACACGCGTCCGATCGGCGTGTTCGACTCGGGTCTGGGCGGCTTGACGGTCGCGCGCGCGATCGCAACGGCCCTTCCGCATGAATCTGTTTACTACTTTGGCGACACTAAGCGCTGTCCCTATGGCGTGAGGGATGAGGACGAGGTGCGCTCGTTTGCCCTGCAGGTGGGCCGCTGGCTCTCGCACCACGATGTCAAGATCATGGTCATCGCTTGCAATACGGCAACGGCCGCTGCCCTGCGCGTCGCGCAACAGGTGCTCGATGTTCCGGTTATCGGCGTGATCGCACCGGGCGCACGTGCCGCCATTAACAGCACGCGCACGCGCCGCGTGGGCGTGCTGGCCACCAACCTTACGATTCGGTCTGGCGCGTACACGCGCGCTATCCAGGACCTGGATGCGGGCGTCGATGTGTACGGCTGCCCTGCCTCAAGCTTTGTCGAGGTGGTCGAGAGCGAGCTTGCCTCGGGCGCGCATCTGCAGGAGCAGTGGCTCGAAAATGACGACATCTTCGACACCCCACAGGTGCGCTCGTTAGTCGGTGCGACGGTCGAGCCCCTGCTGGGGCACGGCATTGACACCGTGGTACTTGGATGCACGCATTTTCCGCTGCTTGTGGGCCCCATTCGCCATGCGCTGGGATCTCATGTGCGCGTGGTGAGTTCTGCCGAGGAGACCACGCGCGAGCTTGCCGATATCCTTACGCGCCGCGAGCAGCTTGCGGCGGATGGCGCGGAGCCCCTGCATCGCTTTGCCACGACATCCGATAACATCGCCGAGTTCGCGGTGGCTGGTAGCTTTATCTTTGGTCAGTCGCTCAAGAGCGTCGAACATGTCGACTTGGAGGAGCTGCGCTAGCGCGCTCGCTTTTGACAGTCTTTGGTCGAGAAGGGTCTTCTTATGGAATATATGCAGGTCAACCGCGCCAATGGCCGCGCCGCCAACGAGCTGCGCCCCGTTAAGCTCACCCGCGGGGTCATGAAGCACGCCCACGGCTCGTGCCTGGCCGAGTTCGGCGACACGCGCGTACTGTGCGCAGCCACCATCGAAGAGGGCGTGCCGGGCTGGCGCAAGGGCGCCAAGGCCGGCTGGGTAACGGCGGAATATGCGATGCTGCCGGCCTCGACCGGCAAACGTTGCAAACGCGAGCATGCCAACCGCAAGGGCCGCTCCATGGAGATCGAGCGGCTCATCGGCCGCAGCCTGCGCACTGTCGTCAACATGAAGGCGCTCGGCGAGTACACCGTTACCGTCGACTGCGATGTGATTCAGGCCGATGGCGGCACACGCACGGCGAGCATTACCGGCGCCTGGGTGGCGCTGCACGACGCCCTTGCCATGTGGGTCGAGGCGGGCAAACTCGAGCGCATCCCGCTCACGGGCCAGGTTGCCGCGATATCTATGGGTGTCGTCGACGGCAACACTCTGCTCGACTTGGATTATTCCGAGGACAGCCACGCCGAGGTCGACATGAATCTCGTCGCTACCGACACCGGCGAGATGATCGAGCTCCAGGGTACCGGCGAGCAGGCGCCCTTCGATCGCAAGCGTCTCAACGTCCTGCTCGACCTGGGCGACAAGGGTATCGCCGAGCTCATCGAGCTTCAGCGCCAGGCCCTCGCCTGACCTGCCAAAAAGGGACAGGTTTATTTTGGCAGGTTTTATCTGCGAAAACGCCGAAGTATAAGACTGCCGTTGATTGAGAGGGGGAGAGGCCGAGGTCCTCGTCGTCCTCAACATGGCATTGCTATAGAGACAAGGAGGCCAGCTATGGCACTTGAGAAGATTGACATCGACACCCTCGACCCGGCGGCGACCATCGTCGTGGCAACCGGCAACGCCCATAAGCTCACCGAGATCGAGGCCATTTTGGGCAAGGTCATGCCCGAGGTGCACTTTGTGGCGCTCGGCCAGCTGGGTGATTTTGAGGACCCCGAGGAAAACGGCACGACGTTTTTGGAGAACGCCATCATCAAGGCGCAGGCTGCCGTTGAGGAGACGGGCCTTATGGCCATCGCCGACGATTCTGGCTTGGTCGTCGACGCGCTGGACGGCGAGCCGGGCGTGTATAGCGCGCGCTATGCGGGCGTGCACGGCGACGATGCCGCCAACAACGCCAAGCTTCTCGTTAACCTGGAAGGCGTGGCAGACGAGGACCGCACCGCGCGCTTCATGAGCGTCGTCGCGCTTATCGATACGGACGGCCTGGTCACCTATGGCGAGGGCGCCTGCGAGGGCGTTATCGCGCACGAGGGCCGGGGCGATCACGGCTTTGGCTACGACCCGTTGTTCCTGCCGGTCGATACGCCGGGCAAGACCATGGCCGAGCTCACGGCGGACGAGAAGAACGCCATCAGCCATCGTTTCCATGCGCTTGAGCATCTGTCCGCCAAGCTGACGGGCGAGGAGTAGTCCGTGCGTACGGTAGTTCAGCGCGTGCTCAACGCCGGCGTAACGGTCGACGGCGAGTGCGTGGGCCGCATTGGACGCGGCTATCTGGTGCTGCTGGGCGTGGGCCATGGCGACACACGCGCCGAAGCCGACAAGCTGTGGGGCAAGCTCCGCGGGTTGCGTATCAACGAGGACGAGAACGGCAAAACCAACTTGGCGTTGGCCGATGTCGACGGTGAGGTACTCGTGGTGTCGCAGTTCACGCTGTTTGCCGACTGCCGCCACGGCCGCCGCCCATCGTTTACGGATGCCGGCGCCCCCGATGTCGCCAACGAGCTCTACGAGTACTTCCTGACGCTCGTTCGCCAAGATGTCGAACACGTGGCGCACGGAATCTTTGGCGCCGATATGAAAGTCGACTTGGTCAACGACGGCCCATTCACCATCGTCTTGGACACCGATAACCTTTAGGTTACGCGGTTTTACCAAACCGCGTAACAACTGGTCATGCGAGGTTGTCGTCTGGTACGTATTTGGGACCGGGCTTATTTAGCTACTTGCGTATGGCCACAATAGGGTGCTATAGTATTAGAGTTTTGTCTATCTTAGGGGTATTATCCCCTTTTTGAATTGCACCCTCTGGAGGCCCTATTCATGGAAGAGATGGAAGTCAATCACGTCGACGACATCCACGAGAAGCTGACCGATATGGTGGGCGATCGCGTCAAGGTTAAGGCCAACATGGGCCGCACCCGCGTTGTCGAGCGCATGGGCACCATCAAGAGCGTCCACCCGGCCGTCTTCATTGTCGAGGTTGACGAGCGTCGTGGCCGCAAGTCGCGTCAGTCCTACCAGTATATCGATGTGCTCACCGGTCAGGTCGAGCTGTTCGACCCCGAGAGCGGCGAGCATATCTTTACCCCGCTCGGCAATCAGCTCGAGGAGCATTAACGGTGACCGATCGGTCCCTGACTCTTTCCGCGCCGGCAAAGATTAACCTCTACCTGGGGGTTCATACCGAGCGCGATGACCGCGGCTACCACAGGGTCGATTCCCTGATGGCAGCCGTCGGTCTTTCCGATACCGTGACGGTCACACCGGCGCAGGCGCTGACCGTCCAGACGGTTCCGGCATCCGATTTTCCCATGCAAAAAAATACGGCTTATCGGGCGGCAATCGCTATGGCCGAGCATTACGGTCGCGATGCCAACGTGTGCGTGACGATCGAAAAGCGTATCCCGCTGTGCGCCGGCCTGGGAGGTCCCTCGACGGATGCCGCTGCGGTCATTGTCGCCTTGGTCGAGCTGTGGGGTATCGACCGCGCCGACCCCGCGCTCGATGACATTGCGCGGGGCATTGGTGCTGACGTCCCGTTCTTTTTGCACGCGAGCCCTGCGTTCTACGTAGGTGGGGGAGACGTGCTGGCCACTGAGTATCCTGTGCTTCCGGCGACGCCTGTCGTATTGGTCAAGCCGTGCGAGGCGAGCGTTTCAACAATTGAAGCCTATCGACGTTTTGATGAGAACCCGGTACCGGCAGACAAGCCTGGCGCGATCGCTTCGGCCCTGCGTGCTGGGGATGCCGAGACGGCATATGCGCTCGTTCATAACAATCTGGGCGTCATATCCGCGCAGATGGAGCCGCAGATCCAGACGGTTCTTGACTGGCTGAGCGCGCAGGAGGGAACCGTTGCCGTGAACGTGTGCGGTTCGGGTGCCTGTTCTTTTGCCATCTGCGATACCGCCGCTACGGCAGTCCATCTTGCGGAAGCTGCTCAGCAAAACGGCTGGTGGTCCTGCGCGACGGAGCTTATTCCCAACACGGTTCAAATCGACGCGCCAAAGAAATAAAAATTTCTCTAGCACACGGCGAAAATCTTTGTTACTATAGTCGAGCTAACGGGTTGTGGCTCAGTTTGGTAGAGCACTGCGTTCGGGACGCAGGGGTCGCTGGTTCAAATCCAGTCAACCCGACCAGAGCATGAGGAGGGACCGCTTCTTGCGGTCCCTTTTTTTAGCTATTGTTGTGATACCGCGATACCCGCGGTATACTCATTCGAGCTTGTCTCGCTGTATTGTGGAGGTCTACATGTTTGGACTGAGGGCTCCTGAGCTCATCATTATTCTCGTCGTTGTCCTGATTATCTTCGGGCCCAAGAACCTGCCGAAGCTCGGCAAGTCCCTCGGCTCTACCGTCAAGAATATCCGTGAGGGTATGGAGGGCGACGATAAGGCCGAGACCAAGCAGGCCGAGGAGGTCGTGGTCGAGCAGTCCGAGGAGGACAAGGAGATCGCTGAGCTCGAGGCCAAGCTCGCTGCTGCCAAGAAGAAGCAGGCAGAGGACAGCGACGCGGACGCAGAGTAGTCCCATCCCTTTGGGGTGAGCACCTGACCGGCTTGCCCGCAGGCTAGCCGGTCTTTTTCGTTTTGTTGACAGTTGATTGTTTGATCAGAGTTGGGGAGATATCCGTATGGACGCAAGCCAGATCGTACTGACCGCTGAGGGCCGCCAGAAGCTCGTCGAGGAGCTCGCTTGGCGTGAGGGCGATTACGCCAAGGAGATCGTCGAGGACATCAAGGAAGCCCGCGCGTTCGGCGACCTTTCGGAGAACTCCGAGTATGACGCCGCTAAGGACAAGCAAGCCCAGAACGCCGCTCGTATTGCCGAGGTCCAGGCCATCCTCGCCAACGCTCAGGTTGCTGCCACCACGGGCGATTTGACCGTCTCCATCGGTTCCACCGTTTCGTTGATTGACCCCAACGGTGAGGTCATGGAGGTCACGCTTGTCGGTACCACCGAGACCAACTCGCTCGAGCACAAGATCTCCAACGAGTCTCCGGTCGGTCACGCCATCATCGGTCACGGCGAGGGCGATTCCGTCGAGGTCGTTACGCCTTCCGGCAAGACTCGCGTCTACACCATCGCCAAGATCGCACGCTAGACCACGGTCCCGCGTAAAGGTATGTTTTCGCTCCCTGGGACCGAATCCTGGGGAGCGTTTTAGTTTGAGGAGCTAACTTATGGCAGAGAACCAGAACGCCGCCGATCAGGCATCGACGCTCAACGACGAGCGCGCCACCCGCCTGGCCAAGCGCGCCGCCCTGTTCGAGGCGGGCCAGAACCCCTATCCTGAGCACTCTGAGCTTGAGGACTACGTCGCCGATATCGAGGCTAAGTACGCCGAGCTTGCCGATGGCGAGGACACCGAGGACGTCGTGAAGATCGCCGGCCGCGTGGTCGCCAAGCGCGGTCAGGGCAAGATCATGTTCATCGTCGTGCGCGATGCGACTGCCGAGATTCAGCTGTTCTGCCGCATCAACGACATGGACGAGGCTGCCTGGAATACGCTCAAGGCCCTCGACCTAGGCGACATCCTGGGCGTGACCGGCGTGGTCGTGCGCACCCAGCGCGGCCAGCTTTCCGTTGCCCCTAAGAGCGCGACCCTGCTTGCTAAGGCCGTTCGCCCGCTGCCCGAGAAGTTCCACGGCCTCTCCGACAAGGAGACCCGCTATCGTCAGCGCTATGTCGACCTGATTGCCAACGACGATGTTCGCGAGACCTTCCGCAAGCGCTCGCAGATTCTCTCTACCTTCCGTCGCTTCATGGAATCTGACGGCTATATGGAGGTCGAGACCCCTATCCTGCAGACTATCCAGGGCGGCGCTACGGCCAAGCCGTTCATCACGCACTTTAACGCGCTCGATCAGGAATGCTACCTACGCATTGCTACCGAGCTGCACCTCAAGCGCTGCATCGTCGGTGGCTTTGAGCGCGTCTTCGAGATCGGCCGCATCTTCCGCAACGAGGGCATGGACCTTACCCACAACCCCGAGTTCACCACGATGGAGGCCTACCGTGCCTTCTCCGACCTCGAGGGCATGAAGGCGCTCGCCCAGGGTGTCATTAAGGCGGCTAACAAGGCCATCGGCAACCCCGAGGTCATCGAGTACCAGGGCCAGACCATCGACCTTTCTGGTGAGTGGGCCAGCCGTCCCATGACCGACATCGTTTCCGACGTGCTCGGCAAGCAGGTCACCATCGACACGCCGGTCGAGGAGCTTGCTGCCGCCGCGCGCGAGAAGGGCCTGGAGATCATGCCCGAGTGGACCGCCGGCAAGATTATCGCCGAGATTTACGATGAGCTGGGCGAGGACACCATCGTCAACCCCACGTTCGTGTGCGATTACCCCATCGAGGTCAGCCCGCTTGCCAAGCGCTTTGAGGACGACCCGCGCCTGACGCACCGCTTTGAGCTGGTTATTGCCGGTCACGAGTACGCCAACGCATTCTCCGAGCTCAACGACCCGGTCGACCAGGCCGAGCGCTTTGCTGCCCAGATGGCCGAGAAGGCTGGCGGCGACGATGAGGCCATGGAGTATGACGAGGACTACGTGCGCGCTCTCGAGTACGGTATGCCTCCCGCGGGCGGCATTGGCATCGGTATCGACCGCGTGGTCATGCTGCTTACTAACCAGGCTTCTATCCGCGATGTCCTGCTGTTCCCGCACATGAAGCCCGAGAAGGGTTTCCAGTCCGGTGCCGCTGCCGCCAAGGCTGCAGAGGCCGGCAACGCCGCGAGCCCGTTCGTTAAGTCGCTTAAGCCCACGCTCGATTACTCCAAGATCGCCGTTGAGCCGCTGTTCGAGGAGTTCGTCGACTTCGATACCTTCTCCAAGAGCGATTTCCGCGCCGTGAAGGTCAAGGCATGCGAGGCCGTCAAGAAGTCTAAGAAGCTGTTGAACTTTACACTCGACGACGGCACCGGCACCGACCGCACCATCCTCTCCGGTATTCACGCTTATTACGAGCCCGAGGACCTGGTCGGCAAGACCTTGCTCGCCATCACTAACCTGCCTCCGCGCAAGATGATGGGTATTCCCAGCTGCGGCATGCTGATCAGCGCTGTCCACGAGGAGGAGGGCGAGGAGCGCCTCAACCTGATCCAGCTCGATGCCTCCATCCCCGCCGGCGCAAAGATGTACTAACTAGTTACGCGGTTCTACGAACCGCGTAACGGCTCGACACTGCGCGACGTCCAGGTCGACAATTTGTCATTCAAAAGGCAAGGCATGACCAGAAGGTCTATGCCTTGCCTTTTTCATGCCAACTTGTTCGCTCTGGACGGCGCTCGCTGGCGTTGCCGAAACATCGGCGTTGCCTTGGTCCAGATGTGGCACTTGGGGACGGTCCTTTTCGTCGGGGCCTACCGGCGCATTGGGGGTTTGCGCCTTCCATGCATGACAGCCGTCTCTTTTATGTTTCCTTTAGCCGTCGCTGCCTAGGATGGGAGTTAGTCGGCAGGAAGGGAGCGTCTATATGGACGACGCGAGCGAGCGTGCAATCGAAGAGGACATGCTCGATCAGTTCAACTACTTTGATGATGAGGACGAGGAGCTGATCGATCGTCGCGAGCCGGCGTCGCTCGATGCCTTCGACCTTGTTGATGAAGAGCCCGACGAGGACGAGGTCGAATCGACGGAACCCCCACAGCCTTCGCGCCTTGACTCGCTGCTTTCGAGAGCCCCCATGCACCACGGTGTCCGTGCCGGCGCGCTCCATATGAAAACTGACTGGCGCCAGATCGTGACGGCAGGCGATGAGCTTGCCGTCGATGCGCCGCTCACCGATAAGTCATCCATCATCTGTCGCACCGGCATGCTTATGCTGGCAAGCGGAACAGGTGCCTGGCGCGTGCGCGATACCATGAATCGTGTTGCTGCCGTACTCGGCGTCACGATTCACGTCGACCTGAGTCTTCTGTCGTTTGAGTGCACCTGCATCGAAGATGGCCACTGCTTTAACGAGGTTGTCAGCCTGCCCACAACGGGAGTCAATACCCATCGCATTTGGATGATGGAGAGCTTCTTAAAGGAAATCGAGACGTATGGGCGCCGGTTTACCGTGCACGAATACCACGAGATGCTCAAGACCGTTGAGAGCTCAAAGCCCGATTACGCTTCCTGGCAACAGGGCCTTGCGGCAGCCTGTGCTTGCGGCGCCTTCGTCTTTTTGCTCGGCGGCGGCCCTATCGAGATGGCCTGCGCATTCGTAGGCGCTGGTGTCGGCAACTTTGCTCGCTCCCATATTCTCAAGCAGGGTCTTGGCCAGTTTAGCGCGCTGACGACCGGCGTTGCGCTCGCTTGCGTTTCGTATCTGCTGGCATTGCTCGGCCTTGGCCAGATCGTACCGGGGGCAATGTCGCACCAAGAAGGCTATATCGGCGCCATGCTCTTTGTGATTCCCGGCTTTCCTCTCATTACGGCAGGCCTCGACATCGCTAAGCTCGACATGCGAAGCGGTATCGAGCGCCTTTCGTATGCTGTGTCAATTATTGTGATGGCAACCCTCGTAGGTTGGATGGTTGCCGAGTGCGTGGGGCTGGCGCCGGATGACTTCGCCCCGCTTGGTCTCTCACCGTTGGCTCTTACGCTCTTGCGCATGTTGATGAGCTTTGTCGGTGTATTTGGATTCTCGGTTATGTTCAACAGTCCGGTAAAGATGGCAGCGGCGGCAGGGCTCATCGGCGCCGTGTCTAATACCTTGCGCCTTACGCTCGTCGATGCGCCGACGCTGTTTCCCTTCCTGGGCCTGAGCGTAGGTATGCCTCCCGAGGCAGCAGCGTTTATCGGCGCGCTGGTATCGGGGCTGCTCGCGAGCTTAGCCGAAATCAAGCTCACCTACCCACGTATCGCCCTCACGGTGCCATCGATTGTCATTATGGTGCCGGGCTTGTATCTGTATCGCTCGATGTATTACATGTGCACCTTCGACACGGTCAATATGCTTGGCTGGTTTGTGCGTGCAGTGCTCATCGTGGCGTTTTTGCCCGTTGGTCTGGGTGTGGCGCGTACGCTCACCGACCCTCGCTGGCGCCACACCAGCTAATTGGTGCAAGGGGGGCAGGTCACTTTGCACCAAATGAGTTGCGGTGAAATAGGGACTGAATTGCTGCTTAAAGGGTCAAAACAGTCCGTATTCCACCGCAACTTATGGGGTCGGGGGATTATCGGTGCCCTGCATCTTCATAAACTCAACGCTTACGAAGCGCATGCGTTTCGTGCTAGGCTGGTTCCACCACATAAGTAGTCGCAGACGCGCGTACCACGGGCGGGCGAGATGAAGTTCCAACAGCTCCATCTTGCCCGCCCGTTTTTGTTGCGTGGCGTCGCGGTACAACACAGAGAGGAATCTGCCCTTTATGCCTATCAACAAACGAGAGAGCCTGCTGTTCACCTTTATCATGTGCTTTTGCATGGTGCTCTGGATGAGCATCTACAACGTTGCCCTGCAGCACGGGGCCATCAACGGCGAGGTCGTTGCCGCTGCGTGGCTCGGCTTCCCCGTTGCCTACATTTTTGCCATGTGCTGCGACTGGTTCGTCGCCAGCCCGCTCGCCAAGGGTTTCGCCTTTAAGTACTTGGTCACGCCGGGCAAGAGCTCGCCACTTGCCATGACGCTCGCCGTTAGCTCCTGCATGGTCGTTCCCATGGTCATCATCATGTCGCTGTACGGTGCCTGCGAGGGTCTGACGCACATGCCCGGCGGCATCCTTGCGAACCTGTATTCCGTGCCCGCGATCTGGATGATCAACATCCCGCATAATTTTGTGATGGCGCTGCCGTGGAACCTTTTGGTAGCCGGTCCGATTTCCCACTTCGTCTTCCGTCGCGCCTTCCCTGTGGGGACGGTTTTCGAGGAGGAGCATGCCGAGCTCTTGGAGCAGGCTATGGCTCCTGAGTGCGAGTAGCTCGCTTAGGGATCTGCTGAGCGCGGGCGACTTGCTTGGTTGGAGCCCTAAGCGTGGATAGCTCTCTCGGCGACATCGCGGGCGTGAGCGGTGCGCATGACCGGAGGGCCCGTGCTGCTCCGTTGCCCGACGTGCTAGCGCGCAGAACAATCTGTTGGTGCATTCGGCGGCTGCTGAAGCGTTTCGGCAGCCGCTTTTTATACGGAGTTTAAATACAACAGTCTGTTGTATTACGTAGAGTGGTATATCTCTAGCAGGAAAAATGCGAGAGACGGAGCATTATGGCGTTGCTAGTAGGACTGGACGTAGGGTCGACGACGACTAAAGTTTACGCGATGCACGAGGATATGACCGAGGCGTGGTGGGGATATCGCCGCCACGGGGCGTGTCAGACAGCGAGCGTGCGCGCCATGCTCGGCGAGCTCGCCGAGCGCTTTCCCCATGAGTCGCTGCGCGTTGCGGTGACCGGCTCGGGTGCGCGCGATATCGCGACCGCGCTAGGCGCCTCGTACGTTCAGGAGGTGGTCGCCAACGCGCTCGCGATCAGCAGGTTCTATCCGCAGACGCGCTGCGCCATCGAGCTGGGCGGCCAAGACGCCAAGATGATCTTCTTCCGCACCAACGATAAGGGAGACATCGAGGTTGCCGACATGCGCATGAACGGCTCGTGCGCAGGCGGTACCGGTGCATTTATCGACGAGATGGCAAAGCTCATGGGGGTCGGCACCGAATCGGGCGAGTTCGAGCAGCTCGCAAGCCGGGGAACGACCGTCCACGAGGTCTCGGGCCGCTGCGGCGTGTACGCAAAGACCGATATCCAGCCGCTGCTCAACGAGGGCATTCCTACCACCGACCTGGCGCTTTCGGCGCTTCACGCGGTCGCCCGCCAAACGATCGGCGGTCTGGCCCAGGGTATCGACATCGAGCCGCCGGTAATCTTCGAGGGCGGTACGCTCGCCTACAACCCCACGCTGGTCCGCGTGTTCCGGGAGCAACTGAATCTATCGGACGATCAGGTTATCGTCCCGCGCGATCCGCAGATCATGGTCGCGCGCGGTGCCGCCCTGTCGCTGACCGACATGTTCGCATCGTCCCAACCGATCGACCTTCCCGACGCTTTTGTCCGGCTGGATAAGCTCGAGACGGTCGCGCCCGCAAGCGGGGAGGGACGTCTTGCCCAGCCCTTTTTTGCCACACCTGCCGAGCAGGCGGATTTTACGGCACGCCATGGCAAAGAGACGCCGGCAAAGGGTCCGGATGCGTATGCGCCCGGAGAGACGGTGCGTGTGGCGCTCGGTATCGATTCGGGGAGCACGACGACCAAGTTCGCCCTGGTCGATGAGGCGGGTGAGCTTGTCGATTCGTTCTACGCGTCTAATAACGGCAGACCGCTCGACGTCGCCCAACAGGGTCTTGTCAGCTTGAAGAACCGCTGGGAGACAGCGGGAGTCACGCTTGCGATCGATGCCGTGGGCACCACGGGATACGGCGAGGAGCTTTTCGCGCGCGCGTTCCACGCCGACTACCATACGGTCGAGACGGTCGCGCACGCCCGCGCCGCGTGCGCATGCGTTCCCGATGCGACCTTCGTGCTCGACATCGGCGGACAGGATATGAAGGCCATCTGGCTCAACCACGGCGTGCTGACCGATATCGTCGTCAACGAGGCGTGCTCTGCGGGCTGCGGCTCGTTCCTCGAGGGTTTTGCCAAAAACCTCGGAATAGCCGTTGAGGATATCGCGACCGAGGCATTTTCGTCCAAAGCCCCCGCCGTTCTCGGCAGCCGCTGCACGGTGTTCATGAACAGCAGCGTCGTTTCCGAGCAGCGGCGCGGTAAGGGTCCGGGCGACATCATGGCCGGTCTCTGCCGTTCGATTATCGAGAACGTGTTCACCAAGGTCATTCGCGTTTCAAATCTCAACCGTCTGGGCGACAAAGTCATCGTCCAGGGCGGCACGTTCCGAAACGACGCGGTGCTGCGCGCATTCGAGCAGTATCTGGGCAAACCCGTCACGCGTGCGCCCCACCCGGGGCTGATGGGCGCTATCGGTATCGCCCTGCTCGCGCGCGAGGAATGCCGCAAGGGCGACGCCGGCACGTCGTTTATCGGGCTCGATGCCGTGGAGCGCTTCGAGCATCGCGAGTTCGGCGGCGTTACCTGCCGTCGGTGCAACAACCGCTGCCAGCGCGCGGTCGTGGCATTTGGCGATGGCTCGCTTTACGTCACGGGCAATCGCTGCCCGCGCGGCGGCGCCATCTCATGGGATGAGCTCGTGCGCGAGGTTCCCGTGGCGGAGGAGCTGCGTCCGCAGGGTGCTTGCGAGGCACAGGCACCCGGCACGGGGCGCGACCGGACCGCGGCTGCCCCCAATCTCTTTGTCGACCGCGAGAAGCTGCTGTTCGAGTCGTACCCCACGGCTCCCGTCTGCGGGGGGCGCGATGTCACGATCGGCATTCCCCGTGTGCTCGAGTTCTGGGACACCATGCCGTTCTGGTCGACGTTCTTCAGCACGCTCGGCTTTAAGGTGCGCGTCTCGGGACGCAGCACCAAGGCGATGTACGAGCGCGGTCTGGCGCACGTCACATCCGACACCGTGTGCTTCCCGGCCAAGCTCGTCCACGGGCACATCCGCAATCTCGTCGACGCCGGCGTCGACCGCATCTTCATGCCCATCATCACGACGGTGCCCACCGAAAACACCGCCTCTACCAGCGAGTGGATGTGCGCCGTCGTAAAGGGATACCCCTACGTGATGCGCAATTCCGATAACCCGGAGGAGCGTTTCGGCGTTCCGTTCGATACGCCGCTGTTCCACTGGTACGACGAGGGCGACCGAAACCGCCAGCTCAAGGCGTGGTGCAAGGAGACCTTCGATATCGATGCCGACCTGGTTGCCAAGGCGACCGAGCAGGCGGACCGCGCGCAGCAGACGTTTGAGAACCAGCTGCAGCTGCGCGGCAGGCAGGTGCTCGAGAACGTGCGCGAGGACGGCGGCTACGCGGTGGTGATCGCTTCGCGCCCGTACCACAACGACCCGCTGGTCAACCACGGGCTGCCCAAGCTCTTCTCTGAGCTCGGCATCCCCGTGCTGACGCCCGATGCGGTGCCGGGGGTCTGCAACGTCGATCTTTCCAACAGCCGCATCGACATCGTGAACAACTACCATGCGCGCATGCTGTCGTGCGCGGTCATCGTCGCATCGACGCCCGAGCTCGAGCTCGTGCAGATGGGCAGCTTCGGCTGCGGCCACGATGCGTATCTCACCGACGAGATCGCGCGCATGATGGGCGAGATGGGCTCCAAGGTTCCGATGATGATCAAACTCGATGAGAGCGACGTCGCCGGTCCCATGGGCATTCGCGTGCGTTCGTTTATCGAGTCGGTCAACCGTCGTCGCGCGGAGGAGCGTGCCGAGGGCGCCCGGGTGCACGCGGTCCATCCGCTCGACGACCCGTATAAGGTCAAGTACACCAAGCGCGACCGGCACGACAAGATCGCGCTGGTCCCCAACACCTCCCATGCGTTCTGCAGGCTCATGACCGCGGCGATGCGCAATCAGGGCGTGCGCGCCGAGGCCCTTGATATCGGGCGCGAGGATGCCATCCGCCTGGGCAAACGCTATGTGCACAACGACATCTGCTTCCCCGCGCAAATCGTGATCGGCGAGGCGCTCGCGGCACTCGAGAGCGGTAAGTACGACCCGCACGACGTCGCCGTGGTGACTGGCAAGTATATCGGCGACTGCCGCCTGACGCACTACATGCCCCTGCTGCGCCGCGCGCTCGACGACGCGGGATACGACTATGTCCCGGTGCTCACCAACGACGACGTCGATGCCCACAATGCGCATCCGGGCTTCAAGCTCGGCCTTGGCCCGAGCATCCAGATCGCCTACGGTCTTCCCATGATCGATGCCCTCGAGGCCATGCTTAGGCGCATCCGTCCCTACGAGCTCGAGAAGGGCGCGGCGGACGCTGCGTTCGACCGCGCGCTCGATGAGGTTATCGAGGGCATGGAGCGCTCCGGGCTGAGAGGCCAGGCGACGGGCTTCAAACGCGCGCTTGCGATCATGGACGCCGTTCCGTACGACCGCTCGAACCCGCATCCGACCGTTCTCATCGTGGGCGAGTACCTGCTCAATTTCCATCTCGGCGCCAACCACGAGATCGAGCGCTACCTCGAGGACAACGGGCTCGAGGTCATCGAGGCACGCATGACCGACGTGATCCGCAAGACCTATTTCTACAAGCATGCGCAGTCGCGCGAGTTCCACGTCGACCTGTCGCTGCCCGAAAAGGCCTGGTACGCCACGGCGGACAACCTGTTCGAGCTCGCGCACGACCGTTGCGACCGCCTGGGCGCGGCGAGCCCGCTCTACGAGCCGCCGACGCGCATGCCCGAGCTCGTGCGCGCGAGCGATAAGATCCTGCACCATACGTTCGATGCGGGCGAGGGCGTGCTGATTCCGGCGGAGATCCTCGAGCACGCCAAGCGCGGCTGCCGCAACTTCGTGATCCTGCAGCCGTTCGGGTGTCTGCCCAACCATGTCGTGGGGCGCGGGCTCATCCATGCGCTCAAGGAGCAGTATCCCACGGCGCAGTTCCTGCCGCTCGACTACGATCCCGACGTGAGCTTCGCCAACGTGGAGAACCGTCTTCAGATGCTCATCATGAACGCCAAGGCGCAGGGGTGCGGTGAGGCGCATGGCGAGACCGCGTAAGGACGCCGATGCGCCCGATGCGCGCACCCGTATCATCGAGGCGTTTTGGGAGCTCATCGAGAACAACAGCATCTTCGAGCTGTCGGTTGGCGAGGTGACCCGCGTCGCCCAGTGCAATCGCGGAACGTTTTACTACTATTTTCACGATTTCGATGAACTCGTCGCCATCGCCATGACCCAGCTGCTGCAGGATAACGAGCTTATCACCGATGCCCTCTGGCATTTTTCGAGCGAGGGCGACCTTTCGGCGTTCGACCGGCGCGACGTCCGCTGCCTGCTGCGGCGCATCGTCATCACCATGAGGGCGGGTGCCGCCGAGCAGGTCGTGCAGGGCATCCATACGATCATCATCGACCGCGTGAGAGAGATCGTCCACCCTGACGGAGAAGAGCTTAAGGCAGATTCGAGCTTTGCGGTGGGCTTTCTGGTCTCGGGCATCATGGGCTTTGTGATGGCGGTCGGCTTTGCCCGGGAGGGCGGCGAGGAGATAGACCTCGAGCGGCTGGGGGACAGCGCGTGCGCGTACCTGAGGGCGGTCGCCATGCAGACGGTTGAAACGGTCGCGCAAGTCGAGGGCGTCGATACATCCGAGCTGCTCGAACGCGTCTCCAAGGAGGCCGATGCCTATCGCGCATCGCGTGCGACGAGTCCCGACGTGGTGAAAGACGTCTAGGGTTTCTCTTGCGGGGCGCCCGTCGCGCATCGCGCGGTGAGTCCCGCGATGCGGTCATAACCTGCATTCATGTGAGCCGGGTTTATAGATATTCCTCCAGCTGTTAACATAGATGACCTGTGGGTAAAGAGACAAAAGCGCCGCCGACGGGCGGGCGTTTTGATTTCGATGAACTCATGTAAGGAAACGAGCATGTTAGATAGATTTACCGATCGAGCGCGCAAGGTCATGTCGATGGCCAAACAGGAGGCGCTCGATCTTCATTCAAATAAGGTAGGCACCGAGCACCTGCTGCTCGCGCTTGCCAAGGAGGACGAGGGCATTGCCGCCGAGGCGCTGCGTTCGCTCGACATCTCCTACGATGACATCATGGACACCCTCAAGGAGGTCCAGACCACGGTTCCCGAGCCCAGTGAGGAGACCGAGGCGGCCAAGCTCGCCTTTACGCCGCTCGTCATTAACGTGATGGAGCGTTCGTTCCGCGTGGCGCGTGAGAACAACCAGACCTACGTGTCGACCGAGCACTTGCTGATCGGCATCGTCGAAGAGGGCAACGGCATGGCCATGGACATCCTCATGCGCCTGGGTGTGTCGTCCGCCTCTATCAAAAAGGCTATCGAGAAACTCACCGCCAAGGACCAGGACAAGAAGCGTCCGCTCGCCGGCGCCGGTGCCGGTCGTCCCGGTGCGGGCCTGCCGTTCTTTAGCGGCTCGGATGCCTCTCAGCAAAAGGGGAGTGGCACCGATACACTTAAGCAGTTCGCGACCAACCTCACGCAGAAGGCGCGCGATGGCGAGCTCGACCCTGTAATTGGTCGCGAAAAGGAAGTCCAGCGTATGATGGAAATTCTTTCGCGCCGCACCAAGAACAACCCGCTCATTCTGGGCGACCCCGGCGTGGGCAAGACGGCCATCGTCGAGGGCCTGGCTCAGCAGATTGCAGCCGGCAACGTGCCCGAGAACCTCATGAACCAGAATATCTGGACGCTCGACCTGCCGGGCCTCGTGGCGGGTGCCAAGTATCGCGGCGAGTTTGAGGAGCGCCTCAAGAACGTGATCCAGGAGGCCACCGAAGCCGACGACGTCATCCTGTTTATCGACGAGATGCACACCATCATCGGTGCCGGTTCTGCCGAGGGCTCCATCGACGCGAGCTCCATGCTCAAGCCCGTGCTCGCGCGCGGTGCCTTCCAGATTATCGGCGCCACCACGGCCGAGGAATTCCGCAAGTACCTCACCAAGGACCCGGCCTTCGAGCGTCGCTTCCAGACCATCGATGTCGAGGAGCCGAGCGTCGAGGACACGGTCAAGATCCTGACCGCGCTCAAGCCGCGCTATGAGGAGCACCACCATGTGCGCTATACGCAGGGTGCTATCGAGGCCGCCGCGAACCTTTCCAACCGCTACATCCAGGATCGCTTCCTGCCCGATAAGGCCATCGACCTCATCGACGAGGCCGGTGCCCGCGCTCGCATCGCCGCGAATCGTGCGCCCGAGCCGGTGCGCGAGGCCGAGCATCGCATAGAGGAGCTCAAGGCCGCCGCGCAGGAGGCCACCGAGAGCGACGACATGAACAAGGCCGCCGAGATCACCGAGCAGCAGAAGGCCGCCGAGATTGAGCTCGCCGAGGCCAAGGCCGCCTGGACCGCCGAGCTCGACGCCAGCCCGCTCACCATCGATGTCTCCCAGATCGCCGACATCGTGTCCGTGACTTCGGGCGTGCCGGTGTCTTCGCTTACCGAGAGCGAGAGCCGTCGCCTGCTGCAGGCCGAAAGCGTGCTCAAGACGCGCATCATCGGTCAGGATGAGGCTGTCGAGGCAGTTGCCAAGGCCGTGCGCCGCAGCCGCTCGCCGCTCAAGGACCCGCGTCGCCCCGGCGGCAGCTTTATCTTCCTGGGTCCCACCGGCACGGGCAAGACCGAGCTCGCCAAGACGCTCGCCGAGTACCTCTTTGGCAGCAAGGATGCGCTCATCAGCTTCGACATGTCCGAGTTCGGTAGCGAGTTCGAGGTCTCCAAGCTCATCGGTAGCCCTCCGGGTTACGTCGGTCACGACGAGGGCGGCCAGCTCACCAAGGCCGTTCGTCGTCACCCGTACTCGGTCGTGCTGTTCGACGAGATCGAGAAGGCGCACCCCGATATCTTCAACATCTTGCTGCAGGTGCTGGAGGAGGGCCGCCTGACCGATAGCCAGGGCAAGACGGTCGACTTCCGCAACACCGTGATCATCATGACGTCTAACGTGGGCGCCCGCGAGATTGCGCAGGATGCAAGCGTTGGCTTTGGCACCACCGGCGAGCAGGGCCTCACCTCGAGTGAGATCCGCGGCCGCGCGATGGGCGAGCTCAAGCGCCTGTTCCGCCCTGAGCTGCTCAACCGTATCGACGACATTGTGGTGTTCCAGAAGCTCTCGGGCGAGAATCTCACCAAGATCGCGCACCTGCTGGTGGACGATCTGCGTCAGCGTTTGATTGCCAACGGTATGAACATCAAGCTCACCGATGCGGCCTATGACAAGATCGTGGCCGAGGGTACCGACCTCACCAACGGCGCGCGTCCGCTGCGCCGTGCTATTCAAAAGCTCATCGAGGACCCGCTGTCCGAGGAGCTTCTGGCCGGCGAGTGGGGCGAGGGCGATACCGTCCTGTGCGACGTGGCCGATGGCAAGTTTGTCTTTGGCCACGGCACGGGCGAGATCCCGGCACCGCGTCCGGCGGGCACGCTCGGTGGCGATACCGCTCCGGCGGCACCGCACACCGGCAACGCCGCGCCCGTGAGCGGCGGCGTGACCTCGGGCCCCGGCGGCATGATGCAAGCCGGTTCCGGCGCGCTGTAGGGATTAAGCATACCTTGTATAACGGGGGCATTTCCGATAAGGAGGCGCCCCCGTTTCTATTGAAATGTGCTTCAATCTGCCGTGCTATACTGAAATTGAGATTCAGTATAGCAAAGGAGTTGATATGCCTACATCAATGCTCGACACGCGGCCAGTTCAGATGAACGTGCGTATAGATCGCCAGCTCAAAGAGGCAGGAGACGCCGTACTGACTCATATTGGCATGACGCCGTCACAAGCTGTGAGGGAGCTGTGGCAGTACTTGACCGAGAACGGTCATATGCCCGTCGCAAAAAAGAATGATGACGAAGTCCTGCCTGACGACATACGATCGAAGGCGAGTTCGTCCCGCGTCTCGGAAGGGGCTGCGTTAATTTCGAATTTTTATGAGCGGTTCTCGATTCAGAGGCCGAGCCCCGATGAAGCCTTTGATTACGACGAGTTATACGATCAAATGATGATCGAGAGATTCAGCGATTGGATCGAATTATGAGCGGCGTCGGAACGAAACGTGTGCTCAAGCTGTTGATCGACACGAACGTCTGGCTAGATTACTTTCTCGCTCGTACGAATGCGACCAGGCCGATAGTCGAGCTCCTTTCTCGCGCGGCGGAAGCGGAGGATATCGTCCTCTTCTCGTCCTCCCTGTCTGTCAAAGACGTCTATTACATTCTGGGAAGGACGATGAAGGCCGACGCCCGCCGTGAGGGGGCTCTCACTCCCGAAGTCATCGCCGGTGCCGACGAGACAGCGTGGGCGTGTGTTCGCCTGATTCGGCAAAAGTCGATTATTGCCTCGGTCGGTGCAGACGAGGTCTTCGACTCCTTTGTGTTCAAGTATCATCACAACGACTTTGAGGACGACCTGATGCTGGGCGTCGCCAATCGCATTGATGCCGATTACGTCGTGACGGAGGACAAAAATCTCATCAAACATACCAATGGTGTATGCATTAATGTTCAACAGGCGTTGAAGTTGGTTGAAGGGTCCAACGTCCCTTCGGCACGGCCCGTCTAACATGCTTTATCTTGATAAAGTGGCGTTTCCTCGCCGTTAGCCGATGATGCGAGGGCGCTCGGCGTTTTCGACTGGTTTATGCACGCAAAGTCTGGGAATATACAAGTCGCATGTCTTACTGTCTAACCAGTTGCGCCAAGGAGGCACCATGGACTACAAGATTACCGGCTACGAGCCCGCCCAGCTGTTCCATTTCTTTGAGGAGGTCAGCGCGATCCCCCGTGGGTCTGGCAACGAGAAGGGCATCAGCGATTTCCTGGTTGCGTTTGCCAAGGAGCGCGGCCTCGATGTGTATCAGGACGAGGTCTACAACGTTATCATTCGCAAGCCCGCATCTGCCGGTGCCGAGAATGCCCCGACCGTGATGCTGCAGGGCCACATCGATATGGTGTGCGACAAGTTGGGCTCCGTTGAGCACGACTTTACGACCGATGGTATCGACCTGGTCGTCAAGGACGGCGTCCTCACCGCTAACGGTACCACTCTGGGCGCCGACAACGGTATTGCCGTCGCTCTGATGCTCACTGTTCTCGATGACGATTCGATCGTTCACCCCGCCCTCGAGTGCGTATTCACCACTGACGAGGAGACTGGCCTGGTCGGCGCCGAGACGCTCGACAAGTCCCAGATTAGCGCCCGCACCATGATTAACCTTGACTCCGAGGAAGAGGGCGTTGCCACCGTCAGCTGCGCCGGCGGCGTCGTCGTTACCTACACCTGCCCGATCGCGCGCGAGTACAAGACCGGTAGCACCCTCACGCTCGACATCTCCGGCCTGCTGGGCGGCCACTCCGGCAGCGATATCAACCTGGAGCGCGGCAACGGCAACCTCATCATGGCCCGCATCATCGACCGCCTGATGGTTGCCGGCGAGCCCGCCATCGTCAGCTTCAACGGCGGCACCAAGGACAACGCCATCAACCGTGAGTGCAAGGCCGTTCTGGTCTATGCCGATCACGCTGCCGCCGAGGCCGCGGCGCAGGTCGCCCGTGGCATCATCGCCGACGTCACCGCCGAGCTCGAGGTCTTCGACCCCGGCTTTACCTGCGCCGTCGAGATTGCCGACGATGCCGAGGTCGAGGCCATGGACCAGAAGTCCGCGCTCGCCCTCATCCGCGCCCTGCGTCTTGCCCCTAACGGCGTGATTCGCCGCAACGTCGCCACCGACGGCTCCGTCGAGGTTTCCTCCAACATCGGCGTGGTCGCCACCTCCGATGACGAGGTCAAGATTATGCTGTCCCCGCGCTCCTCGATCACCTCGCTGCAGAACGAGCTCAAGGACCGCCTGCAGACGCTGGCCGATGTCCTGGGCTTCGACGCCAAGTTTGAGTTCGAGTATCCCGGCTGGAGCTATGCCGAGCATTCGCCGGTACGCGACGTCTTTGTCGAGAGCTATCGCGAGCTCTTTGGCTCCGAGCTGCGCATCGAGTCCATTCACGCCGGCCTTGAGTGCGGCCTGTTTGCCGAGGCCCTGCACGGCCTGGACGCCATCGCCGTGGGCCCGACGCTTTCCGATGTCCACACCCCGGACGAGAGCATGGAGCTCGCTTCTGCCGAGCGCTTCTACGAGCTGCTCATCGACGTCCTCAAGCGCCTTGCCGCATAAAGGTCGCACTAGCAGTAGTCCGAGTCACGTGCTAGTGGATTGCAAATGACATTACGAGAGGGGGCATCCGAGCTTTTGCGACGGGTGCCCCTTCTCAGCTTTTAAGAAATGGGAAATTGATTGGCGTCTAGCCCATATCCGCCTTGATGAGGTCGAGGGTGCGCTGGCAGTTTTCGCAGACGGGGCCGAGCATATGCTCGCGCAGGTCCGCCATGCCGGGCAGGTCGGCGTATTCGTCCATGACCTCTTCCATGCAAATGGGTACCTCGTAGGCGAGGTCCATCATGGTCGCAAAGCAAAACTTCTCGGATAGCCCGGCATCGGCGAGCGTCGCCTCCAGCGCGGGGTCGCCCATACCGTGGTATCGGCGGATAGCGCCTGGACCGATGCGTCCCACACGATTTTCGCCGCCAACGCTCATGGCAAGGCGCGCTTTTCGCCGCATGCGTTCGTATGCTAAGCCCGATGCGACATCGTACATGGGTGCGAGCGCCGCGTTTGTGCCTTTGCCAAGGATGAGCGAGTAGTTTTTAGCGTGTGCGTCAGGCGCTCCGATAATGGCGTTATAGAACAGCATATAGGTAAAAAGCACAAGATTCATGTGGTGGGGGACTGTGTTAATCAGTCGTTCTTGGATGTCTCGTGTAGTTGGTCCTCCGTCGGCGGTGTATTTCTGGGTTGGCAATACACCGAGCGCCTGGCAAAAGTCCTCCTGATGCAGCCTTTCGATATTTCCGCTGCTATTGACCATTCTGTCGTACCGTTCAACGACGAGCGCGGCTTCGTCTTCAAATGTGCAATAGGAGACGTTGGCAGTTGGAATGCCAACACGCCGAGCCGTTTTCATGCAGACGAATTCGTTTAAGGCCTGATGTTTGAACCCAACGACACCATTTTTGAAGATATGGGTAGTGGGGGATGACCCTAGACATTCGCACCATTGTCCATCATGCCAAGCTAGTGCAAATTTGCCTTGGTTGCCGCCCAGGGACCATCTTTCGTTGGAGCCCATCCATGTCTCTCTTTCGTCATCGCGAATTGCTTTGAGCTTGTGAGCGATTTGAGAATTGGTAAGCGGGCGGTATGCTGAGACCCTGCCGTGGGCGGCATCTAATTGATCGGCTCGACAAAGCTGAACGGCCCCCGCGCAGTCAAGACCGATATGGCACAAGAGGGCGACGGGGTTGTTGGATGCAACGCCATGCTCGGCGGCAATAGCGCGACGCTGCTCTTGGCTGTCGGGCAAAAGGCCAAATAGGAACGGGCGGACGATGTTATGGCCATATGTGCGATTGGAAAGCGGCATTGTTAGCGATAACGGTGCTCCGCGATAGGTTGGGGCGTATACAAAGCTGCAGAGTCCATGCTCGTCTTGCCGGAGAGTGCCGGCGATTTCGCCACAAATGAGGGTCGCAAGCTCAATTTCTGCCATTTATTTCACAACCTTACAGCCAAAGGAGAGGTCTGAAGTGCCGGAAAGGCCTTGCTCGGCTGCGATTTGGGCCAGCAAGGCACCATAGGAAGATGGCGTTCCTTGTCGAGTGGGTCGTCTGCCTACGCTTGGCTTTGGCAGGGTATTCGAGTTCGCGATAGGGAGGTTCACTATCGTCGTCGGATGTTCGGAGGGCGATGCGATGGAGTCGTTATCGCTTTGCGCGAAGAGACCTATGCCGAGTGCGTTAAAGACGGTCAGCAGCTTGTCGAGCCGAATGCCCGTGGCATCTCCCAGCTCGAGCGATGCGAGCAGGCGCTCCGAAACACCGGCCTTTTTAGCGAGGGCGGCACGGGTGAGACCCTGAGCCTCGCGTGCCTGGCGCACGTAGATGCCAGCTTGGCGCGGTGTGGTGATGGGAAGGGTATCCACGGCGATCTCCTAACGTGCAGACTTTTGCATATCAGTATGACATGCAAAAGTCTGCACGAAAAGGCCTCATACAAAACTCTGCATGAGGCCTTGTGCTGGCGTTGAGTTTTGAGCGATTGTGTTTGGCACTACAGCGCCAAAATCCCCAGATGCTCAAGCAAGATCTTAAGCCCGATGAGGACGAGTACGACGCCACCCACGATGGCGGCGGGTTTTTCGTAGCGCGCGCCAAAGGTGTGGCCGATCGCTACGCCGGCAACGGAGAAGAGAAAGGTCGTGATGCCAATGAGTGACACGGCAGGAACGATATCGACCGAGAGCGCGGCAAACGAGATACCCACGGCGAGCGCGTCAATCGAGGTGGCGATGGCAAGGATTAGGTACTCGCCCAGGTCGATCTTTTCGGCATCCTTGACGTCGCCTTCGTCCTCATCCTCGTCTTCGGTAAAGGCCTCCCACAGCATTTTGCCGCCGATGAAGGCCAAAAGGATAAAGGCGATCCAATGGTCGATGGGTCCGATGATGCCCATGAATTGACTGCCGAGCGCCCATCCGATTACGGGCATGCCGGCCTGAAAGCCGCCAAAGAACAGGCCGAGCACTACGGCGAGCTTAAGGTTGATCTTTTTCATGCCGAGACCCTTGCAGATGGAAACGGCAAAGGCGTCCATCGAAAGGCCAACGGCGAGCAACACGAGCTCTGCGAGTCCCATAGTCTGGCTCCCTCTCTGCGGGCGGGCCCGCGTGTACCTCTTGGGAGAGTAACAAAAAAGACCCGTGGCGTACGCGTTGCGCGCACAGCCACGAGTCTCGTTCATTAAGGCAAGCCAGGCCGCATCGGCCAGTGTGTTGACTTGCCGCGCCACCGGAGGCGAACCCGGCCACGCGACTACTCCCTCATTTATGCGAATCCCGATGCTACCACATAAGCAGCTCATTTGGATTGGGGCTCACAGCTGTGTTCGCTCATTCTGTAAGCATCGGATTTTGCGGGCGTCACAGGGGCAAACCGTGAGAAACTTATTGACGTTTATGGAGCGTATACGATGGGAGCGATGCCTTGGATAAGAACGAGCTGCAAAAGCGTATGGAACAGGCCATTCGCCTGACGGCACCTGGCCAGCCGATCCGCACCGCCCTTGACATGATCATTGCCGGTCACCTGGGCGCCCTTATCTGCGTCGGCGACACCGAAAACGTGCTCGCCGCCGGCAACGACGGCTTCCCGCTCAACATTTCGTTCACCTCGAACCGTCTATTCGAGCTCTCCAAGATGGACGGCGCCATCGTCATCGATGGCGACCTCACCCAGATCCTGCGCGCCAACTTCCACCTCAATCCCGATCCCTCGCTTGCCACGAGTGAGACGGGCATGCGTCACCGTACTGCCGCTCGCATGTCGGTGCTCACCGATGCCATCGTGATCTCGGTCTCGGCCCGTCGTGCCGTCGTTAACGTGTACGTCCACGGTAAGAGCTACGAGATTCAGCCTGTCACCACCATCATGAGCTCGGTCAACCAGCTCGTCGCCACGCTTCAGACCACCCGTCAGTCGCTCGACCGCTCCCTGCTGCGTCTGACGGCCCTCGAGCTCGATGACTACGTTACGCTCGCCGACATCACCGGCATTTTCTCGAGTTTCGAGATCATGCAACAGGCAAAGACCGAGCTTAAGGATTGTATCGTCAAGTTGGGCAACCAGGGCAAGCTCGTGCAGATGCAGCTCGAGCAGCTCGCGGGCTCCAGCATGGATACCGAATACGACTTGATGATCCGCGACTACGCAAGCGATTCCTCCGAGGCCAATGCCGAGAAGATTCGCGCCGAGCTTAGCCGCATGACGCCTAAGGACCTGTCCGATCCACAGCATGTGGCGGCGGTTCTGGGTTATGACGACCTGGATGAGGACTCCGTCATGACGCCGCTGGGCCTGCGCACGCTTTCGCGCGTGTCCGTCGTGCGCGACGGCGTAGCCGAGAAGATTGTCGACGAGTACGGCTCGCTGCAGGAACTCATGGACGACATCAGCGAGGATCCGGAGCGCCTGGGCGACTTTGGCGTTAACAACCCTGCCATTCTTGCGGACTCCCTGTACCGCATGAAGGGCACCAAACAGGGGAACGCATAATGGCGCCCGTATGCGCCGTGGTCGTTGCCGGTGGTAGCGGCCAGCGCTTTGGTAACCCCGGTGGCAAGCAGCTCGTCAATGTAGCAGGCCGTCCGCTTATGAGCTGGTCCATCCGCGCATTTGACCGTAGCGATAAGGTCGGCCACATCGTCGTGGTTTGCCCTGCCGAGCGTCGTGCCGAGATGCGCCGCCTGGCCATCGACCCGTTTGACTATGACACGCCTATCAGCTTTGCCGATGCCGGCGATACCCGCCAGGATTCCACCCGTGCCGGCGTGCATGCGGTTCCGGCGGGTTTCGAATATGTCGCCATTCACGACGGCGCTCGTCCGCTCATTACTACCGAGGCGATCGATCACGCTATCGACGTGCTCGTGAGCGACCGCGCCCTCGACGGTGTCGTGTGCGGTCAGCCCGCGATCGACACGCTCAAAATCGTCGATGGCGATAATATCGTCGAGACGCCGCCGCGCGAACTCTATTGGGCCGCACAGACGCCGCAGATCTTTAGCGTCGACGCCATGAAGCGCGCCCACACCGCAGCCATCGCCGAGGGCTTTATCGGCACCGACGATTCTTCGCTGGTCGAGCGCATGGGTGGGCGCGTCCGCTGCGTCCAGAGCCCGCGCGATAACCTTAAGGTGACGGTGCCCGAGGACCTGCGTCCCGTAACCGCGATTCTGCTCGGCCGCATGGCCGAGGGAGAGGACCTTCCCCATGTTCAGTAACCTGCGCATTGGACACGGCTACGACGTTCACCGTCTGGTGGAGGGGCGTCGATGTATTATCGGCGGTGTTGACATTCCCTACGAGCGCGGCTTGCTGGGCCACTCGGATGCCGATGTGCTCGCGCACGCCTTGGCCGACGCTATTCTGGGCGCCTGCCGCGGGGGAGACATCGGCAAGCTATTCCCCGATACCGATCCCGCCTACGAGGGTGCCGATTCGATGGTGCTGCTCGCTCGCGTGATGGACTATGCGCGTGAGCTGGGCTTCGAGTTTGTCGATGCCGATTGCACCATTGCCTGTCAGCAACCCAAGATCACCCCGCACCGCGATGCCATGCGCGCCAACCTTGCCCATGCCCTGGGCGTTGACGTCGAAAACGTGGGCGTCGCCGCCACTACGACCGAAAAGCTCGGCTGGGAAGGCCAAGGCGAGGGGGTCGGCGCTTGGGCCGTCTGCCTGCTACAGAAAACCGCTAAGGAGTAACGAATGCGTATCTACAACAGCGCTACCCATAAAAAGGAAGAGTTCCAGCCCATCGAGTCCGGCAAGGTTCGCATGTACGTGTGCGGCCCCACGGTCTACGACAACATTCACATCGGCAACGCTCGCACGTTCATCAGCTTTGACGTGATTCGCCGCTGGCTCATCGCGAGCGGCTACGAGGTCACGTTCGCCCAGAACCTCACCGATGTCGACGACAAGATCATCAAGCGCGCCAACGAGCAGGGCCGTACGGCCGCCGAGGTCGCGACGGAGTTCTCCGACAAGTTCATCGGCGTCATGCGCGCCGCCAACGTGCTCGATCCCGATGTGCGCCCCCGCGCCACCAAAGAGATCGGCCCCATGATCGCCATGATCAAGACGCTTATCGAGCAGGGCCACGCTTATGCAGCCGATAACGGCGATGTGTACTTTGCCGTGCGCAGCGATCCCAACTACGGCCAGGTCTCGGGCCGCAACATCGACGACCTCATGGTTGGTGCGCGCATCGAGGAGAACGAGGACAAGAACGACCCGCTCGACTTTGCCCTGTGGAAGGCCGCCAAGCCCGGCGAGCCCAGCTGGCCGAGCCCCTGGGGCGAGGGTCGTCCCGGCTGGCACACCGAGTGCGCCGCCATGGTGCACCGCTATCTGGGCACCCCGATCGACATCCACGGCGGTGGCTCCGACCTTGCCTTCCCGCATCACGAAAACGAGTGCGCCCAGGCTACCTGCGCCTGGCACCAGGGCTTCTCCAACACCTGGATGCACACGGGCATGCTGCTGGTTGACGGCGAGAAGATGTCCAAGTCGCTCGGAAACTTCTTTACGCTGGCCGAGGTCCTCGAGCAGCACTCTGCCGCGGCTCTGCGTCTGCTGATGCTGCAGACGAGCTATCGCTCGCCGCTCGACTTCTCTTGGGAGCGCTTGGAGGGTGCCGAGAACTCGCTCACGCGTATCGCCGGCACGGTCGAGAACCTGCGCTGGGCCGCAAGCCACGCGACGGCCGACGCCGATGAGGCGGCATCCGAGGCGTTTGCCGCCAAGGCCGCCGAGACCCGTGCCACCTTTAAGGAGTGCATGGACGACGACTTTAACACCGCCGGTGCCATGGGTGCCGTCTTTGGCTTTGTCACCGAGTGCAATCAGTATTTGGAGCAGGCGGGCGATGCTGCCGACAAGGCCGCAGTCTTGGCTGCCGCCGATACGCTGACCGAGCTGCTCGATACGTTTGGCGTCGAGCTTCCCGAGCCCAAGGTCGAGCTGCCGCTGGGTCTGCTGGGCGTTGCCGCCGGCCTGGTCGCCTACACGGGTGACGACGTGGACGAGGCTGCTGCCAAGATTCTCGAGGCCCGCGCCGAGGCCCGTGCCGCCAAGAACTGGGATCTGGCAGATGCCATCCGCGACCAGCTCAAGGACCTCGGGCTGACGATCGAGGATACTGCTGCGGGCACTCGTATTAAGAGTCTCTAGTATTTGTCGACCGTTTGAGGTGCGGCAGATTGCCTTGAAAGAGGAGGGCATAGACCTGGTGGTCATGCCCGACGATTGAAAGGCAAGGTGCCGTGGCTCGGACGGTCGATTCTTGTTCGTTATCTATTTAAGGAGGCCGTCTTATGGCCGACAATCGCAAGCGTGCGCCTCGTGGTGGCAAGCAGGCTGCTTCTGGCTCGCGTCCGATTCGCCGCAATGACCGCGCTGCCGCTCCCAAGGGCCAGCGCGATCGCACCCAGGCCGCACGTCCGCAGCACGATCGCAACCGCGACGCTGTCCAGGCTCCCAAGGGCGAGTTTATCGAAGGCCGTCGTGCTGCCGCCGAGGCGCTACGCACTGGTTTTCCCATCAAGTGCGCGCTCGTTGCCGAGGGCGGGGAGCGCGATGCAGCCTTGTCGCGCCTGGTCGACGACCTCAACGCCGCGGGTGTCCGCATTAAGTATGTGCAGCGCGCGCAGCTCGACGCACTGTCGAGCCATGGTGCTCACCAGGGCATTGCGCTCGAGGTTGGTAACTTCCCTTACGCCGATGTCGCCGACATCCTTGACCGCGCGGGCGACGGTCCGGCGCTCGTCATCGTGCTCGACCATGTGACCGACGACGGTAACTTTGGCGCCATCGTGCGCTCTGCCGAGGTTGTGGGCGCAGCGGGCGTCATCATCGCCAACAAGCGCGCCGCCGGTGTGACCGTCGGCAGCTACAAGACTTCTGCCGGCGCCGTCATGCATCTGCCCATCGCACAGGTTCCTAATATCGCCCGAGCGCTCGATGACCTCAAGGCCGCTGGCTTTTGGGTGGGCGGTGCCTCCGAGCACGCCGAGGGCAGTTGCTGGGATGCTCCCTTCGAGGGCCGCGTGGCGCTCGTCATGGGCTCCGAGGGCGACGGCATCTCGCGCCTGGTGCTCGAGAAATGCGACTTTTTGACCAAGCTTCCTCAGCGCGGCATGACCGAGAGTCTCAACGTGGCCCAGGCGACCACCGCGCTGTGTTTTGAGTGGCTGCGCCGCAACGCCGGCGAGCTCATGGGGGAGGAGTAGCGCATGTCCAAGAAGAACCGCGCCAAGTCCAAAGCCAAGCGCTTTGGCGAGGGCTCGGCCAAGCCGATTGTTTCGGCCGCGACCTACGGCGTGGGCGGCAATGCGTTTGCGCAGGCCATTGCCGACCCGGTCTCGACGGTGCACTCCAATAAGCCCGAGCTGCTGGTGGTCGACGGCTACAATGTGATCCACTGCACGCCACGCTACGAAAAGCTCGTATACGACCATTCCGACGATCCGTATTCCAGCGACGTTCACGATATGGCGCGCACCGCCCTCATCAACGACGTGGCGGCGTTTGCCCAGGGCCGCTACGAGGCCGTGATCGTGTTTGACGGTGCGGGCAATATCTCCAGCGAGCGCCCCAACCTGCCGGCCCGCGGCGTGCGCATCGAGTTTTCGCCGACGGGCGTCTCTGCCGATACCGTGGTGCAGAAGCTCTGCATCGAGGCACGCGAGGAAGGTCGCGCGTGCTCCGTGGTATCGAGTGACGGCACAATCCAGGCCGTCGTCATGGGCAAGGGTGTTACGCGCATCTCGAGCCGCATGCTGGTGGACGAGATCAAGCAGATCGATAACGACGTTCACGAGGCAGAGGAAGCTCCGCAGATCAAGATGACTCTGGGCAG
>UQXT01000006.1 GCA_900545075.1 uncultured Collinsella sp. | reverse complement strand
CCTTGAGGGGCCGGCGGGCGCCATGCGCGGCATCGCGAGTTCGCTGACTGCGGCCCGGCTGCCTCTCGTTGCTATCGTCGCCTGTGATATGCCGTTTGTCTCTTCGGAGCTAATCGGTGCCCTTGCTGGTTGTGTTGAGGCCGAGGCGCTCGACGTGTGCGTGCCGCGCGAGGAGCGGGGAATTGAGCCGCTTTGCGCCGTCTGGCGCCGTGATGCATGTGCGCCGGTTGCCCAAGAGCTGCTTGCCTGCGACCGCCAGCGCATTCGCTGCCTGATCAATCGCGTTCAGGCTGGTTATATGGATGAACCGCAGATCGTTAAGGCCGCGGGCTCGACGCTCTGCTTCGAAAACGTCAATACGCCCGAGGAGTTTGCGGCGGCCGAGTTACTCGCCTAGACGATTGGAGTTGCCATGTCTCACGATATTTGTCCCGACACGGGAGAGCCTTGCACTTGCGATGGTTCCGAGCCCTGTACCTGCGGCTGCGGTGGCTGTGGACATACTGCGGAAGAGGAAGCGGCCGCCGCGGCGTATCGCGAGGCACATCGCGAAGGCCCGTCCGGTGATGCCCTCGACCACGAGCGCAAGATTATCGTTTCGTTCGACAGCACCTTCGATGTGATGGAGTGCGAGCAGCTTTGCCTGGATGCCGGCGTGCCCGGGCGCATTATGCCTTTGCCCGGCTCCATTACCGCAGGTTGCGGCCTGTGCTGGGCCATGCCGTTCTCGGGCGATGCGCTCGCCGCCTTCCGCGCCGCCACCGAGGGCCGCATAACCCCTGCCGACTACCATCAGCTCGTCCTCTAACCACCAACACCACCACAAAGGTGCCCAATGTGGTGGTTTGGAACATGTGGACGAAACAGCTTCGAAACACGCGATTTGCGCGCTGGGCACTCAAAAACGCTTCTACCTGCATCGTAATCAAAACGAAACATCTGCTCGTCGGCTTATGCGAAACTTTGCTGCAACAGTGCGATATTATCCATACTCGATAAAGCTCGCGGCGCATGGGGCGCCTCGAACGACACTTTTCTTTTCCATCAATTGGAGGAAGCATGAGCTACACGCAGAAAGTTCTCGAAGAGCTCAAGGCCCGCTATCCCGAGCAGCCTGAGTTCATCCAGGCCGCGACCGAGATCCTCGGCACCATCCAGCCGGCGCTCGACGCCCATCCCGAGTACGAGGAGGCCGCCCTGCTTGAGCGCCTCGTCGAGCCCGAGCGCATCGTCATGTTCCGTGTTCCCTGGGTCGACGACCAGGGCAAGGTTCAGGTCAACCGCGGTTACCGCGTCGAGTTCAACTCTGCCATTGGACCCTACAAGGGCGGCCTGCGCTTTAACCCGACGGTCACCCTGGGTATGCTCAAGTTCCTGGGTCTGGAGCAGATCCTCAAGAACAGCCTGACCACCCTTCCCATGGGCGGCGGCAAGGGCGGCTCCGACTTTGACCCCAAGGGCAAGTCCAACAACGAGATCATGCATTTCTGCCAGTCCTTCATGACCGAGCTCTATCGCCACATCGGTCCTAACACCGACGTTCCCGCCGGCGACCTGGGCGTTGGCGGCCGCGAGGTTGCCTACCTGTTCGGTCAGTACAAGCGCCTGACCAACGAGTGGACCGGCGTCCTTACCGGCAAGGGCCTCTCCTTTGGCGGCTCACTCGCCCGTACCGAGGCCACCGGTTACGGTCTGGCCTACTTTGTGGACGAGTACCTCAAGAGCCGCGGCGACTCCTTCGAGGGCAAGAACGTCGTCGTTCACGGCTCCGGCAACGTCGCTATCTACGCGGTCCAGAAGGTCACTCAGCTCGGCGGCAAGGTGCTCGCCTGCTCCGATACCCACGGCTGGGTCGAGGATCCCGACGGCATCGACTACACCGTGCTCGAGCACATCTACAACAAGAAGCGCTCTGGCCACGACAAGGGCGTTACGCTCGCTATGTACGTTGACGAGAAGCCCAACGCCGTGTGGCACGAGGGCGACGGCCGCGGCGTGTGGCAGCTTCCCTGCGATATCGCGCTGCCCTGCGCTCGCGAGAACACGCTGCTGCTCGAGGACGCCCAGGCACTCGTCGCCAACGGCTGCAAGGTGGTCGGCGAGGGAGCGAACATGCCCACGACCATCGAGGCCACGACTTACTTCCAGGAGAACGGCGTTGCCTTTATGCCCGGTAAGGCTGCCAACGCCGGCGGTGTTCTCGTGTCCGGCCTGGAGATGAGCCAGAACGCCGAGCACCTGTCCTGGACCTTCGAGGAGGTCGACGGCAAGCTCGAGCAGCTCATGCGCGGCATGTTCCACAACGTGGACGACACCGCCAAGGAGTACGGCCAGGAGGGCAACTTTGTCATGGGAGCCAACATCGCCGGCTTCCTGAAGGTTGCCGACGCCATGCTCGCCCAGGGCGTCTGCTAAATCTTCGCTCGATATAGCATGTGATGAGGCTCCCAGCCATTCCGGCTGGGAGCCTTTTCTATCCCGGAGGATTCCTCATAACTTGCGGTGATATACGGACTGTTTAGCGTCCCAGAACGGCTAATCAGTCCGTATATCACCGCAAGTTATGGATGGGTGGGTGGATTTTGTCCTAAAACGGTGTGCGGCCCCTCGTTTGGTACACTTAAAAGTACTGGTCAAGTGAAGAGATGGGGGAGAACGTGCTCAAGTTCGGTACCTACGTCCGTGTTGGAAACGCGGCCGAAGCCTATGAGCTCTTACAGAAGAACCGCAACAACAAGATTGTGGGCGGCGGCATCTGGATGCGCCTGGGTTCGCGTCGCGTGGCGACGGCGATTGACCTTTCGGCCTGCGGACTCGATCAGATCGAGGAGACCGAGACCGAGTTTCGCATCGGTGCCATGTGCACCCTGCGCCAGCTCGAGCGCCATGCCGAGCTCAACGCGCTTGTCAACCATGTCTTTGAGTTCGCCGTCCACGATATCGTGGGCGTGCAGCTGCGCAACACCGCCACGGTGGGCGGCAGCATCTACGGTCGCTTTGGTTTCTCGGACGTGCTCTCGGCCTTTTTGGCGCTCGATTCGTATGTTGAACTGACGGGTGCCGGCCGCGTGCCGCTCGCCGAGTTCGTGCGGATGGGCTACGTGCGTGACGTGATCGAGCACGTGGTGGTCGTTAAGCACGATTACCGTGCCAGCTATGAGGCCGTGCGCAAGGCCGCGACCGACTTCCCCTCGCTCAACGTCACCGCTGCTTGGTGGGACAACTCCTGGCACGTCACCGTGGGTGCCCGTCCGCTGCGCGCGACCCTGCTGCAGGGCGAGGCATGTGGCCTTACCGCCGAGCAGCCTTCCGAGGACGAGCTGCGCGCCCTGGCCGCGTCCGTACGCGCGCTGAGCTACGGTACCAACCTGTGGGGCTCGGCCGACTACCGCCGTCGCATCTCGGCCCCGCTGGCGATTCAGGCTGTGCGCCGCGCCGCCGGCATCGAGCTTTCGGCCGCGCTTGCCCGCGAGCTCGAGGGCGTGCAGATCCCCAAGTTTGCCACGGACGAGTATTCCTGCCGCCGCGTGCCCGGCGTCGATTCTAGCGAGGTGCGCTAATGGCTGCCAAACTCATCGATCTTTCCTTTACGCTCAACGGCCGCAAGGTCAAGGTTCAGATTGCCCCCGACACCATGCTCTTTGCGCTGTTGCGCGAACAGGGTTGCTCGTCGGTGCGCTGCGCCTGCGAAACCACCAACTGTGGCCTGTGCACGGTGTGGCTCGACGGCGACCCGGTGCTGAGCTGCTCGGTTCCCGCCGCCCGTGTTGAGGGTCATACCATTACCACGCTTGAGGGCCTTAAGGCCGAGTCTGAGGCGCTTGCCCGCGCAATGGCTGCCGAGGGCGCCGAGCAGTGCGGTTTTTGCGCCCCCGGCCTCATCATGAACGTTCTGGCGCTTGCCCGCGCTGCCAAGGAGGACCCAAGCCTCGTCGCCACGCGCGAGGAGCTCTCGCGCCAGCTTGCCGGCAACCTCTGCCGTTGCAGCGGCTACGAGAGCCAGCTGCGCGCCATCGTGCGCTTCCTCAACGAGTCCGGCGTGCAGGTGGGCTTTGAGATGCCCGAGCTGCCGGTCAACGACACCAGCTGCGACGGTGTCTCCTACAAGCAGATCACTCACAAGCAGCCCAAGAAGGACTCGAAGGCCCTGCTCGAGGGCCGTCCCGTCTACACGGGCGACCTGGTGCCCGCCGGCGCGCTCATCGTCAAGCTCAAACGCAGCCCGTATGCCCGCGCCAAGATCCGCTCCATCGATACGTCGCGCGCCCTGAAGGTGCCCGGCGTGGTGGGCGTCTACACCTACGAGGACGTGCCCAAGCGCCGCTTTACCATCGCCGGCCAGAGCTATCCGCAGCCTTCGCCCTACGACCGTCTGATTCTTGAGAACCTGGTGCGCTACCAAAACGAGGAGGTGGCGATCGTCGCCGCCGAGACTGAGGAGGCTGCTGACAAGGCGCTCAAACTCATTAAGGTCGACTATGAGGTGCTCGAGCCGCTGCTCGACTTTACCAAGGCGCTCGATAATGACATCGTGGTCCACCCCGAGGGTGACGTGACCTTTATGTTCCCGCAGGGCGGCGACGTTCCGCGCAACTTGGTATGCAGCGGCACGAGCGACTTTGGCGACTTGGACGAGGCCTTCGCGCAGAGCGACATCGTCTTTGAGCGCACCTACACCAGCCAAGCCACGCAGACCGCGCCCATGGAGACCTTCCGTGCCTTCGCGACGACCGACGCGTTCGGGCGCATCTCGGTGACCACCTCTACTCAGGTGCCCTTCCACGTGCGCCGCATGGTCGCTCAGTCGCTCGACATTCCGCAGTCGCAGGTGCAGGTCATTAAGCCGCGCATCGGTGGCGGCTTTGGCTCCAAGCAGACGGGCTGCTGCGAGATCTTCGTGGCGTTCGTCACCCAGCAGACCGGCCGTCCGAGCTATTGTTGCTACACCCGCGAGGAGACCATCACTGCGGGCAACTCACGCCACCAGATGCAGATGACCGTTAAGCTGGGCGCCATGAACGACGGCACCATCACGGCTATCGACCTGCATACGCTGTCCAACGCTGGTGCGTATGGCGAGCATGCCACCACGACGATCGGTCTTTCGGGCCACAAGAGCCTGCCCATCTACAATCACGTGAAGGCGAGCCGCTTTAGCTGGGACGCCGTCTACACCAACACCAACCGCGGCGGCGCGTATCGCGGCTACGGTGCCACCCAGGGCCAGTTTGCCGTGGAGAGCGCCGTCAACGAGCTCGCCGACATGCTGCACATGGATCCCGCCGACCTGCGCCTTAAGAACATCGTGCGCGAGGGCGAGATCATGCCGCAGTACTACAACGAGAAGCTCAACGCCTGCGCGCTCGACCGCTGCCTGCTGCGTGCGATGGACATGATCGGCTGGCGCGACAAGCCGTTGGCCGTGGACCTGGGCGACCGCGTGCGCGCCCTGGGCTGCGCGCTTACCATGCAGGGCTCGGGCATCTCCAACGTGGACATCGCCGGCATCGACATGCGCCTGGAAGAGGACGGCTTCATTACCATCGGCACCGGCGCCACCGATAACGGCATGGGCGTCGATACGATCCTGGCGCAGATTGCCGCCGAGGAGCTGGGTGTGGAGAGCTCGCTCATTGTGGTACGCGGCGTGGACACCGATGTGTCGCCGTTCGACGCCGGCTCGTACGCGAGCTCGGGTACGTACGTGACGGGCCTTGCCGCCAAGAACGCCGCGACCGAGCTGCGTGAGAAGATCTGCGCCAAGGCCGCCCGGATGTGGGACGTTGACGCCGTCGATGTGGTCTTCGATGGCCAGTACGTGCGCCTGTCCGACGAACGTGCCGCGTGCGAGCAGAACCGCTACCTCACGCTGCGCGACTTTGCCAACCTGTGCGTCAAGAACATCGCGGGCGGAGACGCTCTCACCTCGCATGCTTCTGCCTGCCTGCCCGTTTCGCCTCCGCCGTTTATGGCCGGCATTGCCGAGGTCGAGGTCGACAAGGCCACCGGCAAAGTGACTGTTGTGGATTACGCGGCGGCTGTGGACTGCGGCACCGTGATCAACGAGGCGCTCGCGCGCGTCCAGGCTGAGGGCGGCATTGCCCAGGGCATCGGCCACGCGCTCTACGAGATTGTCGAGCACGACGAACGCGGCCGTCTGCGCACCGGCAACTTTATGAGCTACAAGCTGCCCACGCGCCTGGATATTGGCAGCATTCGCGTGGCCTTTGAGCCGAGCTACGAGCCGACGGGCCCGTTTGGTGCCAAGTCGATCGGCGAGGTCGTCATCAACACGCCGCTCGCCGCCGTGGCCTCGGCAGTGGCGCACGCCACCGGACACCAGGTGCGCTCGCTTCCGATCACGCCCGAGAAGGCCCTGATGGGGGAGTAGCGGGTCAGCGAACAAGTCGTAATTGGCGGGGCGGGGCAACTCGTCCCGCCTTTTGTACTCGTGGTGAGGTCGTGAGCCTGTAAAACGTGTGCGTGCGCTTGTCGCTCGTATCTGCTATCATTCCTAGTCTGTGCGCTCATGCGGGCGTGGCGGAATTGGTAGACGCGCCAGATTTAGGTTCTGGTGGGATTCCCGTGAAGGTTCGAGTCCTTTCGCCCGCACCAACGCACCCGCGTCGGTTTATGCCCTCGCGACGCTTGTTGCATAAAGGTACCAGCACCTCAGATAAGCTGGGCAGTATGAGGAGGAACGTGTTGAACATCACCGCTTCTGACGTCAAGGACGCCAAGCTCACCGCTACGGTCACCATCCCGGCCGCCGACGTCGACGCCGCGATCAAGAAGGCCTACAAGGACACCGCCAAGAAGTACCGCTTCCCTGGCTTCCGTGCCGGTAAGGCTCCCCGTCCGGTCATCGACTCTGCTCTTGGCGCCGAGGCTACCCTCGCTCAGGCCACCAACGACCTGATCGCTGCCAACGAGCCCGCCGTCCTCAACGAACTGGACATCGTCCCCACCAAGAACGGTGACTACAAGGAGCTCGACCTCGCCAAGGATCACGAGGACTACACCTACACCGTCGAGTTCTCCCTGCGTCCCGCCGCTGAGCTCTCCTCCTTCGACGCTGTCGAGATCGAGATGCCCCCTGCGGAGGTCACCGAGTCCGAAATCAACAACCAGGTCGAGATGCTCCTCAACTACCGTGCCACCTTCGAGGACGTCGAGGGTCGCGCCGTCGAGGCCGAGGACTACGTTACCGCCGACCTCAAGGCCGTCGAGAACGCCGATAACTTTGCCGCCGAGGGCCGCATGCTCATCGCCGGTAGCGACAGCAACCCCAAGGAGTTCAACGAGGCCCTGATCGGCGCTAACGTTGACGACGTTAAGACCGTCACCTGGACCGACGAGGTCGAGGAGGGCGAGGAGGCCGAGACCCACACCGTCGAGGTCACCGTCAAGGGCATCAAGGTCCGCAACACCCCCGAGCTCACCGACGAGCTCGTCAAGTCCGACTTTGGCTTCGACAGCATCGACGCTATGCGCGACGCCATCAAGATCGAGATCGAGCAGGACAAGGCTTCCCGCCTCCCGGCCGAGAAGGAGAACCGTTGCGTCTCCGCTCTCGCCGAGCGCCTGCAGCTCGACGAGATGGACGCCGACTACGAGCAGTCCGTCTTTGAGGAGCTTGGCCAGAACTTCCTGTCCAACCTTGCTGCCCGCGGCATGACCCTGGACACCTGGCTTCCCGCTTCCGGTCTGACCATGGAGCAGTTCATCGGCGACCTGCACAAGCAGGCCAACGACGTTGCCCGTGAGTCCCTGGCTCTCGACGCCCTCGCCCGTGAGCTCAAGATCGAGGTCACCGAGGACGACGTCAACGCTGAGTTCGAGAAGGCCGGCGTCAAGGACGTCGAGGCTTCCAAGGCCGAGTTCATCGCCGATGGCCGCATGCCTGCCGTCCGCGAGTCCATCCGCCGCTCCAAGGCCGTCGACCACCTGGTCGAGAACGCCAAGGTGACCGAGGTCGACGAGACCGCCAAGGACGCCGAGTAATTCTCGCCACCTTGCCCGCGAGCGCATGCGTGCGCCCGTGATGGGGTAAAGTTATACACCGGTTATCCGGTTGCTTCGTACGGTGCCAGCCAATGCATAGCATGCGGGCACCGTACGTTTATCTAGAACCAATTTGGTCCGCAAGAGAGAAATGGAGATGCGTATGATCGCTAAGTTCGATTCCGCCCTCGTGCCATACGTTATCGAGCAGACGCCGCGCGGCGAGCGCAGCTACGATATCTATTCGCGCCTGCTCAACGACCGCATCATCTTCTTGGGCGAGGAGATCAACTCCGTCAGCGCCAACCTGGTCGTTGCCCAGCTGCTGCATCTTGAGAGCCAGGATGCCGAGAAGGATATCTCGCTCTACATCAATTCGCCCGGCGGCGAGGTCTACTCTGGCCTGGCGATTCTGGACACCATGAACTTCATCAAGCCGCAGGTCTCGACGATTTGCGTCGGTATGGCCGCGTCTATGGCCGCCGTGCTGCTTTCGGCCGGCGCCAAGGGCAAGCGCTTCTGCCTGCCGCACTCTAAGGTCATGATTCACCAGCCCAGCGGCGGTGCCCAGGGTCAGCAAACCGAGATTGAGATCGTTGCCGAGGAGATCAAGAAGACTCGCCGCGAGCTCAACCAGATCCTGTCCGACGCCTCGGGCCAGCCCATCGAGAAGGTCCAGGCCGACACCGAGCGCGACAACTACCTGACCGCTGCCGAGGCCCTCGACTACGGTCTGATCGACCGTATTGTCACCTCGCGCGATCTCGCCGCGAAGGACGCCTAGGATGGCAGGAAACATGCAGGACAACTTTGACGAGAACGGCAACCCCATCCGCTGCTCCTTTTGCGGAAAAGAGCAGGGTCAGGTTCGCCGCCTGGTGAAGGGTCCGACCAACATCTTTATCTGCGACGAGTGCGTTGCCGCCTGCTCCGAGATTCTTGAGGAGTCGCTGGCTTCGGACTTTATGGACGCCGCCCGTAACGGCAAGCTGCCGGGCTTCCTCAACGACCACGGCCAGGCTGCCGGTCAGCCTGCTGTAGATCCTGAGGCCGAGGGTTTTGAGCTGGAGGACGACGCCCGTCAGGTCATTACGCATGTGCCGACGCCGCATGAGATCTATGACGAGCTTTCTGCCTATGTCATGGGTCAGGAGGACGCCAAGCGCGCCATGTCGGTGGCCGTGTACAACCACTATCGCCGCGTGATCGAGGGCGGCGCCGCGGTGTCTGCCTTTGACGACGGCGTTGGCTCGCAGTTCGACGATGATATGGACGAGGTGGAGCTCGCCAAGTCCAACATTTTGCTGCTCGGTCCCACCGGTACCGGCAAGACCCTGCTCGCCCAGACGCTTGCGCGCATCCTCGAGGTGCCGTTTGCCATCGCCGATGCCACCGCGCTTACCGAGGCCGGCTACGTGGGCGAGGACGTGGAGAACATCCTGCTCAAGCTCATCAATGCTGCCGATGGTGACATTGAGCGCGCTCAGGTGGGCATTATCTACGTGGACGAGATTGATAAGATCGCCCGCAAGGCCGAGAACCTCTCCATTACCCGCGATGTTTCGGGCGAGGGCGTTCAGCAGGCGCTGCTTAAGATTCTTGAGGGCACGGTGGCAAGCGTTCCGCCCACCGGCGGCCGCAAGCATCCCCAGCAGGAGCTGCTGCAGATCGACACGACCAACATCCTGTTTATCTGCGGCGGTGCCTTTGTGGGCCTGGACAAGATCATTGCCGATCGCGTGGGCAACAAGGGCGTGGGCTTCAACTCCGAGATCGCCGGCCCCACCTCGGTCGACGAGAACGACCTGCTGCGTCAGGTGCTCCCGCAGGACCTCAACGCCTTTGGCATGATCCCCGAGTTTGTGGGGCGTACGCCCGTCGTCACCCAGACGCAGGCGCTCGACGAGGATGACCTGGTGTCGATCCTGACCGAGCCCAAGAACGCCGTGGTGCGTCAGTACCGCAAGATGTTCCAGCTCGAGGACGTTGAGCTTGAGTTTGAGGACGCCGCCCTGCACGAGATCGCCCGCATGGCGCTCGCCCGCAAGACCGGCGCCCGCGGCCTGCGCTCCATCTGCGAGGACGTGCTGCAGCAGACGATGTTCGACCTGCCCAGCGAGGAGGGTGTTTCCAAGGTCGTTGTGACCGAAGCCTCCGTAAAGGGCGAAGAGCAGCCCCAGCGCATCTACGGCTAAACCAGCCTAAAACGTGCTTGCAAATAGCCTCTGACCATCCGTGGTCGGAGGCTATTTTATATATACGCAATAACCCCAACTACCTGTGTTATTCTGTGTATTTGTTTAAGCCTCAGCGAAGTCATATCAGACTGAAGTAATCGATACCTAAGGGGAGGAATGTAGGCCCGATTTTCGTAGATTCCGCACGAGCCGAAGACCACTTAATGTGGTCTTCGAGCGAGCCTAGGACTTGACCGAGCGAAAATCGGGCCTACATTTCTCCCCGGCGGGACAGGGAGAGATATATGGAAGAAATGCCCAAGAACTATGATCCGTCGACCAACGAGCCGGCGATCCTGCAGAAGTGGCTCGACGGCGGCTACTACAAGCGCCGCGAGGGCGTGGGCGACTGCACCGTCACCATTCCGCCTCCCAACGTGACCGGCAAGCTCCACATGGGTCACGCCACCGACGACTCCATCCAGGATGCCATCATCCGTATGGCCCGCATGCGCGGCAAGTCCACGCGCTGGGTGCTGGGCACCGACCACGCCGGTATCGCCACGCAGACTAAGGTCGACAAGAAGCTCAAGAGCGAGGGCATCAGCCGCCTGGAGATCGGTCGCGACAAGTTTGTCGATGCCTGCTGGGACTGGACCCATGAGTACGGCGGCATCATCGTCGAGCAGATCAAGCGTATGGGCTGCTCCGTTGACTTCGATAACGAGCGCTTTACCATGGACGAGGACTACGCGCAGGCCGTGCGCAAGGTCTTCTGCGACTGGTACCACGACGGCCTGATCTATCGCGGCAAGCGCATCGTCAACTGGTGCCCCAACTGCACTACCGCTATCTCGGACGACGAGGCCGAGTACAAGGACGAGAAGGGCCACCTGTGGCACCTGCGCTACCCGCTGACCGAGCCGGTCAACGGACAGGACTACATTGTCGTCGCCACCACGCGCCCCGAGACCATGCTCGGCGACACGGGCGTTGCCGTCTCCCCGAAGGATCCCGAGAAGGCCGCCTTTGTGGGCAAGACCGTTAAGCTCCCCATCGTCGACCGCGAGATTCCTATCTTTGAGGACTGGCATGTCGACGCCAACTTTGGCTCCGGCTTCGTCAAGGTCACCCCTGCCCACGACCCCAACGACTACGCCATGGGTCAGGCCCACGACCTGCCGCAGATCAACATCTTCGACGAGCACGCGGTGGTCGTCGAGGGCTACGGCGAGTTCACCGGCATGAACCGCGACGAGTGCCGCGAGGCCGTCATCAAGTGGTTCGAGGAGCACGACCTGCTCGATCACGTCGAGGACCTCGACCACTCCGTCATGCACTGCTATCGTTGCGACGCCGCCCTGGAGCCGTGGTTGTCTGAGCAGTGGTTCGTCGCCGTCGACAAGCTCAAGGGGCCGGCGCTCGACGCCGTCAACTCCGGCAAGGTCACCTTCCACCCCGCGCGCTGGACGCAGACCTACACCACCTGGATGGAGAACCTTAAGGACTGGTGCATCAGCCGCCAGCTGTGGTGGGGCCACCGCATTCCCGTGTTCTACTGCGAGGACTGCGGCTGGGAGGACGCCCTTACCGAGGACACCGACGTGTGCCCCAAGTGCGGCGGCCATCACGTGCATCAGGACGAGAACGTGCTGGACACTTGGTTCAGCTCGCAGCTTTGGACCTTCGCCACGCAGGGCTGGCCGCAAAAGCCGGAGCTGCTCGATGGCCATCACCCCACGACGGCGCTTGTCACCGCGCGCGACATCATCGCGCTGTGGGTCGCCCGCATGGTCATGAGCTCGCTGTACTTCCTGGACGAGGTGCCGTTTAAGGACGTCGTCATCTACCCGACGATTTTGGCCAAGGACGGCAGCCGCATGTCCAAGTCCAAGGGCAACGGCGTTGACCCCATGGATCTCATTGGCATGTACGGCGCCGACGCCATGCGCTACAACCTGCTCACGCTGTGCACTAACAACCAGGACGTTAAGTTCGACGCGAACATCGACAAGAAGACCAAGAAGCTTATCGATAGCCCGCGTACCGAGCAGGCCAAGAGCTTTGTGACCAAGATCTGGAACGCCAGCCGCTTCCTGCTCATGAACATGGAGGGCTACACGCCCGGCGAGCCTGTCGTGGAGACGCCGGCCGACGCCTGGATGTTCAGCCGCCTGGCCAAGGCCGTGAAGATGGTCACCGAGGGCATTGAGAACTACACCTTTGGCGACATGGCCCGCGGCGTGCAGCAGTTCTTCTGGAACGAGGTCTGCGACTGGTACGTCGAGGTCACCAAGGCCCGCCTGAAGGGCGAGGGCCGTCTGCAGGCGCAGCGCAACCTGATTTTTGTGCTCGACACCTCCATTCGCCTGATGCACCCGCTTATGCCGTTTGTCACCGAGGAGATCTGGGACAACATGCCGGCGAGCGTGCTCGATCTGGACGCCGAGGGCAACGTGGACCGCGCCGAGGCGCTCATGATCGCCAAGTGGCCCGAGCCCGCCGACTACGCCAAGTACGTCGACGAGGACGCCGAGCGCGCGTTTGAGCTGTGCCGCACCGTCGTTTCCGCTGCCCGCGCCACGCGTTCGCGCTACCGCTTGAGCCCCAAGGCCGAGCTCGACGTTGTCGTGCGCGCTGGTGCCGAGGACATCGAGAAGCTCGAGAGCCTGCGCTCCACGATTGAGCCGCTGGCCAACACGGCTTCGCTGGTCATGGGTACCGACGTCGAGAAGCCGGCCGCGAGCATTGCCGTGGTCGACAGCGGCGTCGAGGTCTTTGTGGTGCTCGAGGGCAAGGTTGATCTTTCGGCCGAGAAGGCACGCCTGGAGAAGGAGATCGCCGCGGCCCAGAAGGAGCTCGCCGGCTGCGAGAAGACGCTCGCCAACGAGGGCTTTGTGGCCAAGGCCGCGCCTGCCGTGGTCCAGAAGAAGAGGGACCGTGCAGCTGAGCTCAAGGAGATCCTGGCGGCGCTGACTGCTCAGGTTGCTGACTTCTCGTAGGCGGTACTGGAGGACGCGGTTTGGGGCATTGCTCGCTACTGCGGACAGTCCTGCTCGCACGAAGGCCACATTAAGTGGCCTTCGGCTCGTGCGGAATCTACGAAAAACTTACCCGCATCGCCCGGCCAGGTCCTGCGGTGACTTGCTTGCCGCATGGATGGCGTCTTGGCGCCTAGATACTTTGGATGATTTTTATTGAACGAAGGACGCTCCTTGTTGATGAGGGGCGTCCTTCTGGTTTTGGTTACTTTGGAATTGTGGTCGTGCCCTTACTTGGCGTCTGCCCAGGTCACTCCAGTCGAAGCTTCGGCGATTAGGGGGACGCGGAGGTCTACTACGTGCTCCATGACGTCGCGGACCATGGTGGTTAGGCGCTCGACTTCGTCGACAGGGCACTCAAAGTCCAGTTCGTCGTGTACCTGCAAGATCATGTGGGCGGCAAAGCCTTCCTCTTCCAGGCGGCGGCTTACGCGGGCCATCGCGATCTTGATGATGTCGGCGGCGGTTCCCTGCATGGGATGGTTCATGGCCGTGCGCTCGCCAAAGCCGCGGAGTTGCGGGTTTTTGGCCTTGAGCTCCGGAATATGACGACGGCGGCCGTACATGGTCTCGGCGTAGCCCGTCTGCTTGGCGCGTGCCACCACGTTGTCGAGGAACGTGCGCACGCCCGGGTAGGCCTCGTAGTAGCGGTCGATCATGTCGCGTGCCTCGGCCATCGAGATATGCAGCGACTGCGACAGGCCGTAGGCCTGCTGGCCATACACGATGCCAAAGTTCACGGCCTTGGCGCGACTGCGCAAGTCGGGCGTTACCTCGGACACCGGCACACCAAACACGCGCGCCGCCGTCTCGGCATGGAAGTCCTCGCCCTCGTTAAAGGCGCGCACCAGGTGCTCGTCACCCGAGAGATGTGCCAGCAGACGCAGCTCGATCTGCGAGTAGTCCACCGCCAAAAAGACGCTTCCCTCGCCTGCCGAAAACGCCGTCTTGACGGTACGACCCAGCTCCGAGCGCGTCGGGATGTTCTGCAGGTTCGGGTCGCTCGAGGACAGACGCCCCGTTGCCGTGATGGTCTGGTTGTACGTAGTGTGTACGCGACCGTCACCACGGCGTAGCGGGCCCAGCGTGTCCAGATAGGTGGACTTGATCTTAGACTTCTCACGCCAGTCCAAGATCAGACGCACGATTTCGTGGTCACGCGCAAGGTCGCTCAGCACCTTGGCGTTGGTCGAATAATAGCCGCGCTTAGTCTTCTTGAGGCCCTTGGTCGGAAGCCCCATCACATCAAAGAGCACGTGGGACAGCTGCATGGGACTGCCAATATTAAAGGTCTCGTCACCCGCCAGGTCGCGAATACTGCGCTCAACCTCGGTAATCTGGGTCGCCAGACCCTCGGACAGACTGTGCAGACGGTCGGGGTCCACGAGCATGCCCGCGCGCTCCATCTTGGCAAGTACCGGAACGAGCGGCATCTCGATGCCATCGAACACGTTGGCGGCATTCTCACGGGCCATGCGGTCGCGCAGCGGTGCGACCAGCGCCAGCGTCAAGGCCGCCGTGCGAGCGGCGGGCGCCGGAGCGTCCTCACCGGCACCCTCTGCGCCGCGCGCCGCAGGCAGCGCCATCTGCAGATACGTATCGGCAAGATATGCCTCATCGAACTCGGAGCGATCGGAATCCAGCAGATAGGCAGCGACCACGGTATCGAAGATACGCGTGGAATCGGTGGCGAGCGGATCCATGAGCTCGGGCTCAGAAGAATCGACGGGCGAAAGCTCGTGCAACAGCGCCTTCATATCCGGGCTCGCCACGCGGCCCTCCATAAACAGGCGCGCGAGCACGCCGGAAATCACGCCGTGTACGAAGTTGAAGCCATCGACTACGGCAGTGGTACCGCCATCGCCCTCCTCGAGCGCGAACAGGCCCTTGGACGTCGCCAACCACAGCGTGCGCGTCAGTCCAAAGAGCGCGCCCTCTTCCTTGTCGTCGTCCACCACGGCGGCGACCCACTCGCCGGCATCAATCGCGCGGGAGACCTCAGCCGCAACGGCACCAAGCGCGTCGGCATCGCCGGCAGCTGCGCGAACCATCGCAGGTATCTCAAACACACTGGAGGCAACAGCAGCCCCGCCCTCGCCGCCGATCAGCGCCAAGAAACGGTTCTGCATGGCGGTGATACCAAGCGTGCCCAGCGCCGCGGAAACCTCATCGGCAGAAAACGCCGGGAAGGACGTCGCCTCAAAGTCGAGCTCGACGGGCGCATCGGTGCGAATTGTCGCAACCTTGCGGCTCAGTAGTGCGTCATCGATGTGTGCACGCAGGTTCTCGCCCATCTTGCCCTTGACCTCGTCGGCATGCGCGATGACTTCGTCCAGGCTACCGTACTTCGCAATGAGCGCACTCGCCTTTTTGGGACCGATGCCCGGTACACCGGGGATGTTGTCGGACGTATCGCCCTTTAGACCGTAAAAATCGGGCACGAGCGCCGGCGTAATGCCGTGATACAGGTCGTCCACGCTCTCGGGCGTCATGATCGCCACGTCAGACAGGCCCTTGCGGGTCGAGACCACGTTGACGTGCTCGGTCACGAGTTGATACATGTCGCGGTCGCCGGTCACCAGTAGCATGTCGCAGCCGGCCTGCTCGCCCAGGCGCGCCATGGTTCCCAGGATATCGTCGCCTTCCCAGCCCTCGGACTGCAGAATCGGCACGTTGAGCGCGGTGAGCAGCTCCTTAATCATAGGGAACTGCGCGTGCAGATCGGGGTCCATGGGCGGGCGCTGCGCTTTATACTGCGGTAGCATCTCCATGCGCACGCGCGGCTTGCCCTTATCAAACGCCACGACCACACCGTCGGGGTTAAAGGCGTCGATCATCTTGAGAAACATGTTCAGAAAGCCAAAGATCGCGTTGGTGGGGCGACCATCCGGCGCGTTCATGGTCGGCGGCACGGCGTGGAAGGCGCGGTGCATGAGTGAGTTGCCGTCGATAACGGCAAAGGTGCGGCGCTTGTCAGACATATTGAATACCTCGCTTTAGGCTGGGCACGGTTTGCTCACTCCAGTTTACACGCTCCCCGCCCCGCGGCCACAGTACATCAAGCTCCCCCGCCACCTTGAGCCCGCGCGTGATACGATGGCTCACGGTACATCAACCAGCACGATCGATCCGAAAGGAGCCTGCGTCATGGAGCGTCCCTGCGCATGGAAAAAGTACACGCCACAGCAAGTCGAGGAGCTCGAGGAGCTTTGCCGCGGCTATAAGCAGTTTTTAAGCGAGAACAAGACCGAGCGTCTGTGCGTCAAGACCGGCATCAAGATGGCCGAGGAGGCGGGCTACGTCGACCTGGAGACCGTGATCGCCGAAGGCCGCGAGCTCAAGGCAGGCGACAAGGTGTACGCCGCCAACCACGGCAAGGATCTTATGCTCGTCAACCTGGGCACCGCCCCGCTCGAGCAGGGCTTTAACATCTTGGGCGCCCACGTGGACTCGCCGCGCCTGGACCTCAAGCAGAATCCCGCCTTCGAGGCCGGCGACATGGCCTACCTCGACACGCACTACTACGGCGGCGTCAAGAGCTACCACTGGGTGGCCTCCCCGCTCGCACTCGTGGGCGTCATCTGCAAAAAGGACGGCACCACCGTCGACATCAACATCGGCGACAAGGCAGACGACCCGGTCTTTACCATCTCCGACCTGCTGATCCACCTCTCGAGCGAGCAGATGTCCAAGCCCGCCAAGGACGCCGTCGATGCCGAGATCCTCGACGTAATCGTGGGCGGTCGCCCCGTCAAGTTCGATGAGGACGACAAGGACGCTCCCAAGGAGCCCGTCAAGCAGATGTTCCTGGACATCCTCAAGGAGCAGTACGGCGTCGAGGAGGAGGACTTCCTCTCCGCCGAGATCGAGGTCGTGCCCGCCGGCCCCGCCCGCGACATGGGCCTCGACCGCTCCATGATTTTGGGCTATGGCCACGACGACCGCGTCTGCGCCTACCCCTCCATGCTCGCCCAGATCAATGTGGCCAATGTCGAGCGCACGAGCATCACGCTCATCGTCGACAAGGAGGAGATTGGCTCCGTGGGTGCCACCGGCATGACGAGCCGCTTCTTCGAGAACACCGTCGCTGAGATCATGACGCTCGCCGGCGAGGATAGCCCGCTGGCCCTGCGCCGCGCGCTCGCCCGCAGCCGTATGCTCTCCTCCGACGTGTCCGCCGGCTTCGACCCGGGCTACGCCGGCAAGTTCGAGACCAAGAACGCCGCCTTTATGGGTCGTGGCCTGTGCTTTAACAAGTACACGGGCAGCCGCGGCAAGGGCGGCTCCAACGACGCCGATGCCGAGTATGTGGCCCTCATCCGCGACATCATGGACGAGGCGGGCGTGGACTTCCAAACCTGTGAGCTCGGCCGCGTCAACGCAGGCGGCGGCGGCACCATCGCCTACATCATGGCCAAGTACGGCATGAATGTCATCGACTCCGGTGTTGCCGTCCTGTCCATGCACGCCCTGTGGGAAGTCGCCAACAAGGCCGATATCTACGAGGCCTACCGCGGCTACAAGGCCTTCCTCGAGCGTGCCTAATCCACCCTTGTAAAACGAGCCCAAACAGCCCTTTATAACTTGCGGTGAAATAGTTCCCAGACATGCCTTTTAACAGGCAAAACAGGAATTATTCCACCGCAACTTCCTTTTTGGCAGAGGAGAGTCCGTGCTGCAGGTCATCATTTCGCCCGCCAAGCAAATGCGCGCGGCCCAAGATGCTTTTGAAGTCCTGGGCATCCCACCCTTTGTGCGCGAGACGGCTCGCCTCCACCGCGCACTGCTAGATATCGAGCGGAATGAAGGCAGCGGCGGCCTGCAGGCGCTGTGGAACGTGAGCGACAGGCTGCTGGGGCCTTGCCTCAACACCCTGCATGAGTTCGGGCCCATCCTGAAAAACGGCGATCTCGACAATCCCGCACTCGCCCGTCACCTCTCCCCTGCCGTCATGTCCTATCACGGCATTCAATACCAGAGCATGGCACCCGAGGTGATGGATGCCGCGCAGCTCGCATGGCTGCAAGACCATCTGTGGATCCTCTCGGGCCTTTACGGATGCATACGCCCCTTTCATGCCGTCGAACCGTATCGGCTGGAGATGGGCGCGAAGCTTGTCGTCGACGGTGCCCGAGACCTCTACGCATTTTGGAGCGATAAGCTCGCGCGGGCTATCGCCCCGGCAGGCTCAAACACCACGATCGTCAACCTCGCCAGCGTAGAATACGCCAAAGCCGTTCTGCCCCACCTCGCGGACGACGCCACAGCCGTCACGTGCCTCTTTGGCGAGGGCATCCGCAACGGGAGGCCCATCCAACGGTCGACCGCCAGCAAAAAGGCGCGCGGCTCCATGGTGCGGTGGATGGCAGAAAACAAGCTCGAGGATGTAAGCGAACTTCCCGCATTCGACATCGGCTATCGCCACGCCCCCGAGCTCTCATACCCAGGCACCCTCGTGTTCATCAACGAACAGGTGCTCTAGAGCAGCCACCCAAAACTGACCGCTCAGCCTTCTCTATATAACTTGCGGTGGAATAGTTCCTATTTGAGCCTTTTATCGCACAAACGGGAACTATTCCACCGCAACTTTTATGAATTTGCTGGCTAGGCGCGACACCTATTCTGCTAGACCGTCGGCCTTTGCAATCCCGTTTGTCGAACCGTCCTGATAGACAATCTTGACGTGCTCAACCTCGGACACCGCAACACCCGTCGGAGGCTCCAGACGCCATTCCGTCAGGGCGATATCCATGGTCGTGGGCACATCTCCTTGATCTTTGAGCTTCACCGTCAGCGTTTTGAGCGCCGCGTCAAACGTCACGCGTTCGATTTCTTCGCCTGGAATGGACCCACCACTCAGCTGCAACTGCACAAGCTCATCGCGCGGGTACCAATAATCGCCCGGAACGGCGAGCGTATTGGCATTACCGCCAGTACTCCTCACCGTCATGATCGGCAGGCTATCATCAGCCTCGAACTCCCAGGCAGCGCCGCCGCGACCACCAAACGTCCAGATACAAAAGGCAATCACCAGCACGGCAAGCACCGCAAAACCAATCGCGACCAGTCCATAATGGGCGCGGCTCTCCTCGGCCGACACGTCACACTGCGTCTCTCGATATTGATGCTTGTCTTCCATGTTCGCCTCCCTGCGGGTATGCTGATCGCGTCAATCATACCCATTCGAGCTATACTTGAGCCCACCACATAAACGGGGAGCTTGCAGGACAAGACGGCAGGCTGAGACTGGGCGCGCCCGCCCTGACCCGCAAACCTGATATGGGTAATGCCAACGAAGGGAGCCGTGCCAATGAGCACACAGACCGAGCCCAAGCTCGTCACGCAAATCGACTTCGCCCGCGCCGGACAGATCACGCCGCAGATGAAGGAAGTCGCCGAGCGCGAGCATCGCGACCCCGAGTACATCCGTGAGCGCGTGGCCGACGGCCGCATCGCCATTCCCGCCAACATCGTGCATATCAAAAAGGGCATGAGTGCCTTTGGTGTCGGCGAGGGCCTGTCCACCAAGGTCAACGTCAACCTTGGTATCTCGGGCGACAAGGCCGATGCCGCCGAGGAATGGAAGAAGGTTAAGATCGCCGAGGACTACGGCGCCGACGCCATCATGGACCTCTCCAACTCGGGCAAGACGCGCCAGTTCCGCCAGCAGCTCATCGACGAGACGCCGCTTATGGTGGGCACCGTCCCCATGTATGACGCCATCGGCTACATGGAAAAGCCGCTGGTCAAGCTTACCAAGGACGATCTGCTCGAGGTCGTGCGCGCGCATGCCGAGGACGGCGTGGACTTTATGACCATCCACTGCGGCATCAACAAGTCGGTCATCAAGACCTTTAAGGAGACCGGCCGCCTCATGAACATCGTCAGTCGCGGCGGCTCGCTGCTGTTTGGCTGGATGGAAGTCACCGGTAACGAGAACCCCTTCTACGAGTTCTACGACGAGGTGCTCGAGATCTGTCACGAATACGACGTGACGATCTCGCTCGGCGACTCCTGCCGCCCGGGCTGCCTCTACGACTCCAACGACTCGACCGAGACCGCCGAGATGATCGAGCTGGGCAAGCTGTGCAAGCGCGCTTGGGCCGCCGGCGTCCAGGTCATGGTCGAGGGCCCGGGTCACATGGCGCTCGACGAGATCGCCGCCAACATGAAACTGCAGAAGCGCCTGTGCCACAACGCCCCGTTCTATGTGCTCGGGCCGCTGGTGACCGATATCGGCGTGGGTTACGACCACATCACCGCTGCCATCGGCGGCGCCATCTCCGCCAGCTCCGGTGCCGACTTCCTGTGCTACGTGACGCCGGCCGAGCACCTGTGCCTGCCCAACGCCCAGGACGTGCTCGATGGCCTCATGGCCACCAAGATCGCCGCACACGCCGCCGACATCGCCAAGAAGGTGCCGCACGCCCGCGACATGGATGACAAGATGGGCCAGGCACGCCGCAAGCTCGACTGGGACGCCATGTGGAAGTGCGCGCTTGACCCGGTCACCGGCAAGAAGCGCTACGAGGAATCCCCTGCCGCCACCGAGGGCACTTGCACCATGTGTGGCAAGATGTGCGCCGTCCGCACCGTTAACAAGGTGTTCGAAGGCACGACGATCGACCTCGGCATGGAGGACTAACTCGTCACCGGAGCCACAAACGGCCACAAGGTGTTCGTCAATTGTTGACATGTGAACATTAGCTTGCGTTTGCGTAAAGATTGCATCGCCCGCCCGGGATCGGCATACAGCCGGCCCGGGCAACTTTATAATGCAGGCAGAAGACCCATTTGAATCCGACCGAACAAGGGAGCGAACATGGATCGCAGTAAGGTACCCGCCGTTCTATCCATCGCAGGATCCGATTCCAGCGGTGGTGCCGGCATTCAAGCCGACATCAAGACCATCACGGCGCACCGCCTGTATGCCGAGACGGCCATCACGGCCATCACCGCACAGAACACCCTGGGCGTCACCGCTGTGCAGAACATCTCCCCGGATATTGTCGCGGCGCAGATCGATGCCGTTTTTGACGATATCCGCCCCAACGCCGTCAAGATTGGCATGGTTTCCTCTGCCGAGATTATCGATGTTATCGCCGACCGCCTGAGCGCTTGGGACGCAAAAAATATCGTCGTCGACCCCGTCATGGTCGCCACCTCGGGCGCTCGTCTCATTGCCGAGGATGCCGCTGAGGCGCTCACGCGTCGCCTGTTCCCGCTGGCGACCGTTATCACGCCCAATATTCCCGAGGCCATGGCGCTGCTCGACTACGAGGTCGATTCCGAGCGCACGCAGCAAAATGCCGCCATGCTCCTCACCCGCCGCTTTGGCTGCGCGTCCCTCGTTAAGGGCGGGCATTTTGTCAACGAGGCCAACGATGTACTGGCCGAACCCGCGCCACTCGATGACGAGGGCAACCATCTGGGAGATCCACTCACCACGTGGTTCCGCCACAAGCGCATCGAGACCGACAACACACACGGCACCGGCTGCACGCTCTCGTCCGCCATCGCCTGCGCGCTGGCCCAAGGCATGGATCTTGCCGATGCCGTCAATGCCGGCAAGGCCTACCTAACAGGCGCTCTCGCCGCCGGCTTTGACATGGGCAAAGGCTCCGGCCCCGTCAATCACATGTGGCAGTATTAAGATTCGCAGCCCAAAACCACCGCAAAGGGGACAGGCACCTTTGCGGTGGTTCCCACAAACATCTCGATCTGTAACAGTTAGAGTCCATTTTTCGGCCCACCTGTTACAAATCGAAACATTCAAATTCCGCTGAGAAGATAATCTCGATCTGTAACAGTAACTCGGCAAAATCGACCCTAGATGTTACAGATCGAGACAAACGACCGATATCGGCCTAAATAATCTTAATCTGTAACATCTAGCCCGTTTTCGGCCTTACAACTGTCACAGATCGAGACAAAGCAACGAAACAAGCCACCACAAGGGGAACTTCTGTGGTGGCTTGGGGTCGCGCTACTCTCCGAGCATCTCTTGGAGCTTGGCCGCCACGGCGTGACCCAGGCTCTCATGGCTTTCGGGCATCATATGCAGATAGTCGATATCGCCCGGCTCGGCAAAGTCGGCGGCATTCAAAAAGTCGCAGGCAAACTGCTCAGCCACATGCGCGTAGTACTCACCAAAATGTTCCGAGGCTTCTACGGAATGCTCGTCAAAATCGGTCATATATACGTCGGCAATCTGCGGCTTAATCTTGATAGGCGCCATCAGCAGAATGCGCGGACAAGGCGCAGCGTCGGTCCACGGAAACGCGCGGACGGCGCGAATCAGCGCCATGGCGCCACGGGCGATATCGGAAGCTGTCACGTTAAAGACCGTCTTACAGTCGTTGGTGCCCAGCATGATCACAATGGCGTCCAGCGGCTTATGGGCCTCGAGCAGCATCGGAAGTGCGCGGATGCCGTTAAGATTGGTGTCCAGATGGCACATGTCGTCGCGTACCGTCGTGCGGCCGTTGAGGCCTTCTTCAATTACATGCCAGCCCTCGCCTAAGTCACGTTGGGCCACGCCGCACCAGCGCACATCCTGCGCATAGCGCACCGCGGTGCCGTCGCGCATGCCCGCCGGATCGTAACCATAGGTGTTGCTGTCGCCAAAGCATAGAACGTTTTTCATCGTAAGCCCCTCGCTCAGTAAAAAGCCGACGGAAGCAGCCTCTCCCGCCGGCTCGACCTATCTGTCAGCACGTACCGATTACAGGTACTTGCGCCAATCGTCCTCGTCCTCATCATCCTCGGTAGCAGCCTGGGTCTGCTCGGCGGCGCGAGCTGCCGCAGCGCGAGCGGCAACCTGGGCATAGGACTCCTCGTTGCGCTCGGGGAAGTTTGCCAGCACGTGCTCGAACTTGGCAAAATCCTCATCCCAGCGCGTAGAAGGCACGGCAAAGAAGACTTGCTTGACCTTAAAGTCGCCCGACGCGAGCTCCTTGCGGAAGAGCTCGGCCACGGCCTCTGCGTCAAAGCCGTTGTTGTCGCAGCCCCAAGCGCCCAGCACGAGCTTCTCGCGACCTAGCTCGTCGCAGATGGCAAGCACAAAGCGAATGCGGTCGCGCAGGGCATCCAGCAGAGCATCGTCGCTCACGCGATACTCCTGGCGGGCGCGCTTAACGTTGGGCGCGGCGGCCACGATCACGTCGGCGTATGCATGCACGTGGTTGCGGTCGAAGCGCACCGCAGGCACCACTAGGGCGCGGTTACGATAGAGCTCGCAGTTGATGTTGCGGCGACGGTTCTCGCCGTACCATTTGCGCTGCTTATCGAGAACGTTGTACAGATACGAATCGGCGCACAGCGTGGCCTCCTGGCCCAGATAGCCCTGGATGTAGCCACCGCCCGGGTTGGTGAACGAGGCAAAGGCGAGCACGGCCATGTCGCAGAACTGCGCATAGCCACGACCGTTGTCCAGGATGGCCTGCGTGGCGGAGGCATCGAGCACGGTGACCTCAGGCAGAACCGGAGCGGGCTCCTCAGCAGGCGCGGACTCAGCTTCGGCGATTTCCTCGGCAGGCTCAGGCGCTGCCTCGGTCTCGGGCGCCGTCTCGGTCTCGGCAGCCTCCGCGCCCTCGACGTCCTCGGCAACCTGTTCTTCGGTGGCCACAGCACTCTGAACCTTGGCCTTCATCGCCGCGACAAAACCGGCAGGCATACCATCGAACTCGCACACGCCGGCAAGCGAACGCTCGATATCCTTGGCGCACGCTTCGGACACAGTTGCCACGTGACGCTCGGCGGCCTTGGCACGGGCCTCGCGCTTGGGATTGGGCTGACCCGCTCGGTTGGACCTGCGGTTACGGTTCCTGTTGTCGACGTCTGCCATAAGTGGTCACCTTTCTCGGTCTCTGCCGCTATCGGCTTTTCCCATCCATGATACCCCGCCGAGTACAAAAAAGACGGCCCCGAAGGACCGCCTTTCGCATCGATTTACACGCACGGCAAGCACCGCCGCAATTCGCCACTAGTCGCGACGGCCAAGGATGTTCAGGATGCGCAGGAACACGTTGATAATGTCCACGAACAGATTGGACGCCATGAGCACGGCGTTGGGCAGCGTAGGCGGCACCGTCGTGGCAACATAGGTGTCGTAGCCAATAAAGCCGGCGAACACCACGATTACGATCAGGTCGGTGATGGTCTGCGAGACGCCCATGAACATCAGCACGATCTCAACCAGAATAGTGGCGAGCAGAATGCCAAAACCGATGCCATATACGCGCTGGAAAAACTTGGGGAACGTCACGCCCAAGGCGCCAAAGACAAAGGTGATGGCGGCCGTGGCGATAAAGGCAGTGTTGATGGTGGGCAGGTCGTAGTTGGCAAGGCCAAACGACGCGGTCAGGCCAAAGGTGCTCGCAAAGATTACGTAGCCCACAAGGGACAGGCCCACGGACTGCTTACTGGCGGCGGCCGACATCATGACCATGCCGACGATGGTCAAAATAAACGAGCCAAAGACCAGTGGCAGGGCGGCGCCGCTCATCATCATGCGGGCAAACGCCATGGTGCTCGTAAAGTAAGCACCAGCGCCCATGGCACAAAAGCCCAAGAAGATGAGGGCAGACATGGCAAGATTATACGCACGCGGCGACATCTCCTTGGCACGGCTTGCGCCGGTTTCGATGGGGCCGTTCTGATAGCCCTGAATATCGTTCATAATTTCGTCCTTTCAAAAGCGCCGCGACAGCGCAGTAGCTGACAAGATTCCTGTCATTGTACCCGAATGCCGTACGTCCTTACCTACGGCGCTCGCCCTCGAGCGTGCGATCAAAGGCCCAGACCCACCAACGCATCACGTGTGCCTGCGAGCCATCCGCCCGCTCGCGCGTCTGGTCCTCCAGATACAACTCGGTCGCGTGCCCGCCAAAACGCACCTTATAGGTCGCCGTACGAACACCGTGAACCGTTAAGCCAAAGCCCGTGGACGAGACAATCTCGTCAATCGTAAAGCAGCGACCGTCGACCCAGCAGACGGTAACCGGCACGACTTGTCCGCCCGCGAGGATGCGAGCCACGACGTCCACATACTGCTTGTGCACGCGCCGAGTTTTGCCATCTGTCTGTCGATATTCCATGCCTCCTATTATCGAACGCATGTTTGCATGTTGTAAAGCGAACAGACTGTGGTTTTGGAGTGTCGTAGTAATCGCACGTGTCCGCATGGCGTGTTAGCAAAAAGAACACCCGCGGTCAACAGGGCTAATATTCAATTTTAGTGCCAAAAAGTTCACTTCTCCCATCAGAACTCGGTAAAGAGACCCGCAGGAGGTGATACGATTTATCATGTTTTTGTAACGTGTCTGCAAACTTCGAGAAAGCCCATATATGGACGTAACGTTCTCAACCTTCCTCGGCCAAATTGTGTCGAACCCAGTCCTTGCCGTCACCGTGATCCTCGCGTTGGGCGCCATCTTCGTCAATGGATGGACCGACGCGCCCAACGCCATCGCGACCTGCGTCACTACGCGTTGCATGCCCGCCCGCGCCGCCATTCTCATGAGCGCCGCATTCAACTTCCTCGGCGTGCTCATCATGACGCACTTTAACGCGAGCGTCGCCAACACCATCTCACATATCGTCGACTTTGGCGGAAACAGCACCATGGCGCTCGCGTGCCTCTGCGCGGCACTGTTCTCCATCGTCGTCTACGGCGCCACAGCGTCGCGTTTTGGTATCCCCACCTCGCAAAGCCACAGCCTTATCGCCGGCCTGACCGGTGCCGCTATCGCCCTCGGCGGCGCGAGCAGCGTCAACGTCCACGAGTGGATGAAGGTCATCTACGGCCTGGCGCTCTCCATCGGTCTGGGCTTTGTCATGGGCTGGATCCTGTGCAAACTCGTCTCGATTCTGTTTGCCGCCGCCAACAGGCGACGTGCCAACGTCTTCTTTAAATACGCTCAGATCGCGAGTGCCGCGGCCATGAGCTTTATGCACGGCGCGCAGGATGGACAGAAGTTCATCGGCGTGCTCTTTTTAGGCGTGGCCTTCGCCAGCGGCCAGACGAGCGTCGGCGATGCCGGCATCCCCATCTGGATTATGCTGCTGTGCTCGGCAACCATGGGCATCGGCACCAGCGTGGGCGGCGAGCGCATCATCAAGTCCGTCGGCCAGAGCATGGTCAAGCTCGAGAAGTATCAGGGCTTCTCTGCCGACCTCGCAGGCGCCGCGAACCTGCTGCTTGCCACCCTTACCGGCATCCCCGTGTCCTCCACGCACATCAAGACTTGCGCCATTATGGGCGTCGGTGCCGTCAAGCGCCTCTCGGCCATCAACTTCGGCGTCGTCAAGGACATGATGTTCACCTGGTTCTTCACCTTCCCTGCCTGCGGACTCATCAGCTTTGTCATGGCCAAGCTGTTCATGATGTTCCTCTAGTCAAACCGAGCGTCCATCCGGACCGCATTACTTCGCCCACCCGTCTTCACCTCGAAAGGACCCACCCATGGCAAAGAAACCCGATTCGTTCTACTTTGACAACTACGTCGCTTGCGCCGACCTCGCCGTCCAGGCCGCAGAGCTGCTCACCAAGATTTTTGAGAACTTTGACCCCGCGCAGATCCACGACATGCTCAATAAGATGCATGCGATTGAGCATGCGGCAGACAAGAAGCACCACGAGCTCGAAGACGCCTTGCTCACCGCCTTTATCACCCCGCTTGAGCGCGAGGATCTGGACCTGATGAGTTGCTCGCTCGACACCGTACTCGACCGCATCGAAGGCGTCGTGCAACGCGTCTACTTCACCAACATCCAGAGCATCCACCCCGATGCCATCGTCATCGCCCACAAGGTGACCGACGCCTGCCGCGCCATGAAGGACCTGATGGTCGAGCTGCCCAACTACCGCAAGTCCAAGACCCTGCGTGAGCTCGTCATCCAGATCAACACCATCGAGTCCGAGGCCGACGAGCTCTACATCAACGCCATGCGCAACCTGCACGTTAACGGCAAGGACCCGCTCGAGGTCATCGCTTGGCGTGACGTGTACGCCTTCCTGGAGTACTGCGCCGACTGCTGCGAGAATGTGGCCGATGTCGTGGATTCGATTGTCATGAAGAACAGTTAATTGGGGGTACGTGTCCCGGCGGTCGCGGGCCCGGCCACTAATAACCTTTTTCACTCCGGCTGCAAGCAGAGTCGTTCAAAAGGTTATTAGTGGCCGGGCCCGCTCCCTTACGTACCACCATTGGGAACTTTGGCTGATAGTTATAGCGCAATGGGGGTTTGGCTGAAGGGACCTTTGGTATCCGTTCGGACACTTTGGCCCTCGATGAGCGTTTGGCTGATTGCTGCTTTGGGTACTGTTTGGGTTACTTTGGGTTTGTTTGATTTTTAATTGTTGGAGGGCTTGTATGTCTTATTTTGATCTGGCTCGGGGTCGGTATTCTTGTCGTGAATTTCAGGATCGTTCTGTTGAGCAAGCTGTTGTGGATGCCATTGTTGAGGCTGGGCGTATTGCTCCTTCTGCTTGTAATAACCATCCAACCCGTGTGATGGTGTTGGATACGCCTGAGCTTCTGGAGAAGGCTGCTGCTTGTCAGCCTCGGTTTGCTCGTGATGGGTCTATCTTTGGGGCTCCGCTTGTCTTCCTTATTTGCAGCGTTACCGATGATGCTTGGGTACGCCCGTATGATCAGATGAATTCCAGTGAAATCGATACGTCCATCGTGTGTGATCAGATGATGATGGAGGCCACCGAGCAGGGCCTGGGAACGTGCTGGGTATGCCATTTTAAGCCTGAGGTGGCACAAGAACAGTTCAATCTGTCCAAGGGCGTCTATCCCTATCACATGCTCGTCTGTGGCTATCCCGCCGACCACATCGCCGATCCCGAGCATCGCGAGGCCCGCACCATTCCCCTCTCCGACTTCCTCCTCAAGTAGATTTTTGGGACATGCCTTAAAGCCTACCCTTGACCGTTCATCCGTTCGCCGAGTTCTGCGCCACTATGTGCAGGGCTCGGTTTTTTATGTTACGCACCCCGGCACAGTCATAAAAAAGGACCCGCAAGCTGCGGGTCCTTTCTAGGCACTAAATTGTAGGCCGAATGTTAGTCCAGGTCGTCGGCAGCAAAGTTGTCGATCGGGGCAAAGGGATCGGCCACGGGGACAACCGGGTCAGCGACGGGCAGCGGCTCGGCGGGAACAGTCACTGCAGGAGAAGCGGCAGAACCGACCGGCGTGGAGGCCATGAGGTCGGCCGGGAAGGAGTTCTGGGCATCGTCCATGAAGTGCTGGATGAGCTTAAGATACTCGGCCTTGAACTCCTCACGGGAAGCCTTGAGACGATCGATCTCCTCGAGCTCGGCCTGCTTCTCAGTCAGAGCCTGGCGGATAACCTCGCGAGCCTTGGCGTCAGCCTCGTTGCGGATACGCTCAGCGTTCTCGTTGGCATCGTTAACGATGGTCTCAGCGGTCTGCTGGGCAGCGATCAGGGCAGCGGAAATCTGGCGCTCCTGAGCGGAGAAGTCAGGGGCGGGAGCAGCCACGGGGGCGGCAGGAACGGCCTGGGCGGTGGCATCCTGAGCCTGGGCAAGCTGAGCCTGTGCATCGGCAAGCTGCTGCTCGGTAGCAGTCAGACGACCCTTAAGGTCGACGATCTTAGCGAGCATAGCGTCGACCTCGGAGGACAGCGTCTCCAAGAAGACGTCGACCTCAGCAGGATCGTAGCCACGCTTGGCCTCAGAGAAAGTCTGAGCCTGGATGTCTGCAGGGGTAATAGCCATAACAAGTCTCCTTTTTCATCGCCTCGGCGCTACACGCCCGACGTAAGTTACTAAGTCAGTTCTACACGAGTATACCTATAAGAAGCTGCAGAACCAGCCTCTGCACCAACTGCAACGCAATAATCGCAACGACCGGCGAAAAATCGATACCGCCCATCGGCGGGATGAAACGACGGAACAGGTTGAGCCACGGACCGCACACGCTATCAAGCACCGCGGCAATATCCTGAAGCAAACCACCCTGCTTCATGGGAATCCACGTCATAAAGCAGTAGACGACAATGAGCGTGGAATAGAAGTTGAACAGCGTGTTGACCAGCTGGACGACAGTGTAGATGTTGATGGGAATCTCCTCGTCTTGTCTTTACTTAAGGTAGCCGTCGGCACGAAGCTTCTTGAGATCGGAATCTTTGACCTCGCAACCGGCGGGCAGCACCATGAACACGCGGTCGCCCACCTCCTTGACCGTGGCACCCAGACCGCAGGCAAAGCCGTAAGAGAAGTCCAAGACGCGCTTGGCAACTTCGGTGCGTACGCCCACAAAAATCAGTGCGACAGGCTGCTTGGTGCGAACGCGGCGCACCACGGTCTCCACGTCGTCATAGCTCTCGGGGCGCAGGACATAGGCCGGCAGCTGCGGCGTGGCGTTGATGATATTGCTCGCATAGGCCGAGGCATCGCTCGGTGCAGGCGCGGGCGCAGCGGCGGCACGGGCGCGGGTGTTCTCGGCGTAGCTCGACGGCGTGTCATAGGCACCAGGACGATAACCGCTCGCAACACTGTCCTGCGAGCGCGAAGGCGGGTTATACGTCGTGGCATGGCGAGAGTCATCGCCGACCAGCTGTCCGGAGCGTGTATACACGGCAACCGACTCAGCTTCACCACGGCGCGTCTGACCAAGCAGGCCGTTGCTCGGCTCGTCTTGGGTGTAGAAGCCCTCGCCCGAAGCACCGCTGTAGCGGTTGCCCTGATAGCCATCGTCATAGCCATCATCGTAGCCGTAGTCGTCGTCCTGGCCATAACCCTGGTCGTAACCCTGCTGGCCGCCCAGGTGCATCTTATTTTTAATCTCGTCAAGGAAGCCCATGGTTGTGTCCTCTCGCGGTTTAGTGCAGGCGCCCCGATAATCAGTGCGCACTTCAGAGCCTTATTTTACTGCAAACTCCGGGCTAAATACTACCCTGCCCAGGCGAACGAGCGTAGAGCCCTCCTCAAGGGCAGGCTCAAAGTCCTCGCTCATGCCGCAGGAAAGCTCAGGCAGGTTCAAATCGGGATGCGCCGCCTCCAGCTCATCCCTCAGCTCACGAAGCCCCGCAAAGGTGCGGCGTGCCACATCCTTATTCCCCCGGGGCGCCATAGTCATAAGCCCCTGTACGCAAATTCCCTCAAGTTCCGCAAGCTCACCCGCGGCGGCGCGAATCTCATCGGGCGAAAAGCCTCCCTTCGACTCCTCACCACTCACATTGACCTCAATGAGCACACGCTGGGGGCCAGCGAGCTCGCCCGCCTCAATCTTGCGGACAGCACGGCTCGAGATCGCCTGCGCCAGATGCAGCGAACCCACCGAGTGAATCAGCTCGGCTGAGCCCAGCACCGCATTGATCTTATTGGTCTGCAGGTTGCCGATCATATCGAAGCGCACCTCGGGCAGCTCCGGATGCTCCGCCAGACCCGTGAGCTTGCGAACCAGCTCCTGCGGGCGATTCTCGGCAAAATGGCGATACCCCGCCTGGATGGCGGCAACGGTCTCATCGACACCAACGGTCTTGGACACGGCAATGAGGCGCGCGGCGTCGTGGGGACGGCCTGCGCGATCGAGCGCCGCATAAAAACGTTCCAGAATCTGCTCGCGGCGAGCGCGCATCAAGTCCAAATAGTTATCCATTGCCAATCGCCTCCGCTGACAGCCAAACAAGTAGTCCCATGCTATCGCAAGAGCGCGGCCCCGCATGTGCAAGGCCGCGCTCACTTAGGTATTTACAATCTTTCGACGAACGGAATTACTTACTCCTCGTCGTCCTCGCCATCGTCCTCGTCCTCAAGATGATCGAGCAGGTAGCGAAGACCCTCGCTGACCTCGTTAGTGGGCACCTTGGCAACGTAGCGAGCGTCGACGGCGGGCCTCATGATAACACCCTCGCCCGAAGGCACGCGCATGCTCTCGAGCTCATCCTCATCAGTGCGGGCGATATCGCCGGCATTCATGCGCTGACCAGTCAACAGGAAGGTCAGACGGCAGGCGGCATCGATGGAAATCGAAGCGATGCGATCGAGGTAGCGCGAAACCATGATGGCGCGGCGCAGATCGTCATAGTTGCTGTCGTCGTCCATAAAGTCGCCCGTATCCATACGGTTAAAGGTGCGGAAGAACTTCTCGTAGGCGGCATGCACTGGCTCGTCCTCGACGGCCAAGTTGCAGATGATGGACATGTCGTTGGTGACGAGCGCGGAAAGCGAAGAGCCCAGCACCTGGTAGACGGCCTCAGCCTCGGCCTCGACCGTGCCGACAAGCTCCTTGGGCAGCGAGATGTCGGCCTTGATCATATGACGCGTGGCGCGGCAAATCTGGCGAACCTTATCGGTCATGCGCTGCAGGTTAAAGTCGACGTAGATGATCGTCTGCAGCAAGCGGAAGTCGGAGGCGACCGGTGACTGCGTGGCAATCAGGTTGTAGCAGACGGCCTCCAGGTTGGCGCAGCGTGCGTCAACCGAAAGCGTGCGCTTCTTGGTCTTGGTGGCGAGCTTGCGGTCGTCGGTCACATAGGCCTTCACGGCATCGTGGAGGGCCAGATCGACGGCCTCGTAGATGCTCAGCATCTCGTGACGGGCCTCGATGAGCTGACGGGAAAACAGTTTGCGCATGGTTCACTCCAATCAGTTGGGTGCGGTCATGCCGCCCGCACAGTGAATACGCACCGGACCAGATCCGATCGGCTTGGGACTAGTCGCACCGATCAGCCAAAGCGGCCGGTGATATAGTCTTCCGTCCGCGAGTCCACCGGGCTGGTGAAGATCGCGTCGGTTTGACCATACTCGATGAGCGTGGCGGGCTCGCCGGCAACTTCCTGCAAGAAGAATGCGGTGTAGTCGCTGATACGAGCTGCTTGCTGCATTGAATGCGTGACGATGATGATCGTCATCTCGGGCGCCAGCTCGGCCATCAGATCCTCGACCTTAGAGACGGACGTGGGGTCGATGGCGGAGCAGGGCTCGTCCATCAGAAGGACATCGGGTTGCACCGCAAGCACGCGCGCGATGCACAGACGCTGCTGCTGACCGCCCGAGAGCGCCAAACCATCCTTGTTGAGCTGATTGGATACCTCTTTCCAGAGGTTGGCGCGCTTGAGCGATTCTTCCACGATGTCATCGAGGTCACTTTTGCTAGTCACGCCCTGCAGACGAGGGCCAAAAGCGACATTCTCGTAGATGGATTTGGGAAACGGATTGGGCTGCTGAAAGATCATGCCCACGCGGCGACGGAGGTCGACCGGGTCGACACCCTCGGCATAGATATCGTTGCCGTCGAGCGTCATCGTGCCCTCGACGCGCGTACCCTCGATCAGGTCATTCATGCGGTTGATGCAGCGCAAAAACGTCGACTTGCCGCAGCCCGAAGGGCCAATGAAGGAGGTGATGGCGTTTTTGGCGATGTTGAGGTCAAGCCCCGTCAGCGCATGAAAGTCACCGTACCAAAAGTTGAAATCCTTGGCCGTAATGGCCGCTTGCTCCAACGTGGGAGCGGACTGATAAACGGACATGGGACTCCTTAACTAGCGACGCTTGCGCGACAGGAAGCGCGCAAACAGGTTGAAGGCCAAAATGATCACCATCAGCAAGAGCGCGGTGCCGTAGGCTGCGTTCATGTTGATGCCGTCGTTGGCAAGCAGGTACAGGTGAACCGTCATGGGGCGGCCGGAATCGAGCGGCGAAATAGGCAGGTTGATGGCCTGGCCCATGGTGTAGAGCACCACCGCGGTCTCGCCAATGGCACGGCCGATGGCGAGGACGATGCCCGTGGCAATACGGCCAAAGGCAGAAGGAAGCACGATCTTGGAGACAACCTGCCACTTGGTGGCGCCCAGGCCGTACGCGCCCCAGCGGATATAGCGCGGAACGGCGCGAATGGCCTCTTCGGTGGTGCGCATGACGATGGGGAGCATCAAGAGCGCGAGTGCCAGAGCGGCAGAGACCATCGAAAGGCCCAGGCCCATAGCCTCGACAAACAAGGCGTAGCCAAACAGGCCCATAACGATGGAGGGCACCGAGGCCAAAGCGTCAGCAGCGTAGCGAATGAGCTCGACGACCTTGCCCTGCTTGGCGTACTCGGCCAGATAGACGGCTGCCAGCACAGCGATCGGCGTGCAGATAAGCATGGCGAGCGCCGTCACGTAGATGGTCGAGACAATCGTAGGCCAAATGCCGCCCTCGGCGTTGACACCCTGGGGCCAACCGAAGATAAAGTCGAGCGAAATATGCGGTAAGCCATTAACAACCACGTAGGCGATGATAGCGACCAGCACAAGCGTGGTGATGTAGGCCGCGGCGCGGAACACGCCGAGCATGATCTTGTTTGACAGGTCCTTGTTGATACGGCCCTTCTTACCGTGGGAAAGGGCACGCTTGATGCGCTCGCGCGACGAGGTCGTATCGACCGTCGTATCAACGGAATCGGACATAGCCTACCCCCTCTTCTTCTTGGAAATCAGACGGACGATGCCCACCAGCATGGCGGAGATGATAAACAGGACCACGCCCATGCCGAACAGAGCCGAGCGGTGCAGGCCCGAGGAATAGCTCATGTCGAGCGCGATCTGGCTCGTGAGCGTCGAGATGGGGCTCGCAATGCTGTCGGGAATAACCGGAGCGTTACCCACGACCATGAGCACGGCCATGGTCTCACCGATGGCACGGCCCATACCCAGCACGATGGCATCAACGATACCCAGTTTGGCGGCAGGTAGCACGACCTTATAGATGGTCTGCCACTTAGTAGCACCCATGGCATACGATGCCTCGCGAATGCCCATGGGAATGGAATTGAGGGCATCGATGGTAAGCGTCGTGATGGTAGGGACGATCATGATGGCGAGCACGAACCACGCTGTCAGCGCACCAAAACCAAGACCACCGGTCAGTTGTGCGATAAACGGGCGGATGATGATCATGCCAAAGAAGCCGTAGATGATGGAGGGTATGCCCGCCAGCAGGTCAACGGCGGGGCTGATGAGCTTGCGCACGCGCTTGCTGGCAATCTCGACCAGGTAAACGGCCGTACCCACGCCCAGCGGCACGCCCATGGCGAGCGCACCGACGGTCACCAGACCCGAGCCGGCAAGCAGCGACAAGATGCCGTAGTGGCCCTCGGAAGGCGCCCACGTAAAGCTAAAGAAGTCCGCCAGACCGATGTCAGTAAAGACGGGCAGCGCCGAGTACGTGGTAAAGACAAAAATCAGGATGACGGTAACGACCGCCAAGAACGCGCAGGCAAAGAAGATCCACTGCAGCGCCTTCTCCTTGATATAGGTACTGCGCGATACGAGCGCCAGCTCGCGCTTCTTGGGCGTCTGAACATTCTGCTCAGTCTGGGAGTTTTCCTGTGCTTCCATGCTACTCACTCCCCTTCTCGTCGTTGGTGACGGGAATAAAGCCCGCCTCGCGAATCTGCTTGTCCATCTTTTCGGACGTCACATAGTCGATGTAATCCTGCGCCTGCTGCGAAGGCGCACCCTTCACAAAGAAGTAAAGGTCGCGCGAGATGGGATAGCCGCCACTCGCGACCGTCTTCTCGGACGCCTCAACATGATTGACCGAGACGGCCTTGACCGAGGTCTTGGCGTTGAGGCTATCGACGAAGCCCAGCGAAATGTAGCCGATGCCCCCACGCGAACGAGATACCACGTCGCGCACCTGGCCCGTACCCGAAAGAACAGCCGAGCGGCGATCGAACGGCGTGCCATCCATCACGATGGTACGGAAGGCCTCGCGCGTACCGGACGCCTCGTCTCGGTTGATGACCTGAATCCTCAGGTCCTCGCCACCGACCTCTTTCCAATTGGTAATCTTGCCGGCGTAGATATCGCGGAGCTGCTCGGTCGAGAGGTTGTCGACCGGGTTGTCGTCGTTCACGATGACTGCGATGCCGTCGTGCGCGATTACGATCGGGGTCAGGCCCAAATCCTGCTCGTCGGCATTGAGGCCACGAGAGGAGCTGGCGATGTCGGCCGTGCCGTTGCTGACGGCCTCGATACCCGCAGAGGAGCCAAGGCCGGAGACGAGCACGTCAATGCCGGTCTCTTCCTTAAAGCCCTCGGCTGCAATCTCGGCAATGGGAAGGCAGGTGGTCGAGCCGGCAACGGTAATAGAAGATGTGGAAGATCCCGAAGAGCAAGCACACAGCGTGAGCGTAAGCACTGCCGCGCTCAGGACCGATGCGATCCTTCTCATAGCATCACACCGATCGCGGCATGGCGCCCACAGGTGCCACCCTCGTTGCGGTAGGAGTAAAAGCGGTCGTTCTGACGCACGGTGGAGAGCTGCGTGTCTACGATATTGTCCGTATCGACGCCAGCGTCCAGCAGCGCCTCGCGAATTGCGGCAGAAAGGTCGAGCATGCGAGAGGCTCTCGCATCGATGCAGGAAAACTCGGCGGCAAAGCAATCCATG
>UQXT01000005.1 GCA_900545075.1 uncultured Collinsella sp. | reverse complement strand
ACAAAGGCATTGGTGAACTCGTTGTCTCCCTCGCTGCCGGTTTTGCGTTTGAGCCATTCGCCCAGGTTTTCGATGTCGGCTTCCAGGTTTATGGCCTCGCCGATGAGCGAGCCAAGGGCAAACGAGACGATGAGCATGGTGGTGCCGGTGGTCGCCAGCGCTTTTCCGTCAATGACGAGCATCTTTTGCATGGTGCCGCCCAGTCCGATAAACAGAACGCACAGCCCCGACGCCTTCATGAGCGTGTCTTGGATGCGGGGTGTGATAAAGCGTCCGCTTATAAGGCCCAGCAGTCCGCCCGCAATCAAAAGTGCGACGTTGATGACCGTTCCCAAACCCGGCATGAACCCTCCCATATTGATGCCAACCTGGCAATCGTAGCAGAACGGGCCGCATGGTGCGTCATGACTCATCCTATACGTTATATAAGTGGTAGTAATGACGGCATTTGGTGCCCAAGCCTCAGCCTCCCATCACGACATAGGGGCTGTAATCGAAGCGCAGCGTCATGAGTCGCTGCGGGGATTCAATAGCCGCGGCGATGATATCGGCATCTCGAGTTCGGTCAAATCCCTCGAGCTCAATTTGATACGAGACGTCTTCCATTCTATGGAGTATCCGGTTATTCAGGAGGTTCTCACCGTCGAATTCCTCGGTTTTGCCCCCGTCCGAGGTTACGGCATACAGGTGCAGTTTTGCGGTGGTCGCAGGGTCGACGACCGTGAGGTTGTCGATTTGGTTGGCCGTGCCCTTTGCCCCAAGCAAGGTGAGCAGGGTGGGGGCTACGACCTCGCCCGATGGCAGAAAAACAACTTCGAAGGTTTTAGGGAATGCGATAATGGCTGCTTTGCGGACGGGCCTATCGGCGGTGACGACCTCGATGCTCGCGGCGTCGACGGTTTCCGTGCGGTCGAGCGCGACCATCATGCAACAATTGCCCTCGTCGATGTCCTCCGGCATGGGATACCCCAAGTTCTCGCCAGCTTGCGTGCCGCCCACTGCGGCGGTTGTTTCGCTTGGCTCGCTGAAAGTGGCTGAAGGACCGCTCGATGGCGGTGTTATGTCGCCTGGTGTTCCATTGTCCCCAGGCGCCATTTCACCGCTGCTCTCGCTGGAGTCGGTTGCGATGTCAGCTGTCGAGGGAGCGAGTCCGACCGCTCCCGCTCCGCTCCATTCCATCTCGAGGAGTGCCGGATCGACAAGGACGTGATGCACATCTTGCGTCTGGGTGCTGATGTCGACAGGACCGGGATTTGCCCCTCGCGTCAGGCTGAGCGATCCGGTCCGCTGTTTGTCCCGAATCTCCTGGCTTTCTGTGTCGCTCGCGTAGAACATCAGGGCGATCTCGCCATTCGCTGTGGCGTCGGTGCCCACCTTGGTCATTTTCAGCGATGCGGTGAATGAGATGGCGGGCTGCGTGCCATCGGCGCTCGAGGGGACGCAGCCCAGGCATACACCTCCTCCGTCTTCGAAAAATGTGCTGTCGAAGGCGACCGTTGCCCCGTCCGCCGAGTCATCGGACAGGGTGATGTCGAAGCGCAGCTCCACGTCGCAGAAATCGCCATCGGCATCAGTTGCAGCCGCACGCCATGTGCAGATGGCGCATCCCGTTAGAGGACCGTCCGTTGTGCGCGAGCGCTCGGTATCCACGACTATCGAGCTGTTTGAGCGGCGACGGAGGCACCCCGAGGTCGAAATGCTTGCCTGCGCAAGCGAGAGGCGTTGGCGCGCGATGGTGCTCATCTGGTTTGTGACGAGACAGTTGATGGCAGGTAAGGGGACGTCTACGGCGGGTGTCGCTAGAGCGGCGACGGGCATGCCGGTGACAAGCGCGCTGCAGAGCGCGGCAACGGGCAAAAGGTTCTTTGATGCCATGGGCTCTCCTTACCTGTTCTGGACGGTCTCGATTTGTGTGGCTACTGGCTGCGTTTGATGTGCAGGCCAAGGCCGATGGCGCTTGCACCTGCCGCGGCGATTCCTGCTGCCAGGAGCTGTCGCGTGTCGCCCGTTTGCGCTAGGGGTTCATGTTGGCCGCTGCGTTCGAGCTCCGATAGATCGACAGTCACCTGTGTGGCAGCTTGCGCCTGCTCTTGTTGGGCAAAGGCGGCGATCGGGGCAAACGTTACAACGCCGATGATGACGGCAAGGACCATCGCCTTAGGCCGTGTGCGCACCGGGCTCGACCGTCCACGTAATGGTTGCGACCTGGTCGCCCGTGCCGGTCACATGGAAGATGTCTCGCGTGACGCGAGCGACAGTGCCGCTCGTCTTAAGCTTAATCTTGTCCGTACCATCGGCGATGCCCTGGTAGCCCATGTCGAAGGATGCATTTTTGGAAAGGTCGAGGCCCGCTTCCTGCGTCGCGGCATGAGCGTCTTGGAGTGCCTTGTCGGGGCCGACCTTAAAATCGATGGAGTTCTGGGCGGTTCCCGTCTTGGCGTCGGCGACGATGCTCCAGGAGTTCTTGGCGCCGATTTTCATGTTGGTAACGTGGATGCCATAGGCCGAAAGATTGTCGATGGTGGTTGTATTCTCGGAAGGGCCCTGAAGCGTGCCATCGGCCTTGGCGACAAATGGGATGACGGTCGGAGTCTTAAACGCGATGTTGTCGATTTCGGTTCTGATGGTCACGTCGGTGGTTCCAACACGTCCCTCCGCCAGAGCGGTGGTCGGCGCGGCGCCCATTGCGAGTGCGAGCGCCAGCCCTGCGCCCACGACGAGCGCCCTGGTCCCGCTCAAGTTCCTGGTGATGTCCATAATCGTTCCTTTCTATTCGTCACGGACCGTTTCCGTGATGGTTAGACGAAAGCGGCGCGGGTGCGAATTTTCGCAACAGGCGGCAGGTTTAGTCTTCTGCCTGCGCAACCCGCACCTTGATGCGCGTGGGATTGCCATGGGCGTCGTAGGTCTTGGCGTCGAGTGCCTGGATCTCGATGTACGCCTCGCCTTCTTTGATGTCGCCGGCGGGGCACGTCTCGATTGTCTTGCCGGTCTCGACCACACCGGATTCGTACATGGTCTCGTCGTTTTGGATGACGCGGAATCGCTGGGGAAATTTATTGTCTTGGACGTTTTGCACGTTGACGCGCAGCTTGCCGTCCTCCTGCAGCTGAGCGACCGGCGCGACCGAAATCGTCATCATGTTGTCGCGGACGATGGCGTCGAGCTCATCTTGGATTTCTTGTCGCGATTTACCCTCTGCCGTCGTGACTGAGGCGCCCGCTTCGGGCACGGGCTGCGACTGCCAGGCGTATAGCCCTACGGCGATGAGGGCGCAGACGATAGCCAGGCAGACAACGACGAGTTTCTTGCGACGCCCCAGTCCTGCGAGGCGGGGCGGCTTCTTCGCACTCATGCGGCGTCCTTGGTGGTATAGACACGTGCGAACGTGGACGGGTCCGCTCCAAAGAGCATGTGAAGCATCAGGCGGCGCGAGTAGATGAGCTCGTCGAAGTCGTGAGGGAGCTCGATGTCGTGGATACGCGCGATGTGGTGGGCGAGCGCCGAGAACGACTCGGGGTCGCAGATAACATCGGTGGTGACGTGGTAGACCGCCGTATCGGGGAACGCCTCTTCGTCGAAAGGCAGGAGATAGGGATCGTCGTCGACCTCGATGGCGACGCCGTACTGGGGCCAGTAATATGCCATGGGAACCTCCCTGCTTCTGGGGCCAAAACTTCTATCGGTTTTGGCTGTCGAGGCCGACCGTATCAGCCGCTACTTGACCAATTTCTGACCAAATGCTTGACGGATTGACATCTCCGCAGGTAAAAGGTGGCAAAAAATATTTCAACTTTTTTCGAGCGACAATCGAGCGGTCGGCGATGGCGGGGCGATATGTGTCAAAAGCATCGTCTGCCGAGGAAGCCTTGCCGTTCGCCGAATTGCACGAACGTAAAAAACGCCAATTATGGAGACGGTTTCGAACACGTCGACGAAACGATGCGGTAACATCTCCCTGCAAACACTGTAGTTAGCTAAAGGGGGAGTTCGCGTGTCTGCAACCATCAAACCCTTCACCGACGAGTTCGAAGAGTATGGCCGCGATGAATCTCGCGCATCGGGCGAAGCATCGAGCATCTCGTTTCCGACAACGGAAGACGAGGTCCGTGCCATTTTGGAAACGCTCCATGCCGAGCGTGTCCCGGTAACGGTTCAGGGCGCCCGAACCGGCCTTGCCGCCGGTGCCGTGCCCCACGGTGGGCATATCCTCAATACTTCCCGTATGAATCGCTACTTGGGCCTTCGCCGCGATGAACAAAGCCAATTTCTGCTGCGCGTGGAGCCGGGCGTTGTGCTCTCGGAGCTGCGTAAGCAGCTGAGCAAGAAGGTGCTGCCGACTGCTGGTTGGGACCAGGCATCGCTTGAGGCCTACGAGGAGTTCCAAGAGGCTCCCGAGCAGTTCTTTCCCACCGATCCCACCGAGGCATCTGCCTGTCTGGGCGGCATGGCGGCATGCAACGCCTCCGGCGCCCGCAGCTACGCTTACGGTCCCATGCGCCCTCACGTCACGGGCCTTCATGTCGTGCTGACCGATGGCGACCTGCTCGAGCTTCACCGTGGCGAGGCTTTTGCCCAGGGCCGCCACCTGTCGCTCGTGACGGCAGCAGGCCGTGCACTCGAGCTCGATCTTCCCGACTACACCATGCCCAAGACCAAAAATGCTTCGGGCTATTTCGTTGCTGAAGATATGGATGCCATCGATCTGTTTATCGGCGCGTGTGGCACAATCGGCGTCATAACCGAGCTCGAGATCGCCCTGCAAGCGGCACCTGCGGTCGTTTGGGGTGTGAGCTGCTTTTTCGATAGCGAAGACAAGGCGGTGTTCTTTACCGATTCCGTGCGCCCCGTGCTGTCCCATGCCGCCGCTATTGAGTATTTCGATGCTGGCGCCCTGGATATCCTGCGTCGCCAGCGTGAGCAGTCGACCGCGTTTGCCTCGCTGCCGGCACTCGACGATGAGGCAAAGGTCTGTGTCTATGTGGAGCTCGACTGCGACGACGAGGCGCAGGCGACCGAGGAGCTGTACCACTTGGGATGGGTTTTGGAGCTTGCGGGCGGCCGCGACGACGCGACTTGGGTTGCGCGCACCGAGGTCGATCGCGAATGCCAGCGGTTCTTCCGCCACGCCGTCCCCGAGAGTGTCAACATGCTCATCGACGAGCGTCGCCGCACCGACCCCACCATTACCAAGCTGGGGTCGGATATGTCGGTGCCCAACACGCGCCTGGCCGATGTCGTTGCCCTCTATCGCCGCACGTTGGCCGAAAGCGGGCTTGAGTCTGCCGCCTGGGGACATATCGGCAACAACCATCTGCATGTGAATATCCTGCCGCGCGATGTGCAAGACTACCGTCGCGGTGGCGAGCTGTTTGCCCAGTGGGCTGCGGAGGTAACGGCTATGGGCGGCGCCGTCTCTGCCGAGCACGGCGTCGGCAAGATCAAAGCAGGCTTTTTGGAGACGATGTACGGCCACGAGGCCATGGTCGAATCGGCTCGACTCAAGCTGCAGCTCGACCCTGCCGGGCAGCTCGGCCGCGGCAACCTATTTTCGGAGAAGCTCTTGGATGAACTCGTCCAGAAAGGGGGCGCGTGAAGATGAGTGATTTCCATATGGTGGTGTGCGTCAAGGCGGTGCCCGGAAGCACCGAGGTCAAGATGGACCCCAAGACCAATACTATCGTGCGTGATGGCAGACAGGCGGTCATTAATCCCTTCGATGCAAGTGCCCTCGAATGTGCGCTAGCGCTGAAGGACGACTATATCGGCTTTGGCATGGACGTGCGTGTGACGGTGGTGTCGATGGGCATCCCCGCGACAGAATCGCTGCTGCGCGACTGCATCGCCCGCGGTGCCGACGACGCGCTGCTGCTGACCGACCGTGCTTTTGCGGGCGCGGACACGTTGGCGACCACCTATGCTCTCAAATGCGGCATCGAGGCGCTCGATGAGGACTTCGACCTGCTCATCTGCGGCAAGATGGCGGTGGATGGCGATACTGCCCAGATTGGCCCCGAGCTGGCCGGCGCCTTCGAGATTCCCTGCGTAACCGATGTGAGCTGCGTGCAGAGCGCGGGCTTTACGACGTGCGGCTCGCTGGCGCTTGTCCACGGCTGTGACGCCGGCGAGGAGACGGTCTATCTGGAGATGCCGTGCGCGATGACGACCGCCAAGGAGATTGGCCAGCTGCGCATGCCGAGCATCGCCGGCATTCGCGCGGCCGAAGATGCGGATGTGCGGGTGGTCTGTGCTGCCGATGTGAACGCCGACCCCTCGCGTTGCGGCCTTACCGGATCGCCGACGCAGGTCGTGCGCTCGTTTGTGCCCGACCGCGATCAAACGTGCGAGGCCATCGAGGGCACGCCGGTCGAGCAGGCGGCAAAGCTTGCCAAGATTATCGAGGGGATGGCATAGATGAGCGGACTGATAATCGATAGCGAGGCATGTGTTGGCTGTGGCCGCTGCGTTCGCGCCTGTGCCTCGGGTGGCATTGTGGTGGAGGGCGAGCGCCCCAACCGCTGCGCCCATGTGACCGACGGCTGTATCTTGTGCGGCGGGTGCGTCGACGCTTGCCCCGTCAATGCCATTTCGATCGAGCGCGACGAGGCCGCCGGCGCGGTTGACCTCGATGCGTATCGAGACATATGGGTCTTCGTGCAGACCGACGAGCGCGATGTCGTGGCCCCGGTGGCCTACGAGCTCATGGGTAAGGGGCGCGAGCTTGCCGATGCCCGCGGTTGCCGTCTGGTGGCATTGGTCGGCATGGGCCCCGAGGGCCCGCTTGAGGACCTGGAGCATCTGGTCTGCGCCGGCGCCGACGAGGTCGCGGTTTGCCGCGACGAGCGACTGCGCCAAAACGATGCGGAGGTCTATGCCCGCTTGATTTGCGATTTGGTGGCCGAGCACAGGCCCGAGGCCATTCTGTACGGCGCGACCGCCTTTGGTCGCGAGCTGGCGCCTGGCGTTGCCGTGCGCCTGCAGACGGGCCTCACGGCCGACTGCACCGTGCTTTCGATGGATGCGGAGACGGGCTTGCTGCAGCAGACGCGCCCGGCGTTTGGCGGCAACTTGATGGCCACCATTATCTGCCCCAATCATCGTCCCCAGATGGCAACGGTTCGTCCCGGCATCTTTAAGGCGCCCGACTTTGACTACGACCGCTCCGGCACGATCACCCAGATATCGCTTGCGGATGATGCTAAGGCTCGTGTCGAGATCTCGATTCCCGCCGAGGAGTGGGGACAACAGGCCTCAATTGCCGATGCCGAGCGTCTGGTTGTGGTGGGTCGCGGCATTGGTTCCAAGAAAAATCTGCCGCTGATGCGAAGGCTCGCCGAGGCTCTGGGAGCCGAGCTTGGCTGCACGCGACCTGTCGTGGAGGCCGGCTGGTTGGAGTATCGCCATCAGATTGGCCAGACGGGCGTATCGGTTTCGCCCAAGCTTCTCGTGAGTATCGGTGTTTCGGGCGCCATCCAGCATCTTGCCGGCATCGGTGGGGCTGAGTGCATTATCGCCATCAACGAGGACCCGGATGCCCCCATTTTTGGTACTGCCCAGTACAAGGTTGTCGGCGATGCCGTCGAGGTCGTCGAGGAGCTGCTGGCTCAGCTTGAGCGCTAGGCGCGCGCCAGCCAGTCGCGCATCTCGTCCTTAAGGCGGCTCCAAGTTGCCTGCGTGGCGGGGTCGGTAAAGGGCCGCGTAATGCCAAAGGGCGCGTCGAGCAGGCGGTAGATATCGCCCTGCTCGCGCGCCAGCGTGCGGCTCGCTGGATAGACGAGCTCAAACATAAAGCAGATGAGTCCCACCAGGTAGTCCGCCGGCTCGTTGCGCTCGTCGCGCGCGACGCAGCGGTGCTCGTCAAAGGCGGCCAGCGTCGGTGCCGAGAAACGGCTGGCCAGAAACGCGTCCTCATCCACTTTGAGGATGGTGTCGACGGTGCTGTCGGCGATGGTGCGCATAATGTCGATCTTGTCGCCATCGCGCACGATGTCGCAGAAGCTCCGCGTGCGCTCGTCGAGCTGTGCGGGTAGACGGAAATCGCTGTGATAGGCAATGCTCGCTCGGATGAGCTCATCTTCTGCCGGGTCATCGATAAAGTCGCGGATGCTCGTTACGGCGGGTGCATCGGCGGGATTCTCGCCAAAGAGGACCTCGATGCCCAGCGCTGCATGGCTCATGCTCTCGGCGTCCTTAAAGGTGTCCCAGCGTCGCAGCTGCTCGAAGCGGCCCATATCGTGCAGCAGGCCGCAAAGCCATGCCAGGTCAATATCTTCTGACGACCAGCCCTGCTCGCGTGCTACGGCATCGCATGCCTCGGCCACGTGGTACGTATGCTCGATTTTGAGCGCGATGCGTGGGTTGGTGGCGTCGTAGGCATCGGTGTAGCTTTTGAAGGCCGCGCGCACCCGGTCTCGATCGATAGCTGTCATAATGACTTCCTAAAAAGTTGTGTCTTTCGATCCGGTGGCAATTGTAGGTGAACTCGGTTGCTGTCGGATGATGATTCTGCCGTATCGCTACATGTGGCTCGGAGACCTTGTCAGGATGAGAAGCGTATGGTGTTCAAAATCGTTAGAACCGTCTGGCCGGTGATGCTTACCTATGTTGCAATAGGCGCGCCGTGCGGAATGATCATGGGGCAGACGGGAATGGAGCCCTGGATGGTCTTTGCCCTGAGCAGCACGTTTGTGACGGGCAGCGGCCAGTTTATTATCTGCAATCTTTGGCTGGCGGACGTGCCGGCACCTTCGATTATCGCGAGCGTTGCCGCCATCTCCTCGCGTTTTGCGCTTTACTCGGCATCGATCGCGCCGCATCTGACGGGTGCCTCGAAGCGTCAGACGCTGGCTGTTGCCGCGACACTTACCGAGGAGGCATATGGCATCTCGCTTGCCAAGTTGGTTGAAGGGGAGGATTGGGGCCCGCGCGAGTCCTTTGTGCTCAACGTGATCCTCATCGCAACATGGGGCGTTTCGTGTACGATGGGCACCATCGTCGGCGCCGTTGTCGATGTTCCCACCGCCATTGCAGCCTTTGTCTGCACCTCGCTCTTTATCTGCCTGCTCTTTTCGCAGCGGCTGTCGCGCGGCAACGTTGTCGCGGCGGTTTCGGGCGCGGTGTCCGTCGCCGTATGCAAGTTCTTGGGCCTCACGAATATTGCCGTGCCGGCAAGCGTCGTGGCCGGCATTGCCATTGCGTTGGCGTGCGATGCTGTATTTGACGGAAGAGGTGCCCGCGATGCCCGTTAACGAGTTCTTGGTTCTGTGGCTGTCGTCGTGGGCTGCTATCGCGTTCTTTCGCATCGCGCCGGCGTTCGCCTTGCGCGGGCGGACCCTGTCGCCCCGCATTACCGAGGCCCTGGGCTATATCCCGCCCGCTGCCTTTGCCGCGCTGGTCGCCAACGACTTGGTGAGCCCCGGCGCGTTCGACGCGGGACTCTGGCCTGCCTTGGTTCCCTGGATTGCGGCCGTCGGCGTCGTGGTCGTGGCGGTCAAGACAAAATCGATGCTGTGGTGCTGCGTCTCGGGCATCGTACTCTATATTGTCTTGAGCCTTATATAGGGGTGGCGTCGCGGGCGCCGAATCTCGTTCCATCCCAACTTGTCGAATTTTTCACCGAGCTGGTCTATTTCTTCTGGTACCATGGTCAAACTTTACTGTAGCAAAGCATGACGTGGGCTTTTGTTCCGCGTCAGCGGAAATGGGGGTTTCATGGCACAGGAAGCGACTGCCAACGAGCAAAAGAAATTCAAGGTTCCGCGCATCCCGGGCGACATCATGATCTATCCGATGATCGTCGGTCTTTTGCTCAACACCTTCTGCCCGCAGGTTTTTGAGATCGGCGGCTTCTTTACGGCTGCCTGCCGCGGTGGCTCCAATACCATCGTCGCCGCGATCCTGCTGTTCGTGGGCGCCGGCATCAGCTTTAAGTCCACGCCGGGCGCCATCAAGACCGGTATCGTCGTGCTGATTCCCAAGCTGGTCGTCGCAGCGGCTCTCGGCCTAGGCGTGGCATATTTCTTTAACGACAACTTCCTGGGTCTGAGCTCCGTGTCTATCATCGGCGGCATTACGTTTTGCAACATGGCGCTCTATACGGGCATCATGGGCGAGTTCGGCGATGAGTCCGAGCAGGGCGCCGTCGGTATCCTGTTCTTTACGGCCGGCCCCGCCGTCACGATGATCGTCCTTGGTGTTTCGGGTCTTGCCAACATCCCTGTCGGTACTATCATCGGCTCCATTTTGCCGCTCGTTATCGGCATGGTTCTGGGCAACCTGTTCCCGTTTATCAAGAACCTGCTGGTTCCCGGCGCCAATCCCGCGATCGCTGTAATTGGTTTTCAGCTCGGTGCGTCCATGAGCCTTTCGAGCTTCATCGCCGGTGGTATTTCCGGCATCTTGCTGGGCCTTGTCACGCTGTTTGTCGTCGGTCCCATCACCTTTGCGTTCGAGCGCCTGTGCGGTGGTAACGGCAAGGCTGCCGTGGCTTGTTCCACCATCGCCGGCACGGCTATGACCACGCCGGTTGCTCTCGCCGAGGTCGCGCCGCGCTACGCCGAGCTTGCGCCCACCGCGTACGCCCAGATCGCCACTGCCGTTATCATCACGGCAATCATGGCTCCGATTCTGACCGGCTGGGTCGACAAGAAGTTCTGCCAGGGCAAGGAGGACCTGTCGCCTGCCGGTGTCGAGGCCATCGAGGAGGCCGTCGCGACCGACATCGATGGCGAGTAACGGCCGTTACCGATAATTGATTCCGGCGTGCAATTCGCGCCGTCCGAGCGCCCGAACAGAAACTGTTTTGCAGTGATGTTCGGGCGCTTTGCTGTGATTCCCTTTACCCCTGCGGAGTAAAGGGGTGTTTATTGCCCTGATTCGAATTGGGCGATTCTGACCATTCGGATATTGAAGGGATGGCGTCTGGTGGTTAAGGCACTCAAGATTGAGATATTCCTGCTATGCATGATTGTTCTTATCGGGCTTGCCGCGCGAAGTCGTCGCTCCTTGTTCTCGAGCACCCTGCAGCTATTGTTTAGCATGCTTGGCTACACCTCTGCCGCGTACATATTATTCGATATGATCTGGACGCTTTCGGATGGTGCGGACGGCACGTTGGGTATTGCTGCCAACTAGATTTCCAACGCGGTTTCGTTTTCGCTCTTTGCCATCGCGTGTCTCATTTGGTTTATCTATTCCGAGACGATGCAGGGCTCTCGCCTTGTGACCTCGCGCTATAGGGTGGTGCTTGTAACGTTGCCTACGGCTCTGGTGGTCGTGCTGGCTTTTACCAGTTACTGGACGCACGCCTTGTTCTATATCGATTCGCAGGGCGTGTGTCGTCGCGGCTTTGCCTATATGATCCAGCCCATTGTCAGCTACTGTTACGTTATACATACGTCCCTGCATGCGTTTGTGCAATCTCGCAGGGTCGAGAGCCTGCAGACGAAGGCTATCTATCGAACCTTGGCATTTTTCGCCATTCCGGCCCTGGTGGGCGGTACCTTTCAGATCGTATACTCGGTGCCTGGCCTTTGTGTCGGCATAATGATTAGCATGTTGCTGCTCTACATTATCTGCCAGGAGCAACTCATCTCGACCGACCCGTTGACTGGCCTCAACAATCGCAACCGTTTTGAGACCTATATGCTGTCGCTCTTCTCAAATGTGGATCAGGCCGAAGATGTGTATCTGCTCATGATGGACGCCGACGGCTTTAAGCAGATTAACGATCGCTATGGGCATGTGGAGGGCGACCACGCTCTTCAGGTCATATCCGCTGCGCTCAAAGAAGTCTGCTCGGCGTCTGGTGGCTTTATTGCACGTTATGGTGGCGATGAGTTCGTGGTGCTCCAAAAGGCAGCAGCGGAACAGGACATCATAGATCTGTGTTCGGCGATTAACGACGAGCTCGCGCGCGCCGAGGTTCCGTATCTGCTGCGGATGTCCATCGGCTACGCACGGGTTGGTGATGGCGTCGATACCTGGCAAGACTTGCTTCGCGCTGCCGACGCGGAACTCTACCGCGTCAAGGCCGAGAAAAAGAAAGCCGGCGCCCAGATACGCTAGAAAAAAGGGCGCACGACCGTTGCGATGGTCGTGCGCCCTTTTTGCGTTTGCGGGGGCCACCGGCCATAACGCCCAGGCGCGGTGCGGCAAGACGAGCGTCTGCCGCCGCGGCTCGGTACGAAATCAACGAGAATCAGTGTGCTCCATTGAGCTAAAGTGTGCGAACGCCCTCTTTAAAAAGGTGAGCTCGCTAGGCTTTTTTGGGTTTGTTGACGATGATGATGCCGCCGCAGACCAACAGCAGGGCAACGATGACGGTAATGGGGCTCGTGCCAGCGCCCTCGCCGAGCAGCAGCGCGCTCAGCAGCACACCAAAGACGGGGTTCATAAACCCAAAGACCGAGACGCGGCTGACGGGGTTGACGGCAAGCAGGCGCGACCACAGCGAGTAGGCGACCGCGGAGATAAGCGCCATGTAGATGATGAGCGCGATGGCGGGGGCAATCGCCGTGGGGGAGAGCGCGCCACCCATCAAAAAGCCGATGGCGGTGAGGACCAGGCCGCCGACCAAGAACTGCCACCCGGCAAGCAAGACGCCGTCGTGCTCACGCGAGAAGATACCGATCAGGCAGGTCGAAAGGGCACCCGCGACGGTGGAGGCTAGGATAAAACCCTCGCCGTCGAGCGTAAAGCCAAAGGTGCCGTCCGCGCCCGAAAGGTTGACGAGCGCGACGCCGGCAAAGCCCAGCGCACAGCCAAGCACCTTGGCCGCATTGAGCTTCTCGGTGTGAAATGCCAGGGCGGCAAAGAGGATTGCGAGGAAGTTGGCGCTGGCCTCGATGATGGAGCTCGACATGGCGCTGGCGCGCGAGAGGCCCAGGTAGAAAAAGAAGTACTGCCCGATAGTCTGGAAGAGCGACAAGATGCAGATGGGCTTGATATCGCGCGCTTGCGGAACGAGCGGTCGGCGCTGGGCCACGCTCATGCCAACAATGACCAGCATGCCGGCAAGGGTGAAGCGCAGGCCCGCGAAGAGCAGCTGCGAGGCGCTGTCGTGCGCGGGAATACCAAAGAGGCCGTAGCCGATCTTGATGCAGGGGAAGGCGGAGCCCCAGAGCGCGCAGCAAACGAGACAGCCCAGGATGAGTCCGGGCAGGGTGGCGAGATACGGCTTGCGGCTTTCCATGATGTCCTTCTCCTATACGCGCAAAGCAAAAAAGAACCCGCCACCGGGGGTGCCGGTGGCGGGTGTTGTTACCCGAGGGGATTGTACCCGATGGGAAAGCTTTAAGCGAAGTAGGCTACGCCGCTCTCAAAGATCGGCATGAATTTGTCGCCGGGGACATGCTCGGGCACGTTGCAGTACAGGTTGTCGCCGCGACGCTCGGCATGGCCCATCTTGCCCAGGACACGGCCGTCGGGGCTCGTGATGCCCTCGATGGCGAGTGCGGAGCCGTTGGGGTTGACGGAAAGGTCCATGCTGGGTTTGCCGTTCTCGCCCACGTACTGCGTGGCGACCTGGCCGTTGGCGATCAGCTGGGCGAGCACTTCGTCATTGGCGACAAAGCGGCCCTCGCCGTGGCTGATGGCGACGGTATAGGGGTCGTCCAGGCTGCACTGCGACAGCCACGGGGACAAGTTGGACGAGATGCGGGTGCGCACCAGACGGCTCTGGTGGCGACCGATGGTGTTGAACGTCAACGTGGGCGCATCGGGCGTGGCGTCGACGATGTCGCCGCAGGGCACCAGGCCGAGCTTGATCAGGGCCTGGAAGCCGTTGCAGATGCCCAGCATCAGGCCATCGCGGGCCTTGAGCAGGTCGCGGACTGCCTCGGTGACCTCGGGAGCGCGGAAGAACGCCGTGATGAACTTGGCAGAGCCGTCGGGCTCGTCGCCGCCCGAGAAGCCGCCGGGGATCATAACGATCTGGCTTGCACGGATGCGGCGGGCAAGCTCGTGGGTGCTCTCGGCGACGGCCTCGGGCGTGAGGTTGTTGATCACGAAGGTGTCGGCCTCGGCACCGGCGGCACGGAAGGCGCGGGCGCTGTCGTACTCGCAGTTGTTGCCGGGGAACACGGGGATGATCACGCGCGGGCGGGCGATCTTGGCGCCGCCGTACACGTGGATATCCTTGGCGCGGAAGTCGATGGTCTCGACCTCGGGGGTCTCGCCGGCGCTGCGGTAGGCGAAGACGCCCTCGATGCCGCTCTCCCAGGCCTCCTGGAGCTCGGCGAGCTCGATGACCTCGGAGCCGGTGTCGATGACATAGCCCTCGACGGTGGTGCCCAGGGGCTCGACGACAACGCCGTCGGCGACCTCGGGCAGCTCGGCGTCCTCGGCGAGCTCGACGATAAAACTGCCGTAGAGCGGGGTGAAGAGGCTCTCCACGTCTACATCCTCGGCAAGCTCGATACCGATCTGGTTGCCGACGCACATCTTAAAGAGGCTCTCGGCGCCGCAGCCGTAGCCGGGCGTGGATATGGCCAGGGCGTTGCCGGTAGCAGTGAGCGCCTCGACGGCGTCAAACGCGGCGAGCAACTGCTGGGCGTCGGGACGGTAGTCCTCGCCATAGGTGGCGGGGGCGATACGGACGACGCGATGTGTGAGACCCTTGAACTCGGGGGAGACGGCGCGGGCCGCCTTGCCCACGGCGACAGCGAAGCTGATCAGGGTCGGCGGAACGTTGAGCTCGCCGGCCTCGTCCTCAAACGAGCCGCTCATGGAATCCTTGCCGCCGATGGCGCCGGCACCCAGGTCGACCTGGGCCATGAGGGCGCCCAGGACGGCCGCCATGGGCTTGCCCCAACGCTCGGCCTCGGTGCGCAGGCGCTCAAAGTACTCCTGGAAGGAGAGGTAGGCGCGCTTGTGCTCAAAGCCGGCGGCAACGAGCTTGGCAATGGACTCGACCACGGACAGGTAGGCGCCCGCAAACTGGTCGGCCTCCATCAGATAGGGGTTGAAGCCCCATGCCATGGCGCTCGCCGTGGTGGTCTCGCCGTCCACGGGGAACTTGGCGACCATGGCAGAGCTCGGGGTGAGCTGCGTCTTGCCGCCAAAGGGCATGAGCACGGTCGCGGCACCGATGGTGGAGTCGAAGCGTTCGGAAAGGCCCTTGTTGGAAGCGACGTTGAGGTCGGTGACAAGCGAGGTCATGCGCTCGGCAAGCGTGGTGCCGGCCCAGCTGGGCTGCCACACGCTGCGGGCGCAGACGTGGGCGACCTGGTGCTTGGGCGCACCGTTGGAGTTGAGGAACTCGCGGGACAGATCGACGATGGCAACGCCGTTCCAGGCCATGCGCATGCGCGGCTCGGCGGTAACCTCGGCGATGACGGTTGCCTCCAGGTTCTCCTCGGCGGCGTAGCCCATGAACTCCTCGACGTCACCGTCGGCGACGGCGCAGGCCATGCGCTCCTGGGACTCGGAAATGGCGAGTTCGGTGCCGTCCAGGCCGTCGTACTTCTTGGTCACGGTGTCCAGGTCGACATACAGGCCGTCGGCAAGCTCGCCCACGGCGACCGAGACGCCGCCGGCGCCAAAGTCGTTGCAGCGCTTGATCAGACGGCAGGCATCGCCGCGACGGAACAGACGCTGCAGCTTGCGCTCGACCGGGGCGTTGCCCTTCTGGACCTCGGCACCCGAGGTCTCGATGGACTCGGTGTTCTGGGTCTTGGAGGAGCCGGTGGCGCCACCGATGCCGTCACGGCCGGTGCGGCCGCCCAGCAGGATGATCTTGTCGGTGGGGGCGGGGCACTCGCGACGAACGTGGTTTGCCGGGGTAGCGCCCACGACGGCGCCAACCTCCATGCGCTTGGCCACGTAACCGGGGTGATAGAGTTCGTTGACCTGACCGGTGGCAAGGCCGATCTGGTTGCCGTAGCTGGAGTAGCCGGCGGCAGCAGTGGTCACGAGCTTGCGCTGCGGCAGCTTGCCCTCGAGCGTCTCGGAAACCGGGACGGTGGGGTCGCCGGCACCGGTGACGCGCATAGCCTGGTACACATAGCTGCGGCCCGAGAGCGGGTCGCGGATGGCGCCGCCCACGCAGGTGGCGGCACCGCCGAAGGGCTCGATCTCGGTCGGGTGGTTGTGGGTCTCGTTCTTAAACAGGAACAGCCAGTCCTGGTCCTCGCCGTCGACATCGACCTTCACCTTGACGGTGCAGGCGTTGATCTCCTCGGATTCGTCGACATCGGTCATGACGCCGGTCTTCTTGAGGTACTTGGCGCCGATGGTGCCCATGTCCATGAGGCAGACGGGCTTGGCGTCGCGACCGAGCTCGTGGCGCATCTCCATGTAGCGGTCGAAGGCTTGCTGCACCACGGCGTCGTCGATCGTCACGTCGTCCAGGACGGTGCCGAAGGTGGTGTGGCGGCAGTGGTCGGACCAGTAGGTGTCGATCACGCGGATCTCGGTGATGGTGGGGTCGCGGTCCTCATCGCGGAAGTACTGCTGGCAGAAGGCGATGTCTGCCTCGTCCATGGCAAGGCCGCGATCGGCGATAAAGGCGGCAAGGCCGGCCTCGTCGAGCTCGCGGAAACCGTCGAGCACCTCGACGGGCTGCGGCTCGGGTGTCTCCATGTACAGCGTTTCGGGCAGGTCGAGCGAGGCGATGCGCGCCTCGACGGGGTTCACCACGTAGTGCTTGATGGCCTCGATGGCGGCTTCGTCCAGAGCGCCCGAGATCATATAGACCTTGGCGGAGCGCACGGCAGGGCGCTCGCCCTGGCTGATGAGCTGCACGCACTCGCTGGCGGAGTCGGCGCGCTGGTCAAACTGGCCAGGCAGGAATTCGACGGCAAAGACGGCGCCATCGCTTGCGGGGAGCTCGTCGTAGGTCACATCGACCTGGGGCTCGCTAAAGACGGTCGGCACGCAGGAGCGGAAAAGCTCCTCGTCGATGCCCTCGACGTCGTAGCGGTTGATGATCCTCAGGGCCTCGATGCCCTTGATGCCGAGAATCTCGGTCAGCTCGCCCTTGAGCTGCTGAGCCTCGACGTCGAACCCGGGTTTCTTCTCCACGTAGATACGAGAGACCATTGGTTCCTGCCTTCCTGATCGGTTGGGCGTACGGTACGGTATGCGGCAGCGGTCGGTTTACGGGGCAAGCCTCGCGGTCGCCTTGAGCCGCATGTTTGTAAACCTCACTATGATACGACAGCTCGCGGCGCGTTGAGGGCGGCGAGGGTGCTACAGTGAAGCGCAAACAAGAGAAAGGCATCACATGGCATTCGCTTCGCTCGCCATCATCGCACTCGTGGCCTTTGCAAGCCCCTTCATCGCCTCGGCGATTCCTGGAAAACCCGTTCCCGAGACGGTCTTTTTGCTCGTGTTCGGTGCGGTGCTGGGCCCGCATATGCTCGGCCTTATCCATGTGGATGCCGAGGTGTCGCTGGTGTCCGAGCTCGGCCTGGCCTTTTTGTTCCTGCTTGCCGGCTTTGAGATCGACCCCAAGAGCATCACGGGCGTCGAGGGGCGCTACGGCTTGGCGACGTGGGTCGTCACGTTTGGTATCGCCTGGCTTGCCGTGCGCTTTACCCCGTGGTTCTCGGTCAGTCATTTCGACGGTATCGCCGTGACGCTTGCCCTCACTTCTACGGCGCTCGGCACGCTCGTGCCCATCATGCGTGAGCGCTCGCTCACCGGCACGCGTGTGGGCGACTCGATTCTCGCGTATGGCACTTGGGGCGAGCTCGGTCCCGTGCTCGCCATGTCGGTGCTGCTGTCTGCCCGCACCGGCATCCAGACGCTCGTGATTCTTGGCTTGTTTGCTGTGGTCTGCGTGCTGCTGGCCGTGGTCCCAAGTCGTTCCAGGCGCGTCGGCAGCCGCTTCTTTGCGTTTGTCGAGGAACGCGCCGATACCACGTCGCAGACGTTCGTGCGCCTGACGGTGCTCATCCTGGTCACGCTCGTGGCGTTCTCGGCCATCTTTGACCTCGACATCGTGTTGGGTTCTTTTGCCGCCGGCTTTGTCCTGCGCTATATCATCCCCGAGGGTAACCATACGCTCGAGACCAAGCTCGACGGCCTGGCCTACGGCTTTTTGATTCCGGTGTTCTTTACCGTATCGGGCGCAAAGATTGACCTGACGGCTGTGGCTTCGCGCCCGGGCTTGCTCGTGGGCTTTATCGTGGCGTTGCTGATTATTCGTGCCGTGCCCATTCTCATCTCTATGAGCATTTGTCCTGCGACGCGAGATGTGTCGGCGTATGGTCGCATTACCGTGGCGCTCTACTGCACCACGGCCCTGCCGATCATCGTTGCCGTGACAAGCGTTGCCGTCAACGCGGGCGCGCTGTCGCAAGATATTGCGTCGGTCATGGTTGCCGCCGGTGCCATCACGGTGTTCTTGATGCCGCTGCTCGCGCAGCTCTTCTACCGCGTGGTCGACGCCGCGCCGGTCGCCGCTGTGGCAGAAGTCGCCGAGCATCCATCCGATGCGCTCGACATCCTGCGTGCCCATCATGATTTGGCGAGCCTGCTCGCACGCGAGCACGAGCTGCTGACCTCGCATGGCCATGGTCGCGTATTCGAAGGCCTGCCTACGCTCGATACGATTGCCGAGCGTCTTTCCGCCGAGGCGGCGAGCGGCCACATCGATGCCCGCATCGTGGACGCGGCGCATCTTCTTGCCGATAAGACCTATGGTGATGAGATCGACCCGTCCGAGCTGACTCCGCGCGAGCGTCGCCGCCTGGAGCGCGCCAAGCTCGCCGTGCGCGAATACCGCCGCCGCATGCTGGAGCTCTATGCAAGAGAAGAAGCCGAGGACGACGACGGCAAGTAGCGAGGAATGTCGGGATACGGGTTCCGTCCAAATAATAGAAGGCGCGCTGTCTGCGGTTGATGCAGGCAGCGCGCCTTTTGCGTTGAGCTCCGTTGAGGTTCGAAGTAGTGGATTAGTTGGCCATGACGCCTTCGGTCCAGGCATCGACGTCCTCGATGCGCAGGACGTTGGCGACCTCGGCCACGCAGTCGACGCTGGCAAGCTCGGCGGCGGCAGCTTGGACGTCCTTCTCGAGCGCGCGGTGCGTCAGGAAGATGACCGAGCAGGCATCGCTGACGCCCGACTTGCCGTCCTCGACCTGGTTGATGAGCGAGATCGAGATGTTGTGCTTGGCAAAGATGTCGACCGTCTCGGACAGGGCGCCCACGCGGTCGGCGACCTTCAGGCGCACATAGTACTTGGTTTGGAGCTCGTCCATGGGCTTAAAGGCGAGGTTGTGACCATAGGGCTCAATCTCGGGCAACGGAGCCACGCCGCGGCTGATCTGCTCGGAGAGCGACAGGATATCGCCCACGACGGCGCTCGCGGTGGGGAAGGAGCCTGCGCCGGCACCGTAGAACATGGTCTCGCCCACGGCGTCGCCTACCACGTAGACAGCGTTCATGGCGCCGTTAACCTTGGCAAGCATGTGGTCGGCGGGGATCAGCGTGGGATGCACGCGGACGTCGACGCCGGCGTCGGTGTTGCGGGCGATGCCGAGCAGCTTAATGGTGTAGCCGAGCTCGCGGGCCTGGGCGATGTCCTCGGCGCCGATGGTGCGGATACCCTGCTGGTACACATCATCGGTGGTAACGCGGGTGCCAAAGCCGATGGAGGCGAGGATGGCCGTCTTGCTGGCGGCGTCGAAGCCGTCGACGTCGGCGGATGGGTCGGCCTCGGCATAGCCCTTGGCCTGCGCGTCGGCAAGGACGTCGGCGTAATCGGCGCCCTCGGCGTCCATGCGCGACAGGATATAGTTGGTGGTGCCGTTAAGGATGCCGGCGATGGTCAGGATCTTGTTGCCCACCAGGTCGTGCTCAAGCGTGCTCACGATGGGGATACCGCCGCCGCAGCTGGCCTCGCACTTAATCTGCACGCCGCACGCGCGTGCCTTCTCGGCAAGTGTTTCGACGTGACGGCCCAGCAGGGCCTTGTTGGCAGAGACGACGTGCTTGCCGTGCTCAAAGGCAGTGGTAAAGATCTCGGTTGCGGGATGCTCGCCGCCGATCAGCTCGACGACGATGTCGACGGCGGGGTCGGTGACGACGTCGCGCCAGTCACTCGTAAAGGCCTCGCGCTCAATGCCTGCCGCCTCGGCCTGCTCCCAGGCAAGCGCGCAGGCACGGGTCAGCTTAAGGTCGATGCCGTAGGCTGCCAGGTACTCATCGTGGTGGCTCTTGATCAGACGGGCCACGCCGCCGCCGACGGTTCCCAGACCGATCAGACCGACGTTCACGGTGCGCAGGGGTTCGCTCATAGATAGCTCCTTCGTGCATCTTATGGATGGATTAACCGCTTAAAGGTTGAATGCATTCTAGCGTGAACCGAGGGCGCGTGCTCGCCAGGCAACAGGAGTCGCACAAAACGGCACCCCCGAAACGCTGCGGAAACATTGGAAACATGCTCGCTACAAACGGAACTCCGTAACAAACTGTCAACGTTTGCACCATAAGGTTTGCCCTGTGCGACTGGGGCATGCAGGCGCTCGTCGGCCCCGTCACGACTGGTGCCGCCGTCGCCGTCTCGGGCGAGATCGCCGACGATATGCTCATGGTCACGCCTTCGGCCTCGTCGCTCGACGTCACCAAGGACAAGACCACGGTCTTTCAGGTTTGCTTCACCGATCCCACCATGGGCGCCAGCGCCGCGAAGTTCTTGGCAGAGAAGTACGCGGATGCCAAGATCGCCCTGTTCTACAACTCCGGCGATACGTATAGCTCGGGCGTTGCCGACGCTTTTGCCGAGCAGGTCAAGGCGTCCAAGCTCGATATCGTCGATACCGAGACCTTTAAGGACGACTCCTCCACGAGCTTTATCAACCAGCCGACCAAGGCCATGCGCAAGATCAAGATCGAGGGCCTGACGGGCGAGCTCACGTGGAACGACGAAGGCCAAGTCGAGAAGCCCGCTACGGCCTATGTGATTCAGGACGGCAAGTACATCGCCGCCTAAGTGCGCATAAAGCACGATCGGTGAGGCTGTTTTATTCAGGGAAGGGACGCCTGTAACAGAATGGAAACATTACTTTTACATAATAAAGTGGCAATACTGCATAAAGTAATAGAAATACGCAGAATTATGGATAAATGAACAAATCCAAAGAAAAGTTGAAATAATCGCCACTTTCCTTAACTAAAGCGTCTACTATTTTGCGAACGCCGAACACGGCGAAGGATGGCCTGTCGGGTAACCGAAACCCGACGAGATTTGAGAGGAGAGCCGCATGTCGAGCCTCACCGGTAAGTCATTGAACCCTGTTATGAATCGCAGGAGCGTTATCGCGAGCGCAGCAGGTCTGGGGGCGATGTCCATTCTAGCTGGCTGCTCCTCCAACGGCGGCGACAGTGGTTCCGCTTCGGGCGACGCTTCGTTTAAGATCGGCACCATCGGCCCGCTGACCGGCGCCAACGCGTCCTACGGCAAGTCCGTTACCCAGGCTGTCGAGCTTGGCTGCAAGGATTTCTCGACCAAGGAGCTGCCGCTTGTCAGCAAGGCCGAGGACGACCAGGCTGACGGCGAGAAGGCCGTCAACGCCTTCAACACCCTGCTCGACTGGGGCATGCAGGCCCTCGTCGGCCCGACCACCACGGGTGCGTCGGTTGCCGTTGCCGCAGAGTGTGGTAACGACCCCGAGACGTTCATGATCACCCCGTCCGCGTCCTCCGAGGACGTTACCAAGGGCAAGGATTGCGTCTTCCAGGTTTGCTTCACCGACCCCAACCAGGGTGTCAACGCTGCCAAGTTCCTGGCGCAGAAGTATGCGAACGAGAAGTTCGTGCTGTTCTATAACTCCGGCGACGCCTATTCTTCGGGCATCGCAGATTCCTTTAAGGCCCAGGCCGCTGAGTCCAAGCTCGAGATTGTTGACGAGGAGACCTTTAAGGACGACTCCGCCACGAGCTTTACCAACCAGCTGACCAAGGCCAAGCAGGCCGGCGCCACCATGATCTTTGCGCCGATCTACTACACGCCGGCGTCCGTCCTGCTCAAGAACGCCAAGGACATGGGCTACGACGTCAAGATGATGGGCTGCGACGGTATGGACGGTATCCTGGGCGTGGAAGGTTTCGACACCTCTCTGGCCGAGGGTCTGCTGCTCATGACCCCATTCTCCGCCGATGACGAGAAGAATGCCGACTTCGTCAACGCCTACAAGGATAAGTATGGCGAGACTCCGGACCAGTTTGCCGCCGACGCCTACGACGGCGTGCATGCGGTGGTCGAGGCCCTCAAGGAAGCCGGCCTGGGTGCCGACGCCGACCCGACCGAGGTTGCCGAAAAGCTTCCCGAGGCTATGCGCAACATTACCGTTGACGGTCTGACTGGCAGGCTCTCCTGGAACGACAAGGGCCAGGTCCAGAAGGACCCGACGGCGTACGTCATTACCGACGGCAAGTACGTACAGGCCTAATTGGCCGCCTTACATAGAGCGGTTTTGATCCCAAGCAGGGGAGGTTTTGGCCTTCCCTGCTTGCTTGGTATCTAGGGACGATGTAACGTCCCTGTTTCATACATTAACTGGAAACCTATTCGAAAGGGGGATGTGGAACATGACGGTCTTTATCCAATACCTGGTCAACGGCCTGTCCATGGGCAGCGTCTACGCCATCATCGCGTTGGGCTACACCATGGTCTACGGTATCGCCAAGATGCTGAACTTCGCTCACGGCGATGTCATCATGGTCGGTGCCTATGTCTCGTTCTGCGCCACGTCGTATCTCGGCCTCCCGGGCTGGGCATCTGTAGTTCTCTCTTGCGTGGCCTGCACGGTTCTCGGTGTTCTCATTGAGGGCCTGGCCTATAAGCCGCTGCGCCAAGCAGGCCCGCTGGCCGTTCTGATCACGGCTATCGGCGTGTCCTACTTCCTGCAGAACGCCGCGCAGCTTCTGTGGGGCGCCACGCCCAAGAACTTCACTTCGCTCGTCACCTTCCAGGTGCCGGAGTTCTTGGCCAAGTTCAACGTAAGCGCCGTCTCGCTCGTCACCATCGTCGCCTGCCTGGTTATCATGGCCGGCCTGATGTTCTTTACAGGTAAGACCAAGATGGGCAAGGCCATGCGCGCCGTGTCCGAGGACAAGGCTGCCGCTCAGCTCATGGGCATCAACGTCAACCGCACCATTTCGATGACGTTTGCCATCGGCTCTGCCCTTGCCGCCATCGCCGGTGTGCTGCTGTGCTCCTACTCGCCGGTGCTGCAGCCCACGACGGGTGCCATGCCAGGCATCAAGGCCTTCGACGCCGCCGTCTTCGGTGGCATCGGCTCCATCCCCGGCGCTTTTGTCGGTGGCATTCTCATCGGCATCATCGAAGCGATGGCGCAGGCTTACATTTCCACGAGCCTTGCCAACTCCATCGTCTTTGGTGTTCTGATCATCGTCCTGCTCGTCAAGCCTGCCGGCCTCTTGGGCAAGTACGTCCCCGAGAAGGTGTAGGTGAGCGTTATGAAGTTTCTTAAAGACAAGCAGACGCGTCACGACTTTGTCACGTACGCCATGTGCCTTGTGGCGTTTGCCATCGTGTTCTTTATGCAGTCCAACCACATGATTCCGCGCATGATCGCCGGTCAGCTGGTTCCCATCACGGCCTATATCGTCATGGCCATTTCCCTTAACCTCGTCGTCGGCATCGCGGGCGACTTGTCGCTGGGCCACGCGGGCTTTATGAGTGTCGGTGCCTATACGGGAATCGTCACCGCCGTCGCGCTGGAGAGCGCCGTTCCCTCCGATCCGGTGCGCCTTATCATCAGTATCGTGGTCGGCGCCATCGCTGCCGCCATCCTGGGCTTCTTGATTGGCATCCCGGTCCTTCGTCTGAGCGGCGATTACCTGGCTATCGTGACGCTGGCCTTTGGCGAGATTATCAAGGAGATCGTCACCTGCCTCATTGTGGGCGTCGATTCCCGCGGCCTGCATGTGATCTTTAACATCACGGGTAACTCCACGATCGATGACCTGCACCTGCTCGAGGACGGCACCGCCATCATCAAGGGCGCGCAGGGAGCATCGGGTGTGTCGACGTACTCGACCTTCCTCGCCGGTGCCATCCTGGTCATGGTCGCACTCGTGATCGTGCTCAACCTGGTTCGCAGCCGTACCGGCCGTGCCATTATGGCCGTGCGCGACAACAAGATCGCTGCCGAGTCTGTGGGCATCTCCGTCACCGAGTACCGCATGATCGCCTTCGTGGTTTCCGCTGCCCTCGCCGGTGCTGCCGGAGCTCTCTTCGGCGGTAACTTCTCGCAGCTCTCCGCCACCAAGTTCGACTTCAACACGTCCATCCTCATCCTGGTGTTCGTGGTCCTGGGCGGTCTGGGCAATATGCGCGGCTCCGTCATCGCGGCGGCATTGCTCACGGTGCTTCCCGAGCTGCTCCGTCAGTTCTCGGACTACCGCATGCTCATCTACGCCATCGTGCTGATCTTGGTCATGATCTTTACCAACAACCCGCAGCTCAAGGCGTTCTTCGGTCGTGTCAAGGATCGCTTTGCTTCCAAGAAGGAGGTGGCAGCCGATGCCCAGTAAATTTGAGTTCAACAAGGGCAAGATGGTCCCGTATCCTTCTGGCGCCATCGTTCCCGACCGCGACCTGGGTCAGCGCCCGGCGCTCGAGTGCATCCACTTGGGCATTGAGTTTGGCGGCCTTAAGGCAGTAGACGACTTTAGCCTGACCATCGGCAAGACTGAGATCGCCGGTCTCATCGGCCCCAACGGCGCTGGCAAGACCACGGTCTTCAATCTGCTCACCAAGGTGTACCAGCCCACGCACGGCACCATCCTGCTCGACGGTGAGGACACCTCGGGCAAGTCGGTCTATCAGGTCAACCGCATGGGTATTGCCCGTACCTTCCAGAACATTCGTCTGTTCAACACCATGACGGTGGAGGATAACGTTAAGGTCGGCCTGCATAACCAGGAGCGCTATTCCGGCTTTGAGGGCGTGCTGCGCCTGCCGGCGTATTGGAAGCACGAGAAGGCTGCTCACGAGCGCGCCATGGAGCTGCTGTCCATCTTTGATATGGAGCATCTGGCAAACGAGCAGGCCGGATCGTTGCCTTACGGCGCTCAGCGTCGTCTGGAGATCGTCCGCGCGCTTGCCACCAACCCCAAGCTACTGCTGCTCGATGAGCCTGCCGCCGGCATGAACCCGTCCGAGACCGCGGAGCTCATGGAGAACATCGTTAAGATTCGCGACACCTTCGGCATCGCTATCATGCTTATCGAGCATGATATGTCGCTCGTTATGAACATCTGCGAGGGCATCTGCGTGCTTAACTTTGGCAAGGTTATCGCCAAGGGCACGGCAGAGGAAATCCAGAACAACGACGCCGTTATCGAGGCGTATCTGGGTAAGCAGGATAAGGGGGAGAACTAAATGGCAGAGCCGATGCTTTCCGTCTACAACATCAACGTCTGGTACGGCGCCATCCACGCCATCAAGGACATCTCCTTTAACGTTAACGAGGGCGAGATCGTGGCCTTGATTGGTGCCAACGGTGCCGGCAAGTCCACAACGCTCAAGACCGTCTCGGGCCTGCTGCGCTCCAAGACCGGCTCCATCAAGTTTATGGGCGAGGACATTACCCATACGCCCGCCGACAAGCTGGTTGGTAAGGGCCTGGCTCAGGTTCCCGAGGGTCGTCGCGCCTTTTTGCAGATGACGGTCGAGGAGAACCTGGAGATGGGTGCCTATACGCAGCCCAAGTCCACGGTGGCTCCGGGCCTCGAGCGCGTCTATGAGCAGTTCCCGCGCCTGAAGGAACGTCGTCGCCAGGTCGCCGGCACCCTTTCAGGCGGCGAGCAGCAGATGCTCGTTATGGGGCGCGCCCTTATGAGTAACCCCAAACTGCTTATGCTCGACGAGCCTTCCATGGGTTTGGCACCGATTCTGATCGAACAGATCTTCCAGATTGTCGAGGACCTGCACAAGGCCGGAACCACGGTGCTTCTGGTCGAGCAAAACGCACAGATGGCTCTTTCCATCGCCACACGCGGCTATGTGCTCGAGACCGGCAAGATCACCATGACCGGTAGCGGCCAAGAGCTGCTGCACGACGACAACGTGCGTAAAGCCTACCTCGGAGGCTAACCCACCTAACAAAAGGGGCGCTGACCATCTCAGTCAGCGCCCCTTTTTAAGTTGCGGCGAAATAGGGACTAAATGGGAGTCTCAGAGGCCAAAAGAGTCCCCATTCCACCGCAACTTCATGGGGATGTGTGACAATGCCCGTCGGAAAACATCTGCTGTCTTTTGGGGTCTATCTATGCTGTACGAGTTTTGTGCCGAGAACTTTGAGCGGGTGCCGGCGGCTATCGATGCCGGTGCAAGGCGCATCGAGCTGTGCGACAACCTTGCCGTCGGTGGCACTACGCCCTCGGCTGGTGTTATCAGCGCTACGGTCAGCTATGCTCACGAGCATGATGCGCGAGTGATGTGCATGATCCGTCCGCGTGGCGGTGACTTTCACTACAACCAGGACGAGCTGCGCATGATGGAGATGGACTTGGGTCTTGCCGTGAGCGCCGGCGCCGACGGCTTGGTCTTTGGCTGCTGCAAGCCTTGTGCCGGCGGATGGGCGCTCGATGAGCTTACACTCGGCGCCCTCGTGATGGCTGCGGGCTGCGCGACCGAGGAGTGCAAGCGTGAGCCCATCGACATCACCTTCCACATGGCCTTCGACCAGCTCTCGCCCGAGGCTCAGCTCGATGCCGTCGACACACTCGCCGACTGCGGTATCACGCGCATCCTGACGCATGGAGGCGCTGCCGGAACGCAGATCGAGGATAACTTCGATCACCTAGCTCGCCTAATCGAGTATGCGGGCGACCGCCTGACCATCCTTCCCGGCGGCGGCATTTCCACGACCAACCGCGATACCGTGGCGGCGGCACTGGGCGTCTCCGAGCTCCATGGCACCAAGATCGTGCCGCTGGAGGCGTAACCCGTGGCGCTTGTATTTGACGTTCAGGAGGCGAGCGGCAAGCCCGACGACAACCGGCGCCCTGGCACCGCGTGCCCCTTTTGCGATACCGAGGAACTCGCCAATATCATCCGGCGCGACGGTGGCTGTATCTGGCTCGAGAATAAGTTCAAAACCCTGCGCGCCACCCGTCAAACCGTGCTGATCGAGTCGGCCGATCACGATGCCGACCTGGTGACCTATGCGCCGGACGAGCTGCATCATGTGATGCGGTTTGCCCTGGGTTGCTGGCAGCAGATGATCGATTCACAACAGTATCGAAGCGTGCTCATGTATAAAAACAAGGGTCCGCTCTCGGGCGGTAGTCTCGTTCATCCGCACATGCAGATTGTGGGTTTGGAGCAGGAAGACGGCTATGCGGCACTAGTTCCCGCCAACTTCGAAGGCATCAATGTCTGGCAACAGGGGAGAATCTCGGTCAACATCTCAACCGAACCGATCATGGGGTTCTTTGAGATTAACGTTTCAGCCCCACAGGGAATCGCCGCCAGCGATGGCATGCGAGACCAAGCCGAGGCGGATCTCTTCGCCGATGCGATCCAGGTAGCTCTGCGCTATATCCTGAACGAGCACCACGGTGGCCGCGCAGAGTCGTACAACTTGTTCTTCTATCACCTGGGCGGTCGGACCATTGCCAAGGCGCTGCCGCGTTGGGTGGTTTCGCCCTACTTTGTCGGCTATCGTTTGGCCCAGGTCAATGCCGAGACAACGCTCGATATCGATGCTGAGCGCCTGCGTGCGCATCTGGAAACGCTCGTATAGCAAGACTAACACCCGTGTAATGCGGACAGTCTAGCGTGCCATGGCGTCGCGGCCGGCCTCGACCCGCTTGCGCTGGGCGGCGCGCTCCTCGCCGGTCAGACGCTCAAAGAGATGCCCGATAAGCGAGGCGAGTATCTGCTGAAACAGCGTTCCGCACATGACGGGAAACACGACTTCGCCCGGAAAGTACTGCGTGGCGATGACGGCGCCCGAAGAGATATTACGCATGCCGCAGGTAAAGCACATGGTAGTCGTCTCGCTATATGGCAGATGCAGTGCATGGGCGACCAGAAAACCGACGACAAAGCCGCTGATGGCGAAGGTCAAAATAAAGAGGGCGACTTCCAGGCGCACTGCGTTCATGTGCAGCACGTACTCGCTCATGGCGGTGGAGTTGGAGGCGATAACGCCCATCATCATGAACTTGCAGGCGGGCGAGAGCGCGGGGGAGAGCTTCTCGTGTCCCCATCCACGCGTGAGCTCGTTGATCACGATGCCGAGCACGGCGGGGATGGCGATCATAAAGGCCATGTCCTGCATCATGCTCGGCACATCGATCGAGACGGTGGCACCCAGCAAGAGCTTCAGCGTGAGCGGAATCGTCACAGGCGAGATAACCGAGGACGTCAGGATAATGGTGAGCGCGAGCGGGCCGTTGCCGCCGAACATGCTAATCCACATAAAGGCAGTGACTGCCACGGGTACGCTGTACTCGAGCACGATGCCGCAGACAAGGTTGGGGTTGGAGCCAAAGAACAGCGATCCCATGGCATAAGCTGCTATGGGAATAAGCACCGCCGAGACGAGCAGCGCCAAAATCAGGTGCAGCGGACGGCGGAACACCTCGGCTACCTGGTGGAAGGTGTTGCTGAGCGCGCCTTGGAACGTCATAAAGGCGAAGAGAGCGGGAACGATGGGCTTAAGTACGCCGATCTGCTGGGGAAAGAGCACACCGAGCGTTACGCAAATCGGAACGATGACCTGCATATGCCCCGCGAGGAACTTTCCCAGTCCAACCCATTGCTTCATCTGCTCTTGTGACTCCCTTTGCTCGTAAATCCGTTTTGAATGGATATGCTAGACGCTCGCATGCGTCCGTGCGTTAGAAACGCTCGATTATTTCGAGGCTATTACCGGCATCGTTTACCGAAACCACGGCGTGCTGCGAGGCTCTGCGTCCGTGCCGCACGGTATAATAAACCCGTTCAACAGATCTGCCTGCCGAAGCGGGCATACACAGAGGACTCATCGCTATGAACCGTGAGAGGTATCGCGGCGACCTGCCCCTATCGGGGGTGGGCGCCTATGTCATCGCTTAAGACGACACATCGCTGGGCGGTCGCTCAGCAAAATCCCGAGCTCGAAAAGGAGCTTTCGGCTGGTCTGGGCATACCCGGGCTGGTGGCGCGCATTATGGTTGCGCACGGCATTGCCTCGATTGAGGAAGGACAGCTATTTTTGACGCCTTCGCTCGATCGCGACTGGGCCGACCCACTCATTATCCCGGGCATGTCGGTCGTTGCCGACCGCGTCGAGCGTGCTATTCGCAACCACGAGCACATTGCGGTCTTCGGCGATTTTGACGTTGACGGTATTACGTCGACCTGCCTGTTGACCGAGGCGCTGCGAACGTTTGGCGCCAATGTCACACCATTCATCCCGCATCGCTTTGACGAGGGCTACGGTCTTTCGCGCGCGGCGCTCGACCGCGTTAACGAGCTCGCTCGTCCCCAGCTGATCGTGACCGTCGATAACGGCATTGCCGCCAAAGAAGAGGTTTCCTATCTGGAGAGCCTGGGGATCGATTTAGTGGTCACGGACCATCACGAGCCCTCCGATCAGGTGCCGCAGGGCGTGCCCCTGACCGACCCCAAGCTCGAGGATGAGGGACCCTCGCGTGAACTTGCCGGTGCCGGTGTGGCGCTCAAGCTGGTGCAGGTCCTGAGCGAGCGTTTGAGCAAGCCATCGTATTGGCGCTCGCTGATAGAGGTCGCGGCACTGGGTACCGTGTCCGACATGATGCCGCTCACGCCCGAGAATCGCGCACTGGTCGCCGAGGGCATCCAACAGATGCGTGTGACGGCCCGTCCCGGCTATATCGCGCTTGCCGCACTTGCCAAGGCCGACCTTTCTACCATTACGGCCGACGGCCTGTCGTTTTCGCTCATTCCCCGCTTAAACGCCGCCGGCCGCATGGCCGATCCCAAGCTGGCGCTCGACCTGCTGCTTGCCCGCGATCCTATCGAGGCAAGTGCACTGGCGGCCGAGCTCGAGGAGATCAACCGTCAGCGTCGCGAGATCGAGGCGGAGCTCACGCGCGATGCCATGGCAAAGGTCGAGGAGACCTATGATGGCGGTCGCGCAATCGTCGTGGGTGGCGAGGGCTGGCACGAGGGCGTTAAAGGCATCGTGGCGAGCCGCCTTACCAACCGATATCACGTGCCGGCGTTGCTCTTCTCTATCGAGGACGGTATAGCACGTGGGTCGGGCCGCTCGGTAGGCAAAGTCAACCTGTTCGAGGCCGTAGAACGCTGCTCCGACCTGCTGATTCGCCGCGGCGGGCATGCCGGTGCGGTGGGCGTGACCATCGAGGCGTCTAAGCTCGATGAGTTTCGTCGTCGCCTTTCCGCCGTGTTGTCCGAGCTTCCCGCCGAGGACTTTGAGGACACCGACGAGGTTGCCGCCACGGTTGACCTTTCCGAATTGAATATCGAGACCATCGAGCAGATTTCCCGCCTTGAGCCGTTTGGCCAGGGTAATAAGGTGCCGCTGCTGGCTGCCGAGGGCGTGACGATGTGTGATCGCGCCGTGGTGGGCAAAACCGGCGAGCACATGCGCTTTGTGGCGACCGATGGCGCCGCGAGCGTGCCGGCCATCATGTTCCGCGTGCCGCAGATCGATAAACTCATCAATTGCGACAGTGCCGTCGACTTGGTGTTCGAGGCCGTGGCCGAACATTGGCAGGGACGTGTGAAGCCCAAGCTCATGATTAAAGATGTCTTGGTGCGCGATACCGCGGCGCCCAATATCGACGATCCGGCATGTGAGCTTCGCCGCGGCGTGCAACCAGCGGATTCTGGCCTGCGCCTGGAGTCGCGTAAACGTGAGACGCTCGCCCAGCTTTCTTATACCGAGCTCACGCGCTCGCTTATCCATAGCTTTATCGGCTCGAACCAGCCGCATCGCGCGCAGGTCGAGGCACTCGACGCGCTCGCCGACCACCAGAGCGTCTTGGCCGTTATGGGGACGGGGCGCGGCAAGTCGCTCATCTTCCATGTGCACGCCGCGCGCGAGGCGGTCCTTCGTGGGCGGGCGAGCATCTTTGTCTATCCGCTGCGCGCGCTCGTTGCCGACCAGGCCTATCACCTCTCGTCGACGATGGCCGCGCTCGGCATTGGCGTAGGCGTGCTGACCGGCGAGACCGTGGAAGCCGCGCGCGATGACGTGTTTGCCGGCCTGGCTTCGGGCCGCACCGGCATCGTTCTCACGACGCCGGAGTTCCTGTCTATCCATCGCGATCGCTTTGCACGTTCTGGACGTATTGGCTTTGTCGTTATCGATGAGGCACACCATGCCGGTCTTGCCAAGGGCGGTGACCGGAGCGCATACCTCGACATGCCCGATATTCTCAAAGCCCTGGGCGACCCCGTTGTCATGGCGGCAACGGCTACCGCGACGGCCCCGGTCGTGGCGGAGCTTGCTCGTGTATTGCCGATTACCAGGACGGTGGTCGACGAGACCGTTCGCGAGAACCTGCAACTCGAGGACGACCGAGACCTTGCGAGCCGCGAAAATCGCCTGGTGTCGATCGTGGCGACGGGGGAGAAGACCGTTATCTACGTGAACTCACGCGACCAGTCCGTGGCGCTTGCCAAGACGTTGCGCAAACGCGTGCCCGACTGCGCGACCCATATTGCGTTCTATAACGCCGGGCTTGCGCGCTCCGATCGCCGCCGTGTTGAGGAAGCCTTTAGAGACGGAAGTCTCAGCTGCATCGTTTCAACCTCGGCCTTCGGTGAGGGCGTCAACCTGCCCGATATCCGTCATGTCGTGCTCTACCACATGCCGTTTGGTGCGATTGAGTTTAACCAGATGAGTGGCCGTGCCGGTCGCGATGGACAGCCTGCCGTGATTCACCTGCTCTATTCGTCGCGCGACGCTCGCATTAACGAGCGCCTGCTCGATTGTTACGCGCCCGAGCGCGATGAGCTCGTCACGCTCTATCGTGCGCTGCAGACCATGTGGCGCTCCAACCGTGGCAAGACAGGGGACGATTCATTCTGCGCAAGTGATATCGACATTGCGCAGATGTGCCTTGCAATCGACGCGCGCACGCCGGTCGATGAGCGCTCGGTGGCAAGTGGCCTGGGAATCTTCGAAGAGCTTGGTTTCTGTCGCGTTTCGGGGTTTGACGATACGCGTCGCATCTCAATGGCAGAAAACCCCGGTCGCGTGCAATTAAGCAGGTCAATTCGCTATTTGGAGGGCTTGCGCTCGCGCATGGAGTTCACGGCTTTTCGGAGCTGGGCACTCGATTCGTGCGCTTCTGATATGCTAGCCAAAGTTAACCGCCCGATCGTACCGCGGGCCTAGGGGAAGGGGACCTCGATGGATGCCGCAGCCCGTATCGCCCATGATTCCACCCTCCAGCCGTTTTCGGAGATGGAGCACTATAAGCATGCCGATGAGCTGCCGTCCGAGATTATGGCGGACAGCTACGACAAGCTGGAGCGCCTGTGCCTCAAATATATGAATGAGGAGGACTTCTCCAAGGTGGAGCAGGCCTACTGCTTTGCCGCCGAGAAGCACTGCAACCAAAAGCGCCGTTCGGGCGAGATGTACATTAACCATCCCGTCGAGGTTGCCATCATTCTGGCCGACCTCAAGATGGACTGCGATGTGGTGTGCGCCGCGCTGCTGCACGATACCGTCGAGGATACCGAGACCTCGCTTACCGATGTTTCCGGCCTGTTTGGCGAAACCGTGGCAGAACTCGTCGACGGCGTGACCAAGCTTACCAACATCGAAGTCGACAGCATGGACGAGAAGCAGGCCCTCACGCTGCGCAAGATGTTCCTTGCCATGTCCAAGGACATTCGCGTCATCATCGTCAAGCTCGCCGACCGCCTGCATAACATGCGTACGCTTGCCGCCCTGCGTGAGGACCGCCGTCTGTTTAAGGCGCGCGAGACCATGGACGTATACGCGCCCTTGGCCGACCGCCTGGGCATGAGCTCTATCAAGTGGGAGCTCGAGGACCTGTCCTTCTTCTACTTGGAGCCCGATGCCTACCAGCGCATCGCGCGCATGGTATCCGAGTCGCGCGAGGTTCGCGAGCGTTATCTGGCCGAGACCATCAAGACGCTCACCGATGAGCTCAATCGCATTGGTCTTGAGGGCTTTCAGATCAACGGTCGTTCCAAGCACTATTGGTCCATCTATCAAAAGATGAAGCGCAAGGGCAAGGAGTTCTCCGAGATTTACGACCTGGTGGCGCTGCGCGTCATCACTCATTCGGTGCGCGATTGCTATTCCACGCTTGGTGCCGTGCATACCTTGTGGCATCCCATGCCCGGTCGCTTTAAAGACTATATCGCCATGCCCAAGGTCAATAACTACCAATCGCTTCACACGACGGTTATCGGCCCCACGGCCCGTCCGCTCGAGATTCAGATTCGAACCTACGAAATGCACGAGCAGGCCGAGTATGGCATCGCTGCCCACTGGCTGTATAAGAAGTCGGGCGGATCGTCTGCCTCCAAGACCAACGATGCGCAGCGTCTGGACGATCAAATTAACTGGCTCAAGCACTCACTCGACTGGGCGGCGTCTGACGAGATTACCGATGCCAAGGAATACCTGCACTCGCTGAAGGTCGACCTCTTCGATCAAGAGATCTTCGTCTTTACGCCCAAGGGCGAGGTCATGGCGCTTCGTGCCGGCTCCACGCCGCTCGACTTTGCCTACGCCGTCCACACCGAGGTGGGCAACCACTGCGTCGGCGCTAAGATCAACGGTGCGGTGGCCCCGCTCACGCACGAGATCAAGACGGGCGACCGCGTTGAAATCTTGACCAACAAGAGTTCCAAGCCGTCGCGTGATTGGCTCAAGATCGTTAAGACACCTTCCGCCAAGTCAAAGATCCGCCGTTACTTTGCCGCCGCGACCAAAGACGATGACGCTGCTGCCGGCCGCGACATACTGGCCAAGGACCTGCGCAAGCGCGGGTATGGCATCTCTACGCCGCGATCCACGCGTGCGCTCAACGCCGTGGCGGAGCAGTTTAACTACAAGCAGCTCGAGGACCTGTTTGCCGCCGTCGGCGCAGGCAAGGTTGCCCCGCGCGCTGTGGGTAACAAGGTCGAGCAAATCTTGGACCCCAAGCCCGAGGAACAGCTCACCAAAGCCGAGGCTATCGCCGAGGTCGTCAAGCAGCCGGCCCGAGGCTCCAACCGCAAGCCGCAAAAGCGCGGTAAGAGCGCCAGCAACGGCATTATCGTCAAGGGCGAGAGCAACAGCGGCCTGCTGGTCCGTCTGGCGCATTGCTGCAATCCGGTGACGGGCGACGATATCGTCGGCTTCATCACGCGCGGTCGTGGCGTTTCGGTGCATCGCGCCAACTGCCCCAACGTCAAGGGTCTTATGGAGCATCCCGAGCGCATGATCGAAGTGGAGTGGGACGGCGCTGCCGACACCCTCTTCCAGGTCGAGATCGTGGTCGAGTGCCTGGACCGCATGGGCCTTCTCAAGGATGTCACCATTGCCATTGGCGATGCGGGCGGCAATATCCTTTCTGCCGCCACGTCGACCAACCGCGAGGGTATTGCAACCCTGCGCTTCATGGTCGAGATCTCGGACGCGAGTGGTCTGGATCCGCTGCTGGCCTCTATCAGCAGCGTTGACTCGGTCTACGACGCGCGCCGCCTGATGCCCGGCGAGGGTGGAGCCCAGCTTAAGCGCCGCATTTAGTCGCGACGAACGCGCCATATTATCGATATTCGCTACACTCGAGGCATCGTTTGATGCCTCGAGTTCTATAGAGAGGAGAGGGACATGAGTGCTGTGTCCTTGGATGTAACTCCCAAGGGATCGGTCGAGATCGAGACGCTCGTAAACGGTCCCATTCAGACCAATAGCTATGCTGTTATTTCGGACAATGAGTGCGTGATTATCGACCCCGCATGGGAAGGCGAGCGCCTGGTGGAGCATATTCGAGCCGAGCATCCCAGCGTACGCGTGCTTGGCGCCGTTTGCACTCATGGCCATGCCGATCATGTTGGTGGTGTTGCCGGCGTGCGAACCACCGTTGGCGAGGGCTGCCAGTATGAGCTGTGTGCCAAGGATGTGGCGGTGCCGCATGCGAACATCGAGGAACAGCGAGCTATGTGGGGCATTGAGACGCCCGACCCCGGGGAGCCGACGCGCCTACTCGCCGAGGGCGATGCTATCGAGGTGGGCGATATCTGCCTGCAGGTGATCGAGACACCAGGGCATACGCCGGGCGGGATCGTCTTGTTCGCCGTCACCGAGCAGGGAAGCATCGCCTTTGTTGGCGACACCCTGTTCCCGGGCAGCCACGGTCGCACCGATCTTGCCGGTGGCGACGAGGCGGCGATTCTGCGCTCGCTCTCCAAGCTCGCCCGGCTTCTCCCGCCCGATACCGTTTGCCTAACCGGCCATGGCGATTCGACCACCATGGCACGCGAGCTCATGCAGAACCCTTTCATGCAGGTGTAGCTTTATAGTCAGCTTCTAAAGCACGAGAAGCGTCCAAACGTCAAGCTATTTTTCCCCAACGGGTCGATTCCGTAGGGCAAACGGTCAAAAAAAGTCTGTTTGGACGATATTCGTGAACAAACGAACGTTTATGCTCGGGTACGCCGTGGTAAAATCTCAGGCGTTATCGGAGCAACCTTACAGGAGGTTTCTTTTATGCTCGTCAACGCAGCAGACATGCTCAAGAAGGCCGAGGCCGGCAAGTACGCTCTCGGTGCCTTCAACACCAACAACCTCGAGTGGACCCTGGCTATTCTCCAGGCCGCCGAGGAGGCCAAGTCTCCGCTGATCCTTCAGTGCACCGCTGGTGCCGCTAAGTGGATGGGCGGTTTCAAGGTCTGCGCCGACATGGTCAAGGCTGCCGTCGAGGCCACGGGCGTTACCGTTCCCGTCGCCCTTCACCTCGATCACGGTTCTTACGAGGACTGCTTCAAGTGCATCGAGGCCGGCTTCACGTCCATCATGTATGACGGCTCTCACGAGGAGACCTTCCAGCTTAACCTCGACCGCACCAAGGAGCTCGTTGAGCTTGCCCACTCCAAGGGCATGTCCATCGAGGCCGAGGTCGGCGGCATCGGCGGCACCGAGGACGGCGTGACCTCCAACGGCGAGCTCGCTGACCCCGCTGAGTGCAAGCAGATTGCTGACCTGGGCGTCGACTTCCTCGCCTGCGGCATTGGCAACATCCACGGCGTCTATCCCGCCGACTGGGCCGGCCTTTCCTTCGAGCGTCTGGGCGAGATCAAGGCCCAGACCGGCGACCTGCCCCTCGTCCTGCACGGTGGCACCGGCATCCCCGAGGATCAGATCAAGAAGGCCATCTCCTTGGGCATCTCCAAGATCAACGTCAACACCGACCTGCAGCTCGTCTTCGCCAAGGGCGTCCGTGAGTACATCGAGGCTGGCAAGGATCAGCAGGGCAAGGGCTTTGACCCCCGCAAGCTCCTCAAGCCTGGTCGCGACAACATCGTTGCCCGCACCAAGGAGCTCATGGAGGAGTTTGGCTCCGTCAACAAGGCGTAAGCGTCGCTAAACTTCCCGCCGGAAGCCCCGTCCCCCTACACTGTTTCCTTTGCGCTCACCTGGCTTCGCCAGAAGTCGCGCCAAGGAAACAGTTCCGGGAGACGGGGCTTCCTTCGTTTAACGCCGCAGGGTTACTGGGCTGAATTCATTTTTAATGGGTACCGTTTATCGGTGTTGAGGGTTCCTTTATTGGGGCTTTCTTTTTTATCTTGCTACAATGGGCTTCAAGCGTTCTAGTGACTTGGAGTTTTGGTATGGCTGTTATTGATGTGCTGCCTTCGGATGGGAAGGTTATTGACGAGGGTCCTGTTGGTTGCTCTGTTGATGTTTGCTGTAATGACTTTCGTCATCTCGATATTGGACTGCCGCCCGAGATTCTTCGTCTCAAGGATGCCGGCTATTTGACGCAGGCTGTTGCTGCCTGCGATCGCCTTCTGGAGCAGAGCCCTGAGCCTTCGCTGACTGCTTGTGTTCGTGCCGAGCGGTATCGCATGCTCGAGACGCCGCTTCATTTTTCGGTGTCGCGCGATCGGGCTATTGCGATGATTCGCGAGGAGTGGCCTGAGTTTACTGAGGAGCAGTTTGACGATCTGATTGACCGTAAGCGTATTGACTGGCGCTTTATCGATGGCGAGCTGTTCGTTCTCGACAACTTCCTCGATTCGCTTCGCGTGTACCCCAAGGAGGTTCCGGGCCTGCGTCCCGATTCTGCGGACGGCATCGCGCTGCGTAACCAGATGCTCAGGGAGATGGAGTCGCAAAACGGGTTGACTCGTGCCATCACGCTTAAGGCATCCGTGTCTGTCCCCGGGGCTCTGAAGGGAGAAGCTGTTCGCGCGTGGCTGCCCGTTGCCGCCGCCTGTTGTCAACAGTCTCAAATCGAGGTTCTCGATATGACGTCGGGGGGTACCGTTGCCTCTGAAAACGTTTCGGCTCGTACTGCCTCTTGGACATCTTCGACTGAACATTCATTCTCGGTGACCTATCGCTATCACATAGATGCCGCCTATTGCGATATCTATGGTGGCGCGCTCCCATCGCATACGTGCATGGACACGCCGCTGCCCGTGGACACTTCCGAGGACCGTCCGCACATTGCGTTTACGCCGTACCTGCGACAGTTGACGGAGCGTGTTGTTGACGGGCTCGAGGATCCGCTCGATCGCGCTCGTGCTATCTATGATTACCTGACACAGCATATCGACTATCGCTATCAGCCACCGTACCTGCTTTTGGGATCTATTGCCGACGACTGTGCGCATTCTTTACGCGGCGATTGCGGCGTTATGGCGCTCACGTTTATCACCATGTGCCGCATCGCGGGCGTGCCTGCCCGTTGGCAGAGCGGCCTGTATGTTGCTCCCGATTCGGTGGGGCCGCACGATTGGGCTGAGTTCTATACGCCACAGACCGGTTGGCTTAACGCCGACGTATCGTTTGGTTCCTCGGCGCGCAGGATGGGGGAGGAGTGGCGTCGCCAGCACTACTTTGGCAACCTCGACCCGTGGCGTATGGTGGCCAACAATCGATTCCAGGCTGAATTTGTGCCTGCTTTCGATGGCATGCGCGAGGATCCCTATGACAACCAGATGGGCGAGGCCTCGGTTGATGGGCGTGGATGTCGTAAGCGGGAGATGTTGCGCAAGGTTGAGCTTATCGAAATGCTCGAAGTTCCATTTTCGGACTAATCAACAGAAAGCTGTGATAAACTAACTCACGCATTACGTGCCCGAGTGGCGGAATTGGCAGACGCAGTGGACTCAAAATCCACCGTTGGCAACAACGTGCGAGTTCGAGTCTCGCCTCGGGCACCATACATGCAAGTGAGCGTTCAAGGGGGTCAAGACCCCCCTTTTTTCGTGCCGAACTCGCGTGAGCGCGCGGAGCGTTAAGCAAACAGGCCTGTGGCCTGTTTGTAGCGGAGCGTGGCGAGGGCGCCGTGCGCCCGAAGCCCGGGGCTTCGCGAAGCGAAGGCCCTTCGAGTCTCGCCTCGGGCACCATACATGCAAGTGAGCGTTCAAGGGGGTCAAGGCCCCCTTTTTCGTGTACGTAATGTGATAACGCGCGGTACGTGTTATTATTCGCAAGGCGTTGTTCCCGCAATGCCCTAAAGAGGAACCCGAGGGTTCCCACCTTTTGGCGCCAATGAGCAGCTGACTGGTCATACAACCTAGATTCCCTTCCTCATACCGAGGATGTCTATGTGTACGACCTGGTTGCTGAGAAGCGCCGGGTTATTTTTTTATGAATGGAGGTAGGGAAAATAGCTAAGTCTGATGACACCCGCATCAACGACGAGATCACCGCATCTTCGTGCCGTTTGATTGGCGTCGATGGCTCTCAGCTCGGCCTGTTCGCCATCCGCGATGCCCAGCGCGTTGCTGACGATCAGGGTCTCGACCTGGTCGAGATCGCTCCCAACGCGGAGCCGCCGGTCTGCAAGGTCATGGACTACGGTAAGTTCAAGTACCAGCAGGCCATGAAGGCTAAGGCCGCTCGTAAGAACCAGTCCAAGGTCGAGGTCAAGGAAATGAAGTTCCGACCCAAGATCGACGTTGGCGACTACGAGACCAAGAAGGGCCACGTTCTGCGTTTCCTCAAGAAGGGCGCACGCGTTAAGATCACCATCATGTTCCGCGGCCGTGAGATGGCTCACCCGGAGCAGGGTCTTAACGTTCTCGAGCGTCTCGCCGAGGATCTTAAGCCTTACGCTACGGTCGAGTCCAAGCCTAAGATGGAAGGCCGTAACATGCTTATGCTGCTCGCCCCGATTAAGGGCGCCTTTGATGAGGATAAAGCGGCAAGCGATACCAAGTAACTAGTGTTCTGTAACCGATTAAGGAGTATTTCATGCCTAAGATGAAGTCCCACAGCGGCACCAAGAAGCGTTTCCGCAAGACTGGTACCGGCAAGCTTATGCGCGCCAAGGCTTTCAAGAGCCACATCCTGAGCAAGAAGTCCACCAAGCGTAAGCGTGGCTTCCGTCAGGAGACCGAGATCGCCGCTGCCGACCGCAAGGTCATCAAGTCGCGTCTCGCCTAAGTTCGCGTTCCCGTTTTTCGTTTTACCGTCTAGGAGTTGATAGAACATGGCACGTATTAAGCGCGCTGTTGCCGCCAAGAAGAAGCGCCGTACCGTTATGCACCGTGCGAAGGGTTACTACGGTGCCGCTTCGCGTACTTACAAGCATGCTAAAGAGCAGGTCCAGCACTCCCTGCAGTATCAGTATCGTGATCGCCGCAACAAGAAGCGCGAGATCCGTTCTCTTTGGATCACTCGTATCAACGCTGCTGCTCGCCTGAACGACATCTCTTACTCTCAGTTCATGCACGGCCTGAAGGTTGCCGGCATCGAGCTCGACCGCAAGGTCCTGGCTCAGATGGCTTACGAGGACATCGAGTCCTTCAACGAGCTGGCTACCATCGCCAAGAAGGCTCTCGAGGCCTAATAGATTCTCTTGAATCGCTAGGGGAGTGTCGCGTTGTGCGCGGCGCTCCCTTTTTTATCAATTGCGGGTTTATCCATATAAATGCGCGGGTAGATACTTCCTTACAGGTGACCGATTTCTATATATTCCAAAACCAAAGGGTCATCATCTGATGTATGCGGTAGATTCGCATTGGCTTTTCTATCAAGCATAGAAAGCGATGTATTGTGTAGGACTTGTGAAGAGTGGAATTGACGTCCCACATCGCTTCGCGGTCTGGCAATATATCTCCTTGCCGCGCGGCCCGGTCGAACCGGATGAGCCGCGCAGGCGTGCACCTTGAGAACCGGATACTGCGAGGATGGACACTTCCGAGTGTCGCATCCGGGCAGACATCGAACCATTTGAAATGGTCTAACTTGGATTTGT
>UQXT01000004.1 GCA_900545075.1 uncultured Collinsella sp. | reverse complement strand
TCAATTTCAAGGGCGCGACCAGAAGGTCAGCGCCCTTTCATTTCACGTCACCTTGGCGCAAATGCGGCTCGCTCGCTGACATTGCCGCGGCATCAGCGTTTACATTGTTGCGCTAGATTAATTTAGTACTCTCCAGCTTTTCGATGATCCAATCGTTGGCTTTGATGACCGGGCGGCGGAAGACGACGCCCAGGGCCAGCGACGGAATCAGATAGCTCGCCAGAATGCCCAGCTCAACCCAGTACTCCATATGGTAGGCGCCAGCCATGGCGGCATGCATGGCGTTGATGCCGTGAGTGAACGGCAAGAACGGATAGATCGCCTGGAACACAGGGCCGGTCATCTCGATGGGGAACGTACCGCCCGAACCGCCGACCTGCATGACCAGCAGCACAACGGCCAAAGCCTTGCCGATATCGCCAAACGACACCGTAAGCGTGTAGACGATATTGGAGAACACGAGACTCGCGACCCAGCCCGCCAGCACAAACTGCAGCGGGTTGTCGCACTGAATGCCAAAGAACAGGATGTCGCCCGCACACACGAGCGTTGCCTGCAGCAGAGCCAGACCGCCAAAGAACAGGTAGCGGCCCAGGTAGATCTCGTGCAGGCGCACGGGGATAAGCTCGTTGATAAGCTCATCGTCGACCGAGACCTTCATCATGGCTGCCAGTACGATCGAGCCGACCCATAGCGACAGAATCGTGTAGAACGGTGCCATGGCCGAACCGTAGTTGCGAATCGGATAGACCGGCTTGCGGTCGAGCGCGACGGGGCCGGAAAGCGACACGGCCAGACCCTCGGGATCATTGCCGATCATCGTCTTGATCGTAGCGAGGTCATCCGACATCAAGGCGCCGTCGAGCTCGTCCTTAAACGCGCTGATCTTGTCCGACGCCTCGCCCAGCTGATCGGAAGCCTTGTTGACCAACTTTGCAGCCTTGGAGAGGCCCTTTGCCAGCGAACCGGATGCGTCGGTCAGGCCGTCTACGGCGCTATCCAGATCGCCCGAGATGCCATCGAGCGAGTCCAGGATGCCCGAAACCGTCTTCTTGAGCTCCTTGGCCTTAACCGAGAACGTGGAATCGTAATCGGATTTGGCGCCCGCGATGCCGGCCTTGGCATCGGCGATGGCCTGATCGACCTCGGCACGCGAGTTGTTGACCTCGGCCATGCTATCGGAGAGAGACTTCGCGGTGGCCGCCAGATCCTTGGCATTGTTGCGGTACTCAACGGCGATTCTGCCCAGCGACGTCGCGGCGGACTTGAGGCCGTCCTTCAAATTCTCATCGTTCACCTGGTCGGCAAGGCTGCGGAGCTGATCGGCCGTCGCATCGATATCCTTGGCGCGCGCATTGAGAGCCGCAGCGGCATCGTTGAGTTGGGACACCGTAAGGTCGACATGCTGGTTCGCGGCATCGAACGCCTTCGCGAGCTCGGCGGACACGTTCTCGAACGAGCCCGCGCTTCCGTCAATCGCCGCGTCAACGGCATCGTTGGCGGCCTTGAGCGCTTCCTTGGAATCATTGATGCCGCTCTTGGCGTGCTCCATCAACTGCTTGGTCGACTCATCGACCGTACCCGTCTGCTGGAGCATACCGCTCGCCGACGTCAGCGAATCGGACGTGGAGCTCAAAATGCCCGCAAGCGACGTTGCGCTGGCCTGAACGTCCTGCAGGTCCTGGACCGAATCGCCGAGCGTCGAGGACAGGTTGGCGATAAAGTTGCTGACCTGGTCGGTGCTCATGTAATCGAGCAGGCTGGACACCGTCTTAAGACCGATGTTCGTAATGGTCTCGGTAAAAGTTTCGTTAACCTGGCTTTGAACGGCGCTCGAACCCTTCTCGGTCACGATCTGCGCGATGGCGTTGGCCTTCTGATTCTCGTAAAACTCGATATCGGCATGCTTAACGTCGGTCGAAAAGAGCGTCATCATATCGGCACTAAACGTCTTAGGGATAACGACAGCCGCATAGTATGCGCCCGATTTGACGCCCTCGATGGCCTTTTCTCGATCGTTGAGCACAACCCAGTCGAAGTTCTCGTTGCCGCGCAGGGTGGCGGTCACGTTTTCGCCCACGTTGACCTCGACGGGGATCAGATCGCTCTCGTAACCCTCATCGGTGTTGACCACGGCGATCTTAAGATTGCCGGTGTTGCCGTACGGATCCCAGCTGCCGGCGATGTTAAACCACGCGTACAGGCACGGCACGATAATGAGGCCCATCACGACAACCAAGCCGATTACGGAGCGAGACACGTTTTGGACATCGCGCTTAAACAGATGCAGGATGTTCTTCATTTATGCCTCACCTCCTTTGGAGTGCTTGCCGAGCGCGGTGGTATCTCCATCATTTGTGGCTGTGCTGTCGCTGCCCTGAGATTTATGGTGCGAGCCTATATGCGGCAAGCGGCCCGTGGACTGATCGACGCCCTTGGCACCACGCTCGCTGGCGTTGAGGCCAAACATGTGGCGGGCGGCAGGAATGGCGGCCGTGTGTTCGCGCATCTCGCGACGCAGGTCCTCATCCGAAAGCGCCGAGATGCGCATCTGGGTATTGAGGCTCGCTCGGATATATTCGATATTGATAAGCCAGCCGCAGATGGCAATAACCGAGATGATCCAAATGACAAGCAGGATGATCTTGCCGTTATTGTCGATATCGAGAACCGTCGACAGGACAAAGAGCAGGACCTGAACGCCCACCACGGCGGCAAAACCGCCCTTGATGTAGTACGGGTAGCGATGTTCAAAGGCGACCGCATGATCGAGCAGTTCGCGACGGTACGAATCGGAATCGAGCATGACGCGCATGGCCGTGCGCAGCGAGTAGCGCTGGCGCGGCAGGTCGTTGGACTCGCAAATCATCATACCGGTCGTGGAGAGCTGTTTATCAAAGAGCAGGTTAAGGTTGAGCAGCAGCGGACGCAGCTGCAGGCCGATAAAGAGCGCCACGATCAAGAACACGCCCAGGATGCACAGGTTGAACAGGTAGTTGAACGAGTACATGCCGCCGACCGTCTCGCGCAGCAGATTGATGCCGTAGGTAAAGGGCAGCAGCGGGTGCAGCCACTGGAAGAAGCCGGGCATCATCTCGATGGGGTACATGCCCGACGAACCCGGAATCTGCACGATGACGAGAATGACGCCGATAGCCTTGCCGATATGCTTAAACGTGGTGGACAGCGCATAGATGATATTGACGTAGGTGAACGAAATGGCGATGCCGCCCAGCACGAACAGCAGCGGGCTGACGCACTGCACGCCAATCACCAGATCGCCTACCGTAACGATGATGGCCTGCAACGCGCCCAGGATCACCAGGAGCAACCAGCGGCCAAAGTAGCCCTGGCGCGCCGTAAAGCTGCCGATGCCCTCGCGATCGACCTCGAGCTTGTAGATGGCGATGAGTACGTAACCGCCCACCCAAAGCGCCAGATTGGTGTAGAAGGGAGCGATGCCCGAGCCAAAGCTCTTGACCGGATAGATCGACTTGGACGTCAGCTCGACCGGAGAGGCCATGAAATCTGCCACGTCATTGACATCGACGCCCATAAGGTCGGCGAGCTCGCCCATAGACTCGGAGGTCTGCAGCGCCGCGATGTCGTTGGCTGCGGTCGCAAGCTTGTCCTGAACCTTGGCAAGCGAGGAATCGGTCTGAGACAGCGTGGTCTTGGCCTGGCTGAGCGCAGCGTTAAGCTGCGAAAGCGTACCGCGCGCGCTTGCAATCGTGGGCGTAAGGCCAGATACGATTCCCGTCAGATCACCCGAGACGGCGGCAAATGAATCAAGCGCGCTCGAGGCCTTCGGCAGCGCGTTTTGACCCAGGTCCGTCTGGGCCTGGCCAAGGTTGGTCGCACCGGTATGAATTGCGTTATTGATAGCGTCACTGGCACCCGAAACAGCCGCTGCGTCATTCGCCATGGCGCTCGACTGCGCGGACAGACCGTCCTTGATGCTCTGAAGCTTTTCATTCTGCTCGCGGAGCAAATCGATGGTCGATACAATGCGCGCGTCAATTTCCTTGGAACCCGTCGACGTGTCATTGACGAGAATTTCCAAGTGCCCGATAACGGCCTTATTGTGGTCGATCGTCGCTTGGAGAGACTCGAGCGAGTTGTCGATGCGGGTGGTCGTAGATGTGACCGTGCCCGTCAGCTTGCCGATGGCAGCGTTCGCGGAGGCCGACGTCTTGGTGAGCGCAAGGCTGCCTTCCGAGAGCGCCTTGGAGAGCGAGGCGATAGAGTTGCTTGCCGTGGTGCGAGCTTCACCCAGCAGGTCGTTGCCCTGGGAGATCGCCTGCGTCAGCGACGGTGCCTGGCCTTGCAAGCCGGCAAGTGCCGCATCAGCCGAGGCGATAGCGCCACTCGTCTTATCGATGGCGGCATTCATATCGCCAATCGAATCGCGCACCTCGCCCAAGGTGTCGGACGCCTCGGACACCGAACTTGCCAGCGAGTCCTGAGTCTGGGTTGCCTTGTCCTTTAAATCGACACCGGCATCCTTGGCGATACCGGCAACAGTCTTGCCTACCGTAGAGACAAATTCCGAGTTGATCTGCTCCTCGATGGTGTTTGCACCGGTATCGGTAACCTTGGGCGCAATGGCGCTCTTCTTCTCATTGACGTAGTACGTGAGCTTGGGCTGATGGTAGTTGCCGTCGAGCATCGAAACCAGGTTATCCGAGAAGTTCTTGGGAATCACGATAGCGGCATAGTACTCGCCGCTCTCGACGCCCTCCTTGGCATCGGCCGTCGAGTCGACGAACGTCCAGCCCAACTGATGATTCTCCTTGAGCTGGTCGACCACTTTGTCGCCAGCGTTGAGCTCACCCACCAAGTCGTTTTGGGTGCCTCGATCGTTGTTGGCGATAGCAATCTTGATGCCTTGGGTGTTTCCATACGGATCCCAGTTTGCCACGATGTTATACCAGGCATACAGCGAGGGAATAACGCACACGCCTAGGGTAACCACCAGGGCGACGGGGTTCACAAGCAGTCGCTTAATGTCGCGCTTAAATATCGCAAAGGACACCTTTGCATTGGATAGTTTGCTGCCGAGACTCACGCTTGGACCATCCATCCTGTCGTTGAATCGAATCGTACTATCGATAACCATTGTACGTAGGCGCTTTAGCGTCTCAGAGCACAATGGTATTGAGTTTTGCGGGTAGCAATATACTACGAAGACGAATTAACGTGCAGTTGTACAGTATCTTTAATTTCAGCAGGTCACAAAACCACAACCCCGACAAATAATTGATCCCTTGGGGACGAAGGAAAACGGATCACCGGATCAGACCGACCCCCTCGGTGATCCGTTTTCCTACGTCCCCAAGGGATCATTCCCAAGGGATCATTCAAAAGGAAACGAGAGTGGAAAATCTCCCACTTCAAGCCCGCATTCGAGCCAAAAGTGGGAGATTATCCACTCTCGTTCTAATCTAGTTACGGTGCTGTATCCCCGAACTACATCAAGTTGCAAACAGCTGCCGCGAAGGCCACGGGGTCCTCGGGCAGAATACCCTCGACCAGCAGGGCCTGGTCATAGAGCAGGCCGGAGTACTGCTTGATCTTGTCGGCGTCGCCCGCCTTCTGAGCGGCGACGAGCTTGGAAAAGACCGGGTGCTTGGCGTTGAGCTCGAGCACGCGCTGACTCTTGGGCATGCCGTCGGGCGTGCCCTCGGGACCCTTCTGAAGCACCTTCTCCATCTCGAGCGAAAGCGGACCCTCGGTGGTGATGCACGCGGGAGCATCGGTCAGGCGCGCAGAGACGGCAACCTTCTCGACCTTGTCGCCGAGTGCCTCCTTCATGGCGTTAAAGAGGTCCTCGTTCTCCTTGGTGGCGTCCTCGGCCTCCTTCTTCTCGTCCTCGGTCGCCAGGTCAAGATCACCGGTTGCGACGTTCTTGAGCTCCAGGTGACGATCCTCAACCTCGGGCTCGGCACCATCGGCCACGGCCTTCTCGGCAGCCTCGCGGGCAGCATCGTCCTCGTAGATCTTGGGCATATCGGCGGCAACGTACTCACGCATAGCCTGGAAGGTGAACTCATCCACGTCCTGCGTCAGCAGCAGCACGTCATAGCCGCGGTCGAGCACGCCCTTTACCACGGGCATCTTGGCCAAGCGCTCACGCGAGTCGCCGGCGGCGTAGTAGATGGCCTTCTGATCCTCGGGCATGCCCTTGGCATACTCGGCCAGGGTAATCATCTTCTGTTCCTTGGCAGACCAGAACAGCAACAGATCGGCGAGCTCATCGGCCTTCATGCCATAGCTCGAGTAGATGCCGTACTTAAGACCGCGGCCAAAGTTCTCAAAGAACTTCTCGTAGGCCTCGCGGTCGTTGTCACGCATATCCTCAAGGTCGGCGGTGATCTTCTTTTCCACACGCTTGGCGATGGCCTTGAGCTGACGGTTCTGCTGCAGCGTCTCACGCGAAATATTGAGCGTCACGTCGGCAGAGTCCACGACACCGCGCACAAAGTTGTAGTAGTCGGGCAGCAGGTCGTCGCACTTCTCCATAATCAGCACGTTGGAGCTATAGAGCGCCAGGCCCTTCTCGTAGTCCTTGCTGTACAGATCGAACGGGGCGCGACCCGGCACAAACAGCAGTGCATCGTACTCGAGCGTACCCTCGGCATGGAAGCTGATGGTGCGCGCGGGATCGTCAAAGTCATGGAACGTGGACTTGTAGAACTCGTTGTAATCCTTCTGCTCAACGTCGGAGCTTCGCTTTTTCCAGATCGGCGTCATGGAGTTGACAGTCTCAAGCTCCTGGTAGTCCTCGTACTCGGGCTTGTAATCCTCCGGCGCATCCTCGGGCTTGGGCTTTTGACGGCTCTTGGACACCATCATCTGAATCGGGTAGCGCACATAGTTGCTGTACTGCTGAATCAGGCTCTTGAGGCCCCACTCGGTCAGGAAGCGATCGTAGGACTCGGCCTCGCCGTCGGCGTCGAGCTTCTCGTTCTCACGCAGCGTCAGAATGACATCGGTACCGTGCTCGGCGCGCTCGCCGTCCTCGATGGTGTAGCCCTCAAGACCGTCCGACTCCCACACATGGGCGACATCCTCGCCGTAGGCGCGGCTCACGACCTTCACATGGCTGGCGACCATAAAGGCCGAGTAGAAGCCCACGCCAAACTGACCGATGATGTCGACATCGGAGCCCTGCTGCTCGGCGTTCTCGGTCTTAAACTCCTCAGAGCCGGAATGGGCGATGGTGCCCAGATTGCGCTCGAGCTCCTCGGCGGTCATGCCAATGCCGTTATCTGAGATGGTAATGGTGCGGGCGTCTTTATCAAAGGAGACGCGAATAGCCAGGTCGCCCTGGTCGAGCTTGACGCTCGGGTCCTGCAAGCTCTTAAAGTTGAGCTTGTCGACAGCATCGCTCGCGTTGGAGATAAGCTCGCGCAGGAAGATTTCCTTATTGGTGTAGATGGAATTGATCATAAGGTCGAGCAGTTTTTTGCTCTCGGTCTTAAATTGACGCATATGCAGTCCTTTCGCGCTACCCCTGCCCGCAAAAACGGCCCGGTTGCCCGAGCCGCATTGCAGACCTGCTATGTTCAGACTTAGATTTTATAACCCATTAGCGCGCATATATACATACGGAATCGAAAAACTGTATGTTGGAACACCCATGCGTCGATTGCCAAGGAGTGTCCCCAACTGCCAACAGAAAAGGAACGTCCCTATCTGTCGCCCATGCGCTTGGCCATCCAGGCATGAGGCTGGCCTTCGTCTTCGTAGTCCACCGGCGCGATCTGCGTGTAGCCCGCCTTGACGTAGAGCGGCAGCACGTACTCCTGTGCATGCAACTTTATGAGCTTGGCGCCGGCATCGCGCGCAGCAGCTTCGCTGGCTTCGACAATCTTGCTTGCCAGACCGCGACGGCGCATGGTGGACAGCACGGCGACGCGCCCCATAATATAGGTCTCCCCCGCCGCAACGGCTTCGTCCAAGTCGCACGCCGGCGAAACCGGAGCCTCTGCATCTGCCGCGCGCTCCAGTTCCTCGGGAAACACGCGCGAGCAGCCGGTGAGTTGACCATCCACGTACAGCGTCACATGAATGCAGTCAGAAGCCTCATCGATCTGGTCGAACTCGATTTCGTAACCCTGTTCGTCCACAAAGACGGCGCGGCGCACCAGCGCTGCATCCTCAAAGCATCCCGCCTTGATTTGAATATCCATGGTCGCCCCTCCGTTCAAAGCAAACGTTAGGGACAGATTTTAGCGAAAATGAGCGCCTCGCACGCTAAACTTGGCCCGCGCCTTTGCTAGGTAATCGTAGTGACGAACATTGTGGGCGTCGCTTGCGATAAAGCTGTACAGGCCCTTGTCAAACAGGCGCTGCGCCGGCTTTTTCTCGCGACCAAAGCGCCCGCCGGCAATAAAATCAGCCGAAGCCTGCAGCTTACAACCCATATCGACCAGACGCTCGGCAATGCCCACGTCCTTTTGAATGGCGCGATAACGCTCGGGATGGGCAATAATCACCTGGTAACCGCGGCACTGCAAGTCGTAAATCGTGTTCTCGTATTCCTCAAAGTCATACGAATCCGCACGTGTCGAGAGCTCAAGCAAAAACTCATTCGACCCATCAAAGTGCAGGCGATCGGACCATTCGATGCCCAAATCCATAAGCTTGGCGTAGTTGACCTCAAAGCCCATCTGGAGCTGCATATCGCCCGCATGGGCACACAGCAACCGATAGGCCTCCCACATGTTGGCGTAGTCAAAGTATGGGTCCCGGCAGTGCGGCGTGCACACCATGTGCGTTACGCCGACGGCGCGAGCCGCCTCGAGCATCGCCAAGCTTTGCTCGAGGTTTGCCGCGCCGTCATCAACTCCGGGCAGGATATGGCAATGGATGTCTCGCATATCGCCCTCTTATCTGCGTCGTTGCTTATTTCTTAAAGCGTTTCGCCTTCGCAGGGGTGCCCGTTGCAGCCGCGCCGCCGACAGCGGGATTGGCCCCAGCCGCAGCGTCGTTCTGCCCCTTATCCCCGCCATAATACGAGTAGTAGTAGTCGTGACTCGAAGTCTCGCAGCAGTTCATGACCGTACCGATCACGTTGACCTCGGCCTTGTTAAGCTGATCGAAGGCAGCGAGGATCTCATTGCGCTTGGCAAAGTCCTGACGGATGATATAGATGGTGCCGTCGGTGATCGCAGCGACTTCGGCAGCGTCGACAAACGTACCCACAGGCGGAGTATCAAAGATGACGTACTGGTACTTTTCCTCCAGCGCGGCGACAAGCTTGGCAAAGCGGCGCGAGGCAATGATGTCTGCCGGATTGGGAATGCGCGGCTCGGCGTCGAGGAAGAAGAGGTTGGGCTGGCCGGTGTCGATAACGGCCTCATCGATCGACATCTGATCGGAAAGCACAGCGTACAAGCCGCCGGCATGACGGACGCCCAGCATGTTGGCAAGCGTACGGTGGCGCATGTCGCATTCAACGAGCAGAACGCTCTTGCCGCTGGTTGCGATGGCCTGGGCCAGGTTGAGCGCGATGGTGGACTTACCCTCGTTGGGAATGGAGGAGGTCACCGTAATGGACTTGATGGGCGTATCGACACTCGCAAAGCGAATGTTGGCGAGCAGCGTCTTGGCTGCATTGTCAAAGGCAAGGGTGTCGTCGGTTTTCTTTTTACGGGCCATGGATTACTTACCGCCCTTCACAACGGGGAAACGGCCGATGACGGGCACGCCGAGCAGCTCGACGGCGTCATCGACAGAACGGACACGCGTGTTGAGCATGTCGAGCAGCACAACAATCGCGACGGCGACAAACAGGCCGGCCAGAGCGGCAACTGCAATGTAGAGCTTGCGGTTGGGGCCGCTGGGCTGGGTGGGGACCTTTGCCTTGTCGATGACGTTGACGGCCTGGGCGGCGTCGACGTCCTGGGCGACGGTAGAAACCGAGTTGGCCATGGCGTTAGCGACGGCGGCGGCGCCATCGGGGCTGGCACCGGTCACAGACAGCGAGATGACGCGGGTCGTGGTCTCGCTCGTAACACTCACCTTATAGTCGTCCAGGCTGGAAAGGCCCAGCTCCTTGGCGGCACCGCTCTTAACGCTATCGCTATCGAGCAGGGTGGCGATGTCGTTGGAGAGCATCTGGCTTGCGGACAGGTCGTTATAGTAGCTCGTCTGGCCGCCATCGGTTTTGGCGAGAATGTACATGCTCGTCGTGGCGGTGTAGGTGTTGTCCATCATGGCGAAGGAGACGACGCCCATGGCGATCGCGCAGACCACCGGAAGGGCAATGACCAGCTTGAGGTGCTTTTTAAGCAGCTGGAACAGTTCAAGAAGGGTCATGCAGTTTGCCTTTCATTTCCCTAGTTCGTATCGACAAAACTGCTCGTATAATATCGTATCTTTCTGCCATGTCCGAACTCTATACATAAGATACAGCGTCCGTGTGTAAGTTGCGCAACGACTAACGCGGCAGCGGAGGCGCGGGTAAATCGTCTAATCCTCGGTTTTTGCCATATCGCTACGCGAACGGTCCCTCTTGTTGCACGGGAAACGTTACCGTAACGGTGGTCCCCACGCCCGGTTCACTCGACAGGTCAATCGCGGCGTGATGGTACAGAGCGGCGTGCTTGACGATCGCCAAGCCCAGGCCTGTTCCGCCACGCGCCTTAGAACGACTCTTGTCCACGCGGTAAAAACGTTCGAACACTTTACCCTGCTCCTCGGGCGCAATGCCAATGCCCGTATCGGCAACCGACAGATACGGGCGCCCGTCGTCGTGGGTTCCACAACGCAGCATGACCGTACCGCCAGATCGGTTGTAGCGAATGGCGTTGCTTGCCAGGTTATAGATCAGCTCGTCGATCAGACGCGATACGCCTTCGATCACCACGGGCTTCGTCTCGTGCCCAATGGTCACATTCGACTGCCGGGCAACCTGCTCAAGACGCTGTTCCACCGTCAAAATGGCGCGAGATAGCTCGATGGGCTCCGTGGACCCAATAGGCACCGCCTCGCCCTCGGATGCTCGCTCCGCCTCATCCAAGTTGGAAAGCGTGAGGATGTCGTTGACGAGCGCTGCCAGGCGTCCCGCCTCGCGGTAGATGCGGCCGCCAAAGTTGCGCAGGTCGTCCTCGCCTTCAACCATGCCGCTTGCAATAAGCTCGGCGTAGCCCGAAATCGCGGTAAGCGGGGTCTTGAGCTCATGAGTGATATTGGCCGTAAACTCGCGACGCATGCGGTCGTTATCGGCCAGCACAGCCATCTGGCGTTTAAGCTCCTGGCGCTGCGACTCAATGCGCTCGAGCATGGGAACCATCTCGGTGTAGGCATGTTCATAGCTACGGCGCGGGTGGTCCAAATCGACCTCCTGCAGCGGCGCAATGATGGCACGGGATTCGCGGCGCGCAAGGAAAAACGAGAGCACCGCGCCCGCCGCTGCGATAAGCAGCATCGGCGCCACCAGCGAAAGCAAAATCGCCGCGACGCCAGGCTGGGCCTGTGCCAAACGAACAACCTGACCGTTATCAAGGGCGACGGCGCGATATAGCATAATCTCGTCGAGCGTAGTGCTCGAGCGCTCCGCGGAGCCCGAACCGCTCTCAAGGGCCTCAATGACCTCGGGGCGATCGCCATGGTTGGGCAACGTGGAAGGAGACGCCTCGTTGTCATAGGCGACCGATCCATCCCTGTTGATCAGCGTGATACGAAGGTCCTCGCGATCGAGGCTTCGCAAGAATGCGATGGGTTCCTTCTGCTCGTTTAAGGCGGCGGCAATAAGCTCGGTTTCTTGCGAAAGATTGGCACTCGTGGCATCTGCCAAGGTGTTTTGCACAAAGAATGCCCCCAGCACCGTAAACGCCAAAATGACGGACATAGCGCAGACAAATATCGTCGCAAACACGCGATGCGAGAGCGTGTGTTTTCCCTGAGGGGCGAAGACCACGGATTACTCCTCCGTTGCGGCGTCCGCAATGCCGGCATCTTCGACATCGCCACCGGCGGAAGGCTCGGCCAGACGATAACCCACGCCGCGCACCGTCTCGATAGCGCTGGCACGCTCGCCGAGCTTTTGGCGAAGCGTCTGCACGTGAACGTCGACGGTACGCGAGCCACCATCGAAATCCCAGCCCCACACGCTCTGCAGCAGCGACTCGCGAGTAAAGACCACGCCGGGCTTGCGCATAAGATATTCGAGCAAATCGAACTCGCGCAAGGTGAGTTTGAGCGGCTCGCCGGCAACGGTCACCTCGCGATGGCTGGGCGAAAGCACGATATCGCCCACGCTGAGCACATCGCTCGCCTGTTTGACCATACCGCCGCGGCGCAGCAGCGCACGGCAACGGCTGGCAAGCTCCATGAGCGAGAACGGCTTGGTCAGATAATCGTCGGCACCGCCATCGAGCGCCATCACCTTATCGAGCTCGGTATCCTTGGCAGTGAGCATCATGATGGGCACCGTCGCCGTCAGGCGGTCGGCGCGCAGGCGACGCATAATTGCCAAACCATCGGTATCGGGCAGCATGATGTCGAGCAGAACAGCATCGGGTACCCGTCGCGCCACGGCGGCCTTAAACTCGCCATCGCACGAAAAGCCCTCGGCCTCGATTCCCTGCTTGCGCAGCGCATAGACCGTCAAATCCCTGATGTTGTCATCGTCCTCGACGTAATAGATCATGTTGAACCCCTTTGCGGCCGGCATGACCGCATCTTAACCCTAAAGGTACCTTTACTAGATGGTATCAGCCAAAACGCCCCGTCAAATAATCCGCCGTGCGCGGATCGGTCGGATTCTTGAAGAGTTGCGCGGTGGGCGCGTGCTCCACCAGCTCACCCAGCAAAAAGAATGCGACCGAATCGGAGATACGCGCCGCCTGCTGCATATTGTGCGTAACGACCACGAGCGTGCAGGTCTCTTTGAGCTCGCAGGCCAGCTGCTCAACCACCAGCGTCGACACGGGATCGAGAGCGCTCGTGGGCTCGTCCATCAGAAGAATATCGGGTTGCACGGCAAGCGCGCGGGCGATGCACAGGCGCTGCTGCTGCCCGCCCGAAAGGCCCAGCCCCGACTCCTTGAGTTTGTCCTTGACCTCGTCCCATAGCGCAGCGCGACGAAGAGAGTCCTCGACCAGCTCATCCAGCACGGCGCGGTCGCGCACACCCATGCCGCGCGGGCCATACGCGACGTTGTCGTAGATGCTCATGGGAAACGGGTTAGGGCGCTGGAACACCATGCCCACACGCTGACGCAGGCGGCAGATGTCGTAGTCGCCCAGGATATCCTGGCCGTCGAGCGCGATCTTGCCCTCGATGCGGCAGTCCTTGATGCCGTCGTTCATGCGGTTAAAGCAACGCAGCAGCGTTGACTTGCCGCAGCCCGAAGGACCGATAAACGAGGTAATCTGCTTGTCGCGGATCTTGATGGACACGTCCTTGAGCGCGTGATGGTCGCCATAGAACAGGTCGAGGCCCTCGACGTCGATGCGTGTCGGCGAGGCGGCAAGATCCTGCGCCGTGGGGCGAGTCGCATCCCCGACTTCGCGCTCGTGCGCAGCCTCGGCTTGCGCCTCCATTAGCTCCTCGAGCTCCGTGGGCTCCATAACCGCAGCAGCCGTCATACCGCATACCTCCACATCGATATCAATCCAGCAGTATCGATAGTAGAAATCGCGACTCATACGCACGTGAGCGCATTGTCAGGTGTTTGTAAAGGCGCCTACGCTACGCGGCGGGCAGCTCGATGGTAAAGACGGTATGCTCGGGCGTCGATTCGCACGCGATGGCACCGCCATGTGCCCCAACAATCTCCTTGGCGATGGCGAGGCCCAGCCCAGCACCGCCGCGATTGGTCGCACGCGCTGCATCCAGGCGATAGAACTTCTCAAAGATCACCTTAAGCTTTGGCTCAGGGATCGGATCGCCCTGGTTCACAAATCGCACGCGTACGCCACCGTCACCCAAACGCCTGGCCTCGATCGTGATAGTCGAGCCTTCATAGCTATAGGCAACGGCGTTTTTCATGATGTTGTTGAATACGCGAGCCATCTTGTCGCCGTCCACGAGCACCGTCAGGTCCTCGCAGATATCAACCTTGGCTTCCTTGTGCTGTTCGTTGAGAATGGGATAGAACTCGTCGGCCACCTGCGCCAGCAATAGTCCCAAATCGACGTAGGCGCGGGTAAGCACGATATCGTGGAAATCGAAACGCGTGATGTCGAAGAACTCCTCGATGAGCGCGTCGAGCCGATGGGCCTTGTCGAGCGCCACACCCGTAAAGCGTGCACGCTGCTCAAGCGGCAAATCGGGAGCCTCCTGCAAGAGCGAAAGATAGCCCACCACGCTGGCGAGCGGCGTACGCAGGTCGTGCGCCAGGTACGTAACCAGGTCATCTTTGCGATGCGATTCGTCGCGCAGGGCTTGTTGAACCTTGCGCTCACAATCGCGCGCCCGGTTAAGCGCGCCCTCGACCTCGAGAAAGTCGCCGTCGATGGTATCCCACGTGTCGGGGTTATCGATCAGACGGTCCTGAATACGAGCGGCGATCACGCGGTCGGCATGCTGCTCGCCTTGCTCACAACCCTGGTAATACAGGGCACGCCCGCAAAAGAACAGGACACACACGGCGAGCGACAGCACAAAGCCGAGCATGTTGAACACAAAGGCGGCATCAAAGAACACGGGCTCTCCAATACCGCCAAGCGCCATGGCCCCGATCGCCAGCGTAATTGTCCACGCGGCACCGCCGATTACCACGCAGCGGCGGACGATTTCGAATCGATCGATCAGCAAGAAGCCAATGAGCAGAACTGCCAGGATGCCAACGATATTGTCAATGCCAATGAGTAGCAGACTCAGCAAAAAGAGCAGCACCGTCGCAAGTGCGCGGTTGTCGACGACCGCCCTTATGTATTCAAAGAGTCGATCGGGCACCTCGAATACCCGCCTATCGTCTTTTGTCATATCCACTTCCCCACCATCAAAGGCGTTATTCGATTATGTAACCGACGCCCCAGACGTTTTTGATAAAGCGCGGCTTTTGTGCGTCATCGCCGATCTTTTCGCGCAAGTGGCGAATGTGTACCATCACCGTATTGTTGGAGCCGGGCATAAAGTCCTCGTTCCACACCGCGCGGAACAGGTCCCCCACGGCCACCACGCTGCCACGATGCTCGACCAGATACAGCAAGATGGAATACTCGATGGGCGTGAGACGCACCGGTGCACCGTCCACCGTCACACAACGAGCATCGCGGTTGATCTCGAGGCCGTCGAGCTGGATGGTCGGCGACTCCACCGCCTGTGCGCGGCTACCGTAGCTAGTGTAACGACGGAGCTGAGCATGAACGCGCGCAATGAGCTCCAGCGGACGGAACGGCTTGACCACGTAATCGTCTGCACCCAGCGAGAGACCCTCGATCTTGTCATGTTGGGCATCGCGCGCCGTCAGCATAATAACGGGATAGGTATGGCTAGCGCGGATGGTGCGCAGTAGCTCAAAGCCGTCGATATCGGGCAGCATAACGTCCAGCAGCGCCAGATCGAACTCCTGCTCTAAAATCGCCTTGGCAGCATCTGCTCCGCTATAGGCGATCTGAACATCAAAGCCCTCTTTTGTAAGGTAGATACCGACCAGGTCGGCGATGGCCTTCTCGTCATCGACTACCAAAATGCGCTCGTTCATGCGTGCTCCTCTCGCGCTCCATTATGCCCGAGGCAGCGCGCGCCACACACAACAAGCGTGGGCGATTAAGTCGACCTTAAGCACCTATGTGTCCGTTCGGGCGCAGACATGGGCCGCGCACGCCCGCGTGCTGATTGTCCGCACCGGTAAACGATATACTTTGAACTCTAAAGAAACCGTCCCGTCGAAAGCGAAATCTGTGAAGACCCTTAGTTCTCTTGTAAAGCGCTCCGCGCAACTGACCGCCGGCATTGCCTGCGCTGTCGCCCTTGCTGCCGGCGTGCCGTCTATCGCCAATGCCCAGGTGCTTACGACCGATATCGTTTGCGGTAAGACCGCCGACGCCCGCGGCATCACGGCTGATAATCTGCCCGATATCGATGCGACCAACGCCATCGTCATGAGCAAGAACGGTTCCGTCTATTACGCCCGCAGTGCCGACGAGCAGGTCAAGATCGCCTCAATTACCAAGGTCATGACCGCAATCTTGACCATCGAGAACTGCAAGATGGATGAGAAGGTCACGGTGAGCAACGCTGCCGCCACCGTGGGCAATTCGACCGCCGGCCTGCTCAAAGGCGACGAGCTCACAGTGGAACAGGCCCTGCGCGGCCTGATGATTCCCTCGGGCAATGACGCCGCCATCGTGCTTGCCGAGCATGTGGGCAAAAAGATCGACCCCAAGACCAAAGATGCCGAGGCCACGTTTGTCAAGGCCATGAACGAGCGCGCTAAAGAGCTCGGCTGCACGGGAACGCTTTTTGAGAATCCGCACGGTCTGGACTTTGATGAGTGGGCCGGCAACATGCACTCGACCGCGCACGATGCGGCCCTGATGATGCAGGAAGCAATGAAGAGCGATACGTTCCGCGAGATCGTGGCGAGCGATGATTCCTGGATTGAGGTTACGGGCGCCGACGGCTCCGACCACTCACATTCCATGGATACGCACAACGAGCTGCTGGGGCAGGACGGCAATATCGGCGGCAAGACCGGCACTACCGACGATGCCGGCTACTGCTTTACAGCAGCCTACGACCGCGATGGCGACGAGACCTATACCGTCGTTTTGAACTCCAGCACCAACGACCAGCGCTTTGCCGACACTGCCACCCTTGCCAACTGGTACTACGGCCACAAGGTGACGGTTGCAATCGCCAACACGCAAGAAAAGACCGCCAACGGCAATCCGCTCATCGCGCGCATAAGCCAGACCGACTGGACGGACAAGACGATCGACGCCACACTCGCCGATCCCGCAGCTCAGGCGACCATCTTTTCGCTTGCTGGAGAGGTGACCGAAAAGGTTGCCTACGATGACCTTTCGGGCACGATACATGTAGGCGACAAAGTGGGTAGCCTCGCACTCAAACAAGACGGCATCAAGGTCGTTGTCACGGATTTGGTTGCCGACGAGGAAGGCTCGGGACCGAACCCCATTGAATGGCTTCTTGTGAAGCTCGACCGCCTGAGTCGTCGCATCGAAAACCGTCCGCTTACGGCAGAAAGCGAAACCGTAGCCAAGGCACCCGAGGTGTAGGGTCGAAGAACAATACGCTCGCTGAAAGGAGGCGTCCGAAAGGATGCCTCCTTTTTTTGAGGGTTCGAATCCCCAGCTAACGTGGTTCAACTAAAAAAGGGTCCCTTTCGGAACCCTTCTTTAAAGTCTTACTGGCGGAGAGCTGGGGATGTCCGGGCATGCTGCGCATGCCCTCCGGCTTCAAAGCCTGGCGGCTTTTCGCCCACGGGCTACAAACGCTTTCGCGTTTGCTTAACGCCCGTGCCCTCTCGGGTTCGAATACCCAGCCTCCTTTCTCCGCACCAAAAAAGGGCCCCAGATGGGACCCTTCTTTCAATTCATACTGGCGGAGAGCTGGGGATTCGAACCCCAGATGCCCTTTTGGGGCATACTCGCTTAGCAGGCGAGCACCTTCGGCCTCTCGGTCAGCTCTCCGTAACAGCCGTTCTATAGTAACCAAACAGCCGAAGTTGAGCAAGAGGGAATTTTCTAATTGCCCGCTCCTTGCAGTTTTCGCCCCTACCCCAACGAGCGATTGAGGGAGCCGAGCTCATCGTTGCCCATGGTGCGCCACATTTGGAAGATGCAGACGCGCGCCAAGAAAAAGAAGCCGTTATCGACCAACTGCACGGCAGCATCCGCCAGCTGGTTGGTCACGGCGGACACGGGAGGCAACTCGAGCCCGGCCTTACGGATGGTCTCAACCGCATCCTCAAACGTCGGAGGCTCATTGACACCCATCTCGTTCATAAGGCCCTGCATTTCCTCCAGCGCGTTGCTACCCGACTCCTCGCCGCGCGGTACCAGGCGGTAGCACGCCAGCGCGAGCTCGAGCTGGTCGCAGTTCCAATAGGCAAACGCCAGGCGATAGAACAGATAACCGATTGCGGAACGGTCGCTGGCGATGCGCAGGCCGTGGCGCGCCACCTCGATGATCTCGTCAAAGCGCTCCAGGCGCGCCAACACATTGATGAGCGCAAAATGCGACTGCATGGAAGAGCGTGCCAAATCGTAAAGACGACGCACCTCGGGTAGCGCCCGTTCAAAATCCTCCTGATCGGCGTAATAACTGCAGATCTCGTGCTGAGCAAAGTAGAGCGCGTCGGGAGCGCGCAGGATGCGCACCGAGCAATCTTCCTCCATTACCGGCAGCACCATGCGTACCAGCTGGTTGTCGCAAAACTGCGTCTGGACCGGACCCGTTGCCAAAAGCTCGGCAACGGCGCACTTAGCCTCCAGCTCCTCAACAAGACGGGAGAAACCCTCAAACGCATTTGCACGGTCAACTTTGGCCTGCTCGCGCAACTCAACGACGCGCGCCACATACGGGTCATCGTCCATCTCCATGACCTCGAGCTCATCAGCCGTATCAGCAAGCAGCAGGTCGCGCAACGCCGGCGGCAGCGAACGGTAGTCGTCACGCGGGCGAGCGTGAACCTCCGCAGGCTCAATCGCATCCGGCGCGTCCGACTCATATGCCTCAAGCATGCGCTTGCACGGCATATCGTCCATATCCATGCTCTCAAGATCCTTGGCGACAGGCACGCAATTGGCCAGATAGGCCGCACGCCCAAAGGAATATGTTGCAATGACGCGCTCGCCCTGCTCGCCGTCGGGAGCCGCAATCTGAACATAGCAGCGCGCAATGCAGGCACCTGCCGCAAAGCAAGCCGCTGCCAGCGTAAGCGCCACGCGCGCGTCGTGCTCCGCGGCCCAAATCGCGCGCACGCCCTCGTCCAACTCGCGCCAGGCGTCATCCTGAGCGTCGTATTCACGTTGCGGCATGGCATCCACGACAGAGCGCCCAAACCGAACGAGCATAATCCCATCGGCAACGTTTGCCCGATAGGTATAGTCGAGCCGTGTGACCACGTTGAGCGCCTCGACAATACGCGCGAAGCGGGTGCGCACGTCCCACTCACCGCCCGGCTGGCAAGCCACCGTTCCCGGTTTGCCCCACGGGTTGTCGCTCGAGGCCGTATCAAGCAGTCGGGGAACATCGTTGGTCGTCTTGGCGATATGCCACGCGTCAAAGAGCGCGCAGCCCTCAAGGCTCGGCGAGGATGCCGCAGGGACCAATCCGGCCCCGATGCGCTCAAGGATGCCGGAGAGGCGATTGAGACGGCACTCGATGGCAAGCAGCATGTCAATCTCATCCTGGTCCAGCAGGCTACGATCAAAATTGAGATAGAACAGCTTTGAGCGGTCGATGCGCGCTAGGCTCATTTCGGACTTGGCAGCAATGGTGCGCAGGCGGGGCAAGTCGATCTCGCTCATAAGGGCGGCGGCATAACGCTCGATACCGCTCGGATTCTCGGCATGGTCAACACGGTAAAGCAGCGTCTCGATAGCATCGGGGAGCGGTGCCGTGTCAAAACCCAAAAACACCTCGACCGGCTCGGGCAACTTTACGAGCTTTATTTTGTCGACAACGTTTTGCATGTCCGCATCGAGACCGTCGACGCCCGCCGTGTTCGCAATAGCGCTTTCGGAGTTGGCAAATATCACGTAGCGCAAGAACATCGATGCCATAAACTCGCCGTAAGGAAGGGCGCGAGTCGAATTCCATGTCTCGAGGTCGGACTGCTCGCGCATGGAGCCTTCGGGAGAGCCGGCAGTTCGCGCACACGCGCGCATTGCTCCGTTGGCCTCCCTCACCATAATCTCGCCAATACTGGAATCGGACTCGTGAAGGACCAGCTCCATGTCGGGGTCCTCGGGCAACGGTACTTCCCGAACAGGGCGGTCAACCTTATAAACCTTGCCCGACACGCTCACGTAGCCCAGGAGCGATATGTGGCTTTTGCCGACGAATTCGACGACATAGCATGACTCTTTGGGGTCCTCGCCAAAGACTTTCCAGACAACACCATACGAGCGCCCCGCGGGCTGCTCAGGCATCGATGGAAAACGCTTTTTGGGGTCGAGAAACCTGAGCTTGTATGTCGGACGCTCTGCCACGAAATATCACCCTGATCGGTCGTCGAGAGAAGGAGTGGTCGCGGATGGGCCGCGACACCTACTCGGAATCTTACACGAGTCGATAAGAAATAGTCTCCCGCGGGCGGAGGTGCACGATTCCAGCCGCGTATCAAATATCGAGTGCCGGCGTAAAAGAAAAGCCCCCGTTGCCGGAGGCTTCAAGTTCGATTGGTGCGGCGTATAGGATTCGAACCTATGACGTTCTGATTCGTAGTCAGACCCTCTATCCAGCTGAGGTAACGCCGCAGCGCAAGACATATAAAACCACTTTAGTTAGTTGGAGTCAAGCACAATCTCAAACTTTTTTGAGAATATGTTCCTCACGCAGCTCCGGATGCGCCAGCGTCCCACATGCGATCAATCGGCTTTTCAACCACATCGAACCCAGCACCGAGCTCCCTCAAAAGCGAGCGCACCCGCTGGGCACAGTCATAATCGGCAAACGAGATACTCAGCATGCGCGCCACCTGGTTAGAAGTCCCAACTCCATAGAACTGCCCAAGCGCCACAAGACCCTCGTGCGTCACAAAGGTCTCGACCACATGCGGCGATTCCTCAAAGCACCATTGGGTCAACGGACCCTCGCTCGTCTGCCGCACCACCAAACCACCCATACCCGATGGCTCACATGTAACCAGTAGGTGCTCCCCACCTTCATCGCTCTCAAACAAAACTACCCGCTCATCAAACAGCTCCATCGCATCCCCTTCCTCTCGCTTCTGTTTAACATAAGCATAGCAGGTAGATGGCTGTATACAGAACGTTTGTTCGTGTGTTTTCTATTGAGCTGTCCGCGCGATATGGTAAGGCTTTGCGCACAAAAAGGGCGCCCCAGAAAGGAGCGCCCTTGCAAATCGCTTATGCAGGCAACCTACGCAACCGGCTCGATCTTCTCGAGGCCACCCATGTAGGGACGAAGAACCTCGGGGATCGTGATGGTGCCGTCGGCGTTCTGGTAGTTCTCCAGAATGGCGGCCATGGTGCGACCAGCCGGCAGACCGGAACCGTTGAGGGTGTGCAGGTAGCGCGAGCCCTTGAAGTTCTCGGGGTCGCGATACTTGATGTTGGCGCGACGGGCCTGGAAGTCGCCGCAGTTGGAGCAGGAGCTGATCTCCTTGTAGGCGTTGTAGCTCGGCAGCCAGACCTCGATGTCGTAGGTCTGACGGGCAGAGAAGCCCAGGTCGCCGGTGCACAGGCTAATCACGCGATACGGAAGGCCCAGCTGCTGCAGCAGGTACTCGGCCTCGGCGGTCATGCTCTCGAGCTCCTCGTCGGACTCCTCCGGCTTGGCAAACTTGACCATCTCGACCTTGTCAAACTCGTGCTGGCGGATGATGCCGCGGGTGTCGCGACCAGCGGAGCCGGCCTCCTCGCGGAAGCAGGGGGTGAAGGCGGTATAGCGACGCGGCAGGGTATCAGCATCGAGGACCTCGCCGGCGTGCAGGTTGGTAAGCACGACCTCAGCGGTGGGAATCAGGAAGTTATCGCCCGAGACGTGATAGGCATCGTCCTCGAACTTGGGCAGCTGGCCCGTGCCAAACATGGTCTGACGCTTGACGACGATGGGCGGCCACCACTCCTTAAAGCCACGGCTGGTGTGCGTGTCGAGGAAGAAGTTGATGAGGGCGCGCTCCAGACGGGCGCCGGCGCCGCCGAGAACGGTGAAGCGGCTTCCGGAGAGCTTGTTGCCACGCTCGAAGTCGAGGATGTCCAGATCGGTACCCAGATCCCAGTGCGGCTTAAAGTCGAAATCGAACTCACGCGGGGTGCCCCAACGACGGCGCTCGATGTTCTCGTCCTCATCCTTGCCGTACGGCGTGGCCTCGCAAGGGATGTTGGGCAGGTGAGCCATGAAGTCGTACTGCTCCTGCTCGAGAGCAGTGCGGCGCTCGGCCAGACCGTCAATCTTCTCGTTGACGGCGCGCACGGCCTCCTTGGCGGCCTCGGCCTCGTCCTTCTTGCCCTCCTTCATCAGAGCGCCGATCTTCTTGGACTCGGCATTACGCGTGGCTTGGAGCTCCTCGACCTCGGTGATGACGGCACGGCGCTCGTCGTCGAGTTCAAAGAACTTCTCGCGATCCCAAGACGTCTGGCGATTTGCCATGGCGGTATCGATGGCATCGGGATTCTCGCGAACAAACTTGATATCAAGCATTAGATCCTCCGGCGATATACATTCCATTTAGGTTGCAACCTTGTACATGTATGGGCAAGTATATACTTATGAGCGTTTACGACCCAACTCAACTACGCAAGAAGGCACCTAATGGACGCAGTTTTTTCCTTTTTGTTTGGCACCCGCACCGGTTTTGCCATCCTTTTCGCCGGCGGCATCCTACTGTTTGCGATTCTTGCCTTTGTAATGGAGAAGCGCACCCATAAGCTCTACGTCGACCGCGGACCCAAATCCGAGGACGATCAAGACGGCTTCTGGGACTAACCTGCCAAAAAGGGACAGGTTTATCTGGACAAACGCAAGCGCCCCGCAACTGGAATTGAGCCAGTTGCGGGGCGCTTTTCGTACATGCGACAAAACCGCAGGAAAAACCTGCCAAAAATAAACCTGTCCCTAAATGGCAGGTTTTACTGGAGGGTAGCGTCGATGGCCTTGACCAGGGCGCTGCGCATGCCGGCGTCCTCGAGCGCGACGACGCCCTTGATGGTGGCGCCGCCGGGCGAGCATACGGCATCCTTCATCGCCGCAGGATGCTGCCCCGTTGCAAGCTGCAGCTTTGCCGTGCCCAGCACCATCTGGCTCACAATGCGATAGGCATCGGCGCGTGGGATACCGTGCTTGACGGCTGCATCGCCCAGGGCCTCAATCGCCATGGCGACAAATGCCGGTGCGCAACCGCCCACGGTACCGCCCACAAACAGCAGGCTCGTGTCGAGCTCGACGACAGTGCCAAGCTTACCGAGCAGGTCGAGCACAACAGCACGCTGCTCGTCGCTGAGCGTAGAGGACTTCTCGCAGGCGATGACGCCCTCGCCCACCGAAACCGGTGTGTTGGGCACCGTCGAGATGTGCGCGACACCCGGCAGGGCCTGCTCCCACTTGGTGCCATCCCAAGTCCAGGCGACCGAAAGGACAACTTTGTCGGCTAGAGCGTCCTTGAGCGGAGCGAAGACCTTCTCAATCATGTACGGCTTGACCGCAGCGACCACGATATCGGATGCGGCGACGACCTCCGCCGCGTCACGACAGGCAACCATCCCACGCGTCTCACAACGCTCAACCAAGGCGTCGTAGTGGCCCGCGCAAGCGCACATATCGCTCGCAGCCACACCGGCAGCGATCCAGCCATCGGCCATAGCGCTCGCCATATTGCCAAAACCGACAAATCCAATCTTCATATCTCATAGTCCTCTCAGACACGCTTTTCAAAACGAAAGCTATTGTCCCACGGCATTGTTTCGTATTGCCGACCTATTTGTGATACGGCTCGCCACGGCTGATCTTGCAGGCGCGGTAAATCTGCTCCAGCAGCACCACGCGCGCCAAGTTATGCGGCAAGGTAATGCGTCCAAAGCTGAGCATCTCGTCGGCTCGTGCGCGCACGTCATCGCTCACGCCGTCCGATCCGCCAATCACAAAGGCGATGTCGCTGTTACCACGCAGCATAAGATCATCGAGCCGCGCCGAAAGCTCCTCGCTCGAGCGCTCTTTGCCCTCAATGGCCAGCAAGATCACATGCGCTCGGGGCGGCAGGGCTGCAAGTATCGCCGCCCCCTCCTTGTCGCGCGCGGCATCCACACCGCCCGCCTTAGCCGGGTCGATATCGGCCACCTCGCGGATATCCACCTTGGCATAGGCGCCCAGGCGCTTGGTGTACTCAGCGCAGGCATCCTTCCAAAAGCGCTCTTTGAGCTTACCGACGCAAACGACGGTGTATTTCACGCGCGTCTACTCCTTCGAATCGTTTTGCACTTTGCCGGCGGTCAACATCTGCTCGAACATCGAGGCCGACTGCGAGAAATCGCTCGGCAGCACGACCGTCGAGGTTTTACCCGTACGAGCGAACTCTGTCATCATCTCGGACCACTGCGTAAACATGAACAGCTGATTGGCCTCGTCGTTGCCGACGCCCGTCTCCTGGATAATCTCGAGCGAATCCTTGATGCCCAGCGCGATGGCCTTGCGCTGGTTGGCGATGCCCTCGCCCGCCTTTTCCATCGCCTCGGCCTCGGCGGTCGCCTCGGTGACGCGCTTGATGCGGTCGGCCTCAGCGAGCTCCTGCGCAGCAGCGCGCTTGCGCTGGGCGGCGTTGATGTCGTTCATGGAGTTCTCGACCTCGGTCGGCAGCGCGATCTTGGTGATGAGTGTCGACACGAGGGTGAAGCCATAGGCAGCCATCTGCTCGGACACGGTGGCGTTGACGTCCTTGGCGATGTCATCCTTCTTGGCAAAGACCTCATCGAGCGTGTAGACGGGGATGGAAGAGCGCAGGGCATCGGTGATGAAGTCGCGCATCTGGTCGACGGGCTCCTGCAGCATGTAGTAGCTCTTGTAGATGCCCGAATCTGCCGGGCCGGCGCCCATGTCATAGCTCACGTGGTACTGAGCGGATACCTCGAGGCCAATGGTCACGTTGTCCTGGGTCTTAACGTCGATGCCGAAGCCGTTTTTCATGGTGCGCAGACTCACCGTGGCGGCCTTGCGGTCGATCACGGGCACCTTCATGTGGAAACCCGCGTTGACGATGCGGTTGAACTTGCCCAAGCGCTCAATGATTACAGCATGCTGCTGTTCAACGACATAGCAGGCGTTGGGAAGCAGTAGCAACAAAATGATGATGGGAAGCAGAAGGCTCGTAAGGGCGGCAATGATACCGGACAACAGCATGGTCTCTCCTCTGATAGGCTCACGTTGGCACTAGGATACCCGCACGAAGCAGCCACGTGACACTAACAGGAGGCCCATAACAAAAAAGCTACCATTGCTGGGAGCTCTTTCATTTAATGGTGCGGGCGAAAGGACTTGAACCTTCATGGGGTTGCCCCCATACGGACCTGAACCGTACGCGTCTGCCAATTCCGCCACGCCCGCGTGCAGAAATTAGAATAACGGAGCGCCACCGCGAACGCAAGAACTATTTTTGAAAAAGTTTGCAGGCATTTTCCCAAGCGGCCTGCGCAATCGCCTCAGCATTCTCACCGGTACGATCGACGCGGTCATTGACCAGCATGTTTGCCGTGATAGAAATCATTGCCGGCTCGCACTCAAGACCACGAATGGGCTCCGGCGCCATATACGGGCAATCCGTCTCGAACAAAATGCGATCGAGCGGAGTCGCCGCAAACGCCTCGCGCACATCGTCGTTACGCTTAAAGGTGGCCGCGCCGCCATAGGCGATATAGCAGCCCAAACCCACAAAGCGCTCCATCGTGGCTCGATCCTCGCCAAAGCAGTGCAGCACGCAACCGGCCTGAGGCACACCCACCTCGCGCAGCACGTTGTACGCATCCATATGCGAGGTGCGCTCCCCATCCGAGTCCTCGTGCCGCAGGTGCAGCTCCACCGGCACATTGCGGTGCACGGCAACTTCGAGCTGACGCGCCATGCAATCAATCTGCACGTCATGAGGCGCCGGCGCGACATCGTCGTCATAGTCCATATGGTAGTCCAGGCCAATTTCGCCGATACCGGCGCACAAAGGGTCATCGAGCGCGGCAACGACCTGCGCGTGAATGTCGTCGGTATAGTCCGGCGCGCCATAGGGGTGCACGCCGGCGAGATACTTGATCTGCGGAATATCCCGCATCGGCAGAATTTCGCGCACCAGCCAGTCGCTATAGTCCGTCACGCTGCGTTTGTCAGCGATGGGGTCGAACATCGTCACCAACAGGTCGACGCCCGCAGCCTTGGCGCGCAGGAGCGTCTCGGGCACCTCCTTGCCCCAAAACGAAAGCAGATGCGCATGCGTGTCGGCAAGCGGTGCCAAGGGCACGGGACAAGCAACCGTCTTCCTTTTCTTGGTAAACGTCACACGTTCGGCATCAGGCATCATGGATTAGCTCCTGGGCCAGACGGATAAAGTCGGCAACGTCAAGCGTCTCGGCGCGCGTGGTGGGTGCAATACCGCAAGCCTCAAAGGCAGCATCGAGCACGTCCTTGGCAAAACCATTGGCGCTCATGGAATTACGGATGGTCTTGCGACGCTGAGCAAATGCGGCGTCAATCACGCGAGCCACAAACTCGCGATCGAGCCCCTCGGGCACCACGCCGTCAACACGGTCGATGCGCACGACGGCCGAGTCCACATGCGGCGCCGGCATAAAGCAGCGCGGCGGCACCTCAAAACGACCCGTCACCTGCGCATACAGGCCGAGCTTTGCCGTATAGCCGCCATAGGTCTTGTTGCCCGGCGTTGCGGCAATGCGATCGGCAACCTCCTTTTGAACCATGACGACGGCGCGCTTGAGCGCGGGCATCGTCTGGAAGAACTGCAGGATGATCGTCGCCGCCACGTTATAGGGCAGGTTCGCAACAAATACCGTTGGCTCACCGCCCGCAGCCTGCTCAATTTGCCTCGGCGTCACCTTGAGCGCGTCGCCCATGATAAAGCGGAAGTTGGCATAGTCGGCGGCGTGGGCATCGAGCACCGGCTCGAGCTCGGGATCAGCCTCGATCGACGTGACACACGCCGCCTCCTGCAGCAGCGCAAGCGTAAGCGTACCAACGCCCGGGCCAACCTCGAGCACGCGCTCATCGCCCGCAAGCTCGGAAAGCTCGCAAATGCGCTCAATTACATGGTTGTCGATCAGGAAGTTCTGGCCCAGGCGATGCTTGGTCGCAAGGCCAAACTCCTCCAGCAGCTCCCTTGTTGCCGTGGGGTTTGCCAAAGGCGAAGTTGTCATAGTTGCCTCCTCAGCATGGTGGCGGCGTCTTGAAACAAAAGGGCATGGACCGTTGCGGCCATGCCCTTACATCTAAACAGCGAATTGCCGATATGGCGCGCGGCGTCTTAGCCCAGACGCGGGAACAGCGGCTCGCCCTTCTCGACGGGCTGACCACCGGCAAGCAAGCCCCAAGCGCAAATGCCCTTGAGGTCGTCGCTCGCGGCCTCGTCCTCGCAGGACAGGCGGCGCAGGGCCTCGGCAGAGGTCTGAGGCATGAGCGGCATCAGCAGGTGAGCGGCGATGCGGATGGCCTCGAGCAGGTTGTAGATCACAAATGCCAGCTCGTCAGCCTTGGCCTCGTCCTTGGCAAGCGCCCAAGGCTCAGAGTCCTCGATGTAGTGGTTAGCGGCGTGGATGAGCTCCATGACCTCGTCTTTAGCTCCACCGTAATCGAGCACGTCCATCTTGGCCATATAGCGCTCGACCAGACCATCGGCGATCTTTGCCAGCGGGTTGTCGAACGCGTCGAACGACGCGGGCTTGGCGGGCGCGCAACCGTCAAAGTACTTGCCGCTCATGTTGAGCGAACGCGAGATAAGGTTGCCCCAGCTGTTGGCCAGGTCGGCGTTGTAGACCTGCTCCATGCGGTCGAAGCTGATGGCACCGTCGGTGCCGGGGACGACGTCGGTCATAAAGTAGTAGCGATAGCCCTCAACGCCCAACATGTCGATAACGTCCTGCGGAGCGATAGCGTTGCCACGGCTCTTGGACATCTTCTCGGCCTTGCCGGTCTCGGCATTGCGCACGGTCAGGAAGCCGTGGGCAAAGACATGCTCGGGCAGGGCCTCGCCGATGGCCATGAGCATGGCGGGCCAAATGACGCAGTGGAAGCGGATGATGTCCTTACCCACGATGTGGAACTGCGCGGGCCAGCGATAGGCCAGCTCGGCACGCGCGTCGTCGGTGTCGACACCGTAGCCAACGGCCGTCATATAGTTGAGCAGCGCATCGAACCACACGTAGGTCACGTGACCCTCGTCAAACGGGACCTGAATGCCCCAGTCAAAGCTCGTGCGGCTCACGGAAAGGTCGTTAAGGCCGCCCTCGACAAAGCTGCGCACCTCGTTCATGCGAAACGCGGGCTCGACAAAGTCGGGGTACTCGTCATAAAGCTTGAGCAGCTTGTCCTGGAAGGCGGAAAGCTTAAAGAAGTAGGACTCCTCCTGCACGCGCTCAAGCGGACGGTGGCAGTCGGGGCACAGGTGCTGGCCGACGCTGCCGTACTCCTCGTCGCCCTTCTGGACCTGGGTATCGGTGAAGTAGGTCTCGTCAGGCACGCAATACCAGCCGTCGTAGCTGCCCTTATACAGGTAACCGGACTCCTTCATGCGCTCCCACAGGTACTGCACGGCATGGTGCTGGCGCGGCTCGGTGGTGCGGATGAAGTCATCATTGGAAATCTCGAGCTTGCTCCAAAGCTCCTTGAAGTGCGGGGCCTGGCTGTCGGTCCACTCCTGCGGCGTCATGTTGTGCTTGGCTGCGGCCTCGGCGACCTTCTCGCCGTGCTCGTCCATACCGGTCAGGAACTTGACGTTATAGCCGGCGGAGCGGCGATAGCGAGCCTGAACGTCGGCGATGATGGTGGAATAAGCCGTGCCCAGGTGCGGATCGGCGTTGACGTAGTAGATGGGCGTCGTGATAAAGAACGAAGGCTTGCTTTGATCCATGCGGTTTGTCCTCCAGAAAAACGTTGCATACAGGGGATGATTCTAGCGCAAGGGCTGGATATCCTCCATCTATTGCATATTGAGCACCATGGCATAGACATCGCGCTTGCGGCGCGAATACTTCTGAGACAGGCGCTTGGCCACCGCAGACGCGGGCTCCCCCTCCTCGAGCGCGGCGCGGATATCCTCGCGCAAGGCCTCGTCGGGATCCACTGCCGCGGCGCCAACCGGCACGATACCGGCCTCCTCATCCTCGCTCGGCGGCGCGATGACCAGCGCAATCTCGCCCTTTACCTCGCCGCGAGCACGCAGCTCCTCGGCAAGCTGGGCAGCGGGCCCGCGCAAGACCTCCTCGTGCAGCTTGGTGAGTTCGCGGCAGACGGCAACCTCACGCTGGGGAAAGACCTCCGCCACGGCCTCGAGCGTCGCCACGATGCGATGTGGAGACTCGTAGAAGATGAGTGCGCCGGGCACCACGGCAAGGCGCTGCAAACGGCGCACACGGTCGCCGTGCTTTCGGCCCAAAAAGCCCTCGAAGAAAAAATGCTCGCAGGGAATGCCGGACGAAACGAGTGCCGTGACGCAAGCAGAGGGCCCAGGAATAACTTCGACGGGCACATCGGCCTCACGTGCCGCCTCGACCAACGCCTGGCCGGGATCGGACACGCTCGGCATGCCGGCGTCCGAGGCAAAGGCGAGGGTCTCCCCCGCCAGCAGACGGTCGACCAGGCCGACGGCGCGGCTGGCAATCACATTCTCGTCGCAACGGACAAGCGGCTTGGAAATGCCCAGGTGCATCAGCAGCTTTGACGTCACGCGCGTGTCTTCGCAGCAGATGGCATCGGCGGCGGCAAACGCCTCGCCAACGCGTGGGGACAGGTCACCCAGGTTGCCGATGGGCGTGCCGACCACATAGAGTTTGCCCGTATGGGCGCTGTTTTGCGTCATATCAACCTATTCAATCATGCCGCGCTCGAGCGTACCGAGCGCCGCGCGGGCGTCCCATGCTGCAATGCGCTTCTCGGTCTTCCACGTTTGGAAGAACCAACCGGCAGCCGGTGCAAACGAAGCCAGTTGGTTGGCGATAAACACGCGCTCGTAGGCATTGCGGCCCTCGGGCGTGACCGACGAGTTGGCAAAGATCGCCGCGCCCGACCATTCGCCCACCAGCACGGGGAACCCAGTCGAAATCGCTTCTTTAAGCTCGCGCTTGTTGCGCGAAATCGCCGTCGTCAGCCCGCGGGGGCTCGTGATGTCGAGCGCATACTCGTCGCGGTAATGGTACAGGTGAAGGTCCATGTAGACGTTCTTATACTTGGCGCCGCGCATAAAATGCTTCCACTCGCTGGGATGCCCCGAAGACGAGAAGACGACGATCTTATCCTCGGGCATATACGAACGGACGAGCTCGTAGGCATCGCGATAGAAATTGCGCAGGTAGTGGGCCGGAATGCCATCCGTCATGGTAAAGAGGCTCTTGCGGACGCTCATCTGCGGCGTATCCAGCAGCTCAATGCCCAGCAGGCTTTCGGCCTCGCCGTAGCGATCGGCCAAGCGCTCGAGCACGTCGAGTGCGACATGACGACCGTTGGTGGACGAATGCCACTCGGCAACAGCCTCCGGCGTGGTGGGCGAATCGTTGGAATCGCCCTGGCCACCGGGCACAGTTGCCAGATCGAGCAGCACGCGGATGTCGTACTTAGCAGCCCACTCAATCGCACGGTCAATGTAGTCGACAACCGAGATGTAGGACGCATCGGACTCCTGCGAACCAAAGGCATACCAGGGCACCGGCAGACGCACGGCATTGAGACCGATCTGCGCCATGCGGCGAAAATCGTCCTCACTCACAAACGTCTCGTAATGACGGCGCATGCGCTCGTTATAGGCGGCGGTGCCCATGGCCTCCTGCAGCTCGGCCGCGTTGGATGCACCGGTCGCCGCGTATAGCGACGGGGTCACCCAAGGCTCGGGAATAAACCAGCCAGAGAGATTAACGCCGAGTATCCTCTCCATCACTGCCCCCTTCGGATCGTGCAGGTCGAGCCTGCATCGTATTGCATAGGAAAAGTATCGTTTTGAGTATACCCGCGCGTGCGGACAGACGACCGAACGGTCTGTAAAGTGGCGCAAAAGCGGGAGGAATGTCTGGGGCGGACCCGAGCTAGTGCGCCGAGATGCGCACGCACGTCGGAAGCAAGCGCCGGAAAGCGCATCCCGCCTTCTCGTTCAATAACGGGATGCATTTTCCGCGGGTTCAGATAAAAGAAAAGGACCCCTTTGCAGAGGTCCTAGTCAATTCAAGGTGGCGGGGAAGGGAATCGCGTCCGCGCGCTGCGCGGACGGACCGCTGCGGCGCTCGCGCGCCTTGCGAGCTACGCTGGCAAACGCTTGCGCGTTTCCTCAGCTCCGCGCCCTCACGGGGTTCGATTCCATACGGGGGCTACATAAAAGAAAAGGACCCCTTTGCAGGGGTCCTAGTCAATTCAAGGTGGCGGGGAAGGGAATCGAACCCCTGACACGAGGATTTTCAGTCCTCTGCTCTACCAACTGAGCTACCCAGCCATTTGAGGTGTGCCTTGTTTCAAGGCTTGATTAGTATAACCAAGGACACGCTCCGGTCAACCGAGAATTTTAAAAAGTTTTTGAGCACGACATCAGCCACGATCTCGCTCCTATAGAACGGCACGTCAGAAGCATCAACCGGCCGCAAGAAGTTTTTCACTCAGGGCCGCACGGGCAAACTCACTTGGCGTCATCCCCTCGGCAGCCGCCCGTCGACGAATAGCCTCCTTCATTCCCAGAGGAATCTTGACCGATAGCGTTGCCGTTCCCTCACCTGAGAGTGGAGGCCGTCCATGCACGATTCCGCCAACGGTGTGTTCGCCATCCGGAAACTCTCCGCGCTCGTACGACTCACACCACGCGTCAATCATTTCATCCGTTACAACCTGACCACTAGCGGTCGTATATGTCTCGCCCATCATTGACCCCTTTGCCGAGCTCGCTCGATCTCTTGCCAGAATTTCTTCTGAACCGGAGACAAGGCATGAATAATGAGCCATCCACGAATAAGTTCGACCGCAACGAGCTCCACACTCCATCCGTCCGGAAGCCATCCAATCGCAAGCCATCTCGGCGGCTCGTCTTCCGACTCGCGACGAATGCACTCGGTAACTGCAAGCCAAGCGCTAAGCACCTGCTTTTCCGTCAGGTGCTTTTTGGCGTTGGGATGAATCTCGACGTCCATGCATCTCCTCCCCCATCTTACTCAATTTCGTATGACGAAATTCCACTGTCGCCAATTCTTAAGCCGGCACGCGTTGAAGAACAGCGGGCGAAACAATGACTGAAGGGCGCTCGAGTGCCGCCCAGGCACCGGGGCAGGAACACATACGCCAAGGGCAGACGTTTTCGTAGTGCTCGAGGACGTTGCCGCTACGGTCGATAAAAGCGATGTCGATGGGATAGGCCATAAAGCAGGTGTGAACCGAGGAACAGCGCGGAAACGCCATGACAAGCGGCAGTCCGCCGGCGGCAATCGGCCGCCGTCCCAGCATGCCGCGCAGACGCACGGCAAACGACTCCGCCACCACAAACTCGGCAGGCGTCCAACCCAGCCTGTTGAGCGCCCGCGCGTAGGCAATGTAGGATGAGGCCGCAGTCACATAACCACCCCCGGACGCCACGGATCGACCGTCACTGCGCGCTCGTGCGACAACTTTGCCGGTGCCCCCAGCGAAACGCCGGCGATGCTGAGCGAGCTCGGCCACGGCTCGTAGCGCATGGTGCAGGTATAAGTCCTAAACGTGCCGGAAAGCGAAAGCAGACCGCCATCCGATGTCGCCGTACCCTGCTCGCTCGAGACCTCAATCTGCAAGTCATAGCCTTCCATGGCATGTTGAATCTGAGCCTGAACGGTCGCGGAGGCATCGATGGAGCTGTTGTCGCCCTCCCCGCTCGGAGCCACGGCGTGCGCCAGCACGATATCGGGCACCACGCGGTCGAAGCGTGCGACCGCACCGGCAAAGACCATGACGTTGTACACGATGAGCGCCAGAACCAGCAGGACGGGCGTGACCACGGCCATCTCGACCGTCGCCTGGGCGCGTTCCTCGCGCAGGCGCTTGCGGATGTCCATTACGACCCACCGCCCAAGGCACCCGCCAGCGTGGCAACATCGACGGTAAGCGGGATGGAACCGCCGCCGGGTAGCGGAATCTCCGCTAGCGTGAACACCGCGCCGCTGATGGTGCGCTCGACTTGATATTCCAGCGCCTCGCAAAGCGCCTTGGGGTCTGTCACGCCCAGCGGAATACTTCGTAGCTTGTCCTGCGCATTAGAAAGACCTGTGATGTCAGACCCCGGGCTCTTGATGACGTTGGCGGTGTCGGTCAACACCGGCTTTCGCAGGCGCAAGTCGCACGGTTCCAAGCCCAGCGCCGCCACGGACGCCGAAACGGTATCGCCGAGCCACGACGCAATGGAGCCCAGCGCGCCACTGTCCCCTCCCAGGTCATCGATCATCTCATCCATAAGCTCGTCGGCCGAGCCCTGGATGTCTCCGTATCCCACAAGCAGCCGTCCCCAAACATCCATGACGCCATCGAGTACACCGGCAACGCCACCAGAACGCTCCTCCAGCGTCGAGAAAAACCGCGAGAGAACGTTGTTCTGCGCCGTCGCATCATCGGGCGCCAGCACCGCAGCAGAGATCGCGCCGCGATCGCCAAGCCTGACTGCCGTGTTAAACGAAGAGTTGAGCTCATCGGGGCTCGAGATGGCACCTGAAACCGCCAAGGCAACCACGCCGTTGCGACCGGGCGGAGCGATACGCGGGCGCTCGCCCGAAAGCGCTTTAATGGCCTGATCAAACGCATTGCCCGCACGGTCAGCCTCGTCCTCGGTCTGGCGCATGAGCTCAAGCTCTTTGTCGCGGCATTCGACGTAGTCTTCCAGAGCGTCTTTGAATCGATCAAAGTGGTACTCAAAGCCGTTTTCGATAGAAGTCGAAGGAGCCGCAACGGCACCGAGCGACGAAACACCAAAATGGCATCTATTGCATTTGTCCTGCCCGTCGTAATCAGCAACCGAGGCTAGCCCGCCTGGTACCCCCTTCTTATAGTTGGGGCAACTCGTTCCGTAATGCAGATACGTCTTGCCATCGATGGCACTGGTTGGCCACGCCGCATCGGTATAGAGCTCCGTCGCTCGCACCTCGTCAGCGTTGCGCGGCAACAGCGGGATATAGGAAGTAACTTCATCTCCGTCCTCGGTTACATATGCACGATTGACCTCTGTACTCGCATAGGTGTAAAACGCCTTGCGCGCCGCCGACTCCGCCTTCGTCTCGACGCTTGAACCCTGCGGTTTTTCGTCTGCCAGGCGTTGACGGTAGTAGGTCTTCGCGCGGTCGAGCGCCACCTGTGGCTCCCACGAAACGCTCGAGGCATAATGCTGGTTCTGCTCACCCAAGAGCTTTGCCAAGCTCCTCGCACGTTCCCACATACATGAACAGCTACCGACCGAAGCCGGAACCGACCCGCCGCAATCCGCAAGCCAGGCGCGTTCTTTTGCTTTCGCCGTCTCCTCCGAGGCTTTCTGCAGCTCATCTGCTGCGCGCTCCAGATCTTTCGATGTGTCTTTAATCGCATCGGTCGAGATCTCGGAGCCCTCGAGCGCAACGAAATCCGACTCGGACGTCCTAGGCACGGCAAGTGCCGTACCGGTATAGGTCACACCATCGGAATCCTGCGCCGACACGGCCTGCGTAGCTCGCGCGGCAACCAGATACGGTAGAGCCGTCTCGATTTTCTGCAGGCCCTTGGAGGCACTTTTGGCAAACTTGTTGCGCGTTTTAATGATCTCAATCCCGGTGTCGACCATATTGCCGGCAACTGATTCGGCACCTGGGATGAGGATGGCGACCAGGCCCGTCCCGATTGTGGCAAACCCCGCCAGCCCCAGACTCAAGATGCTCGCATCAACCACCGTGGCAGCCTTGTGATAGGACGACACTACGTTGGCACCCGCCAGTGCGCCGCTATCGGCCGCCACCTGGGTATCCCCGGCACGCGACATGCTCCATATCGCCGCGGTCGACGAAAACAACAACGTGAGCACCACTAGGATGACCACGGCAGAAGAAAGCGTGGTGTAGGCACCGTCTTCGATAAACAGGTCGATCCCGGCTCGACCCATAAAGCCGCCTCGCTTGCAGCGAGCACGCGGTCGGCAACGGCACGCAAGCCCCCTCGTCACCTTCAGCAGGCAGCGCTTAATCCCATGCAGCAATCCATGAATCATAGTCTCCCTCCAGCCACTCGGGACGCGATCGATACGAGACGTCGACCTTAAGCTCGACATAGCCGTCTTGGCCTGCGCTACCCATAGCCTGCGCAAACGCACCGATCACGGGCAGCGGTTTAACCTCGCCGGTAACGGAAACGGACGAGACGCCGCCCGCGCCGGCCCGACCAAGCTCGATATCCCACGACAACGGCCCGCCGGCATGAAAGATCGAAACGTTGGGCACTGCGGCAAGCCGGCGGCGGGTGAACTCCTTAAGATCGTCGTCCTCCGCCGTCGTCGTGGTCATGAGCCGCGCGGTCTCGGCGGCGGCAGACTCCATGACCGCGCGCGTATAAAGCAGGCACACCGGTTGCAGTGCGAGAAGGATGAGCGTCAGAAACGTCGGCAGCAAAAAAGCGGCCTCGACCGTAGACTGCGCCCGGTCCTCGCGCGCGATATCAATACAACGCGATGTCCTTAGCGCCCGCAGCGGCGTCGATAACCGACGTCGAGGCAACGCCATGGGATGCCGCCCGCTCAACCAGCGCCGCCAAGCGTCCATCGGTGCCAGCACGCCAAAGTCCCGCAATCGCCAGCACGATCGATAGCAGCGCCACCGTGACGATGGCGTATTCCACAGTCGCTTGGGCAACCTCTTCACGCAGAACGCCATGCATTTCACGATCCCTCCTTTGAGCTTATTGTTTGCGGTACCAGGCGCACGGCGCGCAGACGACACGAAGCATCGCCGGTATCCGCGGCAACCGTCACCATATCGACCCAGCCGCGCCCATCGCGCACGATGGCGCCCCATACGTTGCCCTTAATATCGAGATAGCCGCTCAGGGCGAGCTGGGCCGTTGGCACCTCGCGGTAGGCGCGTAACATATCCGCCGCTGCCTCGGTCATCGGTCGGTCCTCGGACCATGCAAGCCGGACCGCAATCGCGTTGTCCTCAGACGAATCCGTCGCAGTGCCAGACCGCTTGTCGAGCGTCCGCAGAAAGGTTTGCGCCGTGACAGCGACATCCGAATCGTCCACATCTCGCATCTCATCTTTTTGAGACGCCACCGCCGAATCTGAGCCCGAATCGAAGGCGGCCCCAGGACGCTGCTGCCGCGCGGCGTTAAGCCCCCAAAGCACCGCCGCTATCGCCACGGTCAGGCATGCAAACACCAGCAACACCCCGATGGGGCGCTCGCCCTCTACAGGCTGTTGATGCCCTCGCTGATAGCGTTCCATAGATCTTGGACCTTGCCTTTAAATGCAACGATGGCAATAATCGCGATCACCACAAGCACACCCACCAAAATGGCGTACTCGGTGGTACCCTGCGCGCTCTCCTCCTGCAACAGCTCCTTGGCATGCTGGCGAGCGAGAATCGCCCGGCAAAAAGCCCAGTTCCAAGCCTTGTCAGCAACTTCGACCATCGTGTTCATGTATTCCTCCCTACATCATCCCGCCTGCTCCCAGCAGCGGGCCCAATATGGACAGAAGCAACGCCGGCAAGATGAGCGTGCCGGTGGGAATCAGCAGCTTGACGGGCGCACGCTCAATCTCGCGCTCGACCGCGGCGCGATGAGCCGCACGGATCTCGCGACTTTGAGCGGCCAACGTCTCGGCAAGTGGGGCACCCAGGGCGAGCGCCTGCCCCACCGTGATGGCAAAGGTCTCGAGCGCTCGCACGTCCAGGTCGCGCGCGGCGGCCAACAACTCGTCCTCACGCGTGCCCACGCCCACCTGCCACGCCATGCAGGCCCGCTCAAGGCGAAGAGCCAGCACTGACCGGCGGTTGGCGCAGAAAATCTCAAGCGCCGCATCAAACGAAAGACCGGCCGAAAGGCCCAAGCGCACAACATCGATCATCTCGGACACTTCGCCGAGCGACACTCGCGCCGGGCCGCCCGCTCCAACCGCGCCCTTCACTCGCGCGGTCAGGGCATCGACCACCGAGCGACCCGCGGCAGCGACCAGCACCGCCTCGCGCTTGCAGGCCCCTGCGATCTTGCGCGCATCCGCCCGATCCAAACCCGTCGCGACAAATACACTCAGGGCACACAGGCAAGCCACAACTGCAACCAGGGCGCTCATAGCTCCACCCACATAATGCGCCTGATAACCACCAGGGCAACGACGTTGAGGGCTAGACCCAGCACCACAGCGCCCGCACCGGCAGGCGTCGCAAGACCGCGACGAAAATCTGCCGAAAGCAGCGCCAACACCGCGCACATGCCCGTCGGCATCGCCGCGACCATATGCGCAGACATGCGAGCCTGCGACGTCTTAACATCCAGGCGGCGCTTGAGCTCAATGCGCTCCCCCACCATGCTCGACGCCTCGGACAGTAAGTCGGCAAGCGGAGCACCGGTGCGCTGAGACACCTTAAGCGCCAAGGTCACAAGCGAAAGGCCGGGGGCATCGATGCGCACGAGCAAGTCATCGAGCGCGTCGGTCGCCGAGATGCCGCAATCGATTGCCGCCGCCACCCGCAAAAACTCGGTATGCACCGGTTCTTGCGCATGAGCGCCCACAAAGCGCATGCCCTGGGCCAGTGAATGTCCCGAGGCAAGCGACATGGAAAGTGCGGTAAACGCCTCGGGCATGGCCTCTTCTGCATCGTGTTGCTCGCGCCGGCTCTCAAAGCCATCCCGAGCGGCGCCAACGGCAATCGGAGCAACAAGTCCCAAGGCAAATCCGAGGGGCGATAACGACACCATCGTTAGTAAAACGCAGCAGACACCGCTCGATAGCAGCAGAAACGCCAAACGCCCCGAAGCATCTTCAATCACGAGGCCAAGGCGATGCGCCGGAGCCAGCGATGCCCACGAACGGGCGATCTTTTTCAGCAGATCGTTTTCCACCAGCTCACGCGGCAGCTTCTCTGCCACCGTCTCGAGCGCCTGACGCGCCAGCTCCGCCGGCGGTACCTGCGGCACACGAGGTTCCGCCCCGCACGCCGTCGCGACAGAAAACCCTGCCAAACCCCCTACGACGAGGGGCACAGCGACCTCCATTCGTCCACCTCCTCTTGTGTGAGCGTCCCCGACCGCAGGCCTTCTGCGATAAACGGCGGCTCGCGGTCAAGCTTCCAGGTGCGCTCGGCGGCATCGAAAGTCACATAGCGCTCGAGTTCTACGCCGCCCGACGCGGCGCGACGCACCCCCGAATACGAGGAGACGAAACGCCTGCCATCGGCGTGGCGCTCGGACATCACGATGCCGTCGAGCGCCATGGCAATCTGTTCCTCGATGAGCTCGCTCGGCAGATCGATGCCATAACGTGCAAGCAACGTCAGACGCACCACGGTCTCCTGTTCTGAACCCGCATGAAGTGTGGTGAGCGACCCGTCGTGGCCCGTGTTCATGGCCTGCAACATGTCGCAGCACTCGGCACCGCGCACCTCGCCCACCACAATACGGTCGGGACGCATGCGCAGGGCGTTGGTCACCAGGTCGCGGATTGTTACCGCACCCTCGCCCTCAATTGAAGCCTCGCGCGCCTCCAGGCGAACCACATGCGGGTGATGCGCAAACTTGAGCTCGGCGGAGTCCTCGATCGTCACGATGCGCTCGCCGGTGGATATCTCGCACGACAGCGCATTGAGCAGCGTGGTCTTACCCGATCCCGTGCCGCCCGCAACTGCCAAATCCTGGCGCAGCGACACCGCGCACGAGAGCAGTTGCGCATACCAAAGCGGTAGCGACCCCAGGCCCACAAGCTCGTCCAACGAACAGATGCGGTCCGAGAACTTGCGGATGGTAAGGATCGGCCCATCGATCGCCACAGGCGGGATCACCGCGTTGACGCGATAGCCCGTCTTGAGGCGAGCGTTGACGATGGGGCTGCGCTCGTCGATGCGCCTGCCCAGTGGCGAGATGATGCGGTCGATGAGGACGCGGATCTGCTCGTCATCCTCAAACGCATGCTCGATGGGATATAAGACGCCGCCGCGCTCGAAGAAGGCCGAGCGGCAGCCGTTGACCATGATCTCGGTAACGGTGTCGTCCTCGATGAGCGGCTGCAGCGGCCCCAGGCCCACCACGTCATCCAAGATCTCGTCGATGATGGTCTCGCGCTCGGGCGTCGCCAGGTCGGTCGGCTCCTCCACATTGAGCGCCGCCTCCACCGCAGGACGCAATTCCGAGCGGGCGCGCGCCGGATCGATGTATGCGCTGATACGCGCCACCTCGTCATAGCCCATGCGGTCCATCACGGCGCGCTTGGTGCGGCGCTTGACGGCACGGTGGCGCCCCGCATCAACAGGCGCTGCCGCCGCGGCCGCACCGGCTTCCTTAATCCTTGTTTGCAAACTCATCGCAAATCACCCTCGCGCGACCAGGGAAGACGGATACGTGGGCGCTCGGCGCGCGTCGCGCGGTCGGTGACCATGTCACTCCAGGGACCGACGGCGCAGCCCAGCTCCACGAGCATCTCGCGCGTGGCTTCGCGCACGCTGGTGGCAAAAGCGCTGGTCTGGCCCACCGCCTCGTCAGCACGGCCGAACGCCATGAGCGCCACCAAGTCCTGCCCGCCGTCGGCGATACGAATCTTGGAGCTCAACGCGCAGGTAATCTCAAAGCGCATGGCGACATCCTCGTCGGCGCCGCGCGCGCCAAACCGGTTGAATACGGCGCTCATGCGCGTACGCGGCACGCCCACACGGCTCGCCAGTTCGATAACGCGTGCCGCGGACGTCGCAGACGACACCGATGGATCGCCCACGACCAGGCAGCGATCGCTTGCCGCCACCGCGGCCGCCACGGCGTCACCCCAAAAGACCGAGGTGTCGACAAGAACCACGTCGGATTCACGGCGCAAGACGTCGAGCAACAGCTCCACCGGACGCGCCATGAGCTCCGCCTGTTCGGGCGCGGCGACCGGGCCCCAAAGCGTGACGCCCGGGGCCACGCGCATCGAGGCGGCCACGATGTCCGATTCGGCAAGCGCGCCCGCAGCCGATGGCTCGATAAGCGTCGCCATGTCATGCGGGGCATCGGCGCCCAACAGGTCGTAGAGGTTTCCAAACATCAGGTCCAAGTCGAGCACGGCAGCACGCAAGCCCAGCAGCGACGCCGCATGCGCCATGGCGGCGACGATCGTCGACTTGCCGCAACCGCCCGAACCCGAGACGACGCAGACAACCGGGGCTCGATGCGACGGGGTAGCGGCATCTGCCGGCGGCGTGGGGACGGGCGGTGCCGACACGGGCGGCAACGTCCCCGTCTCCCCGGCAGCGCTCATATGCTGCGCCCAAGCCGGCATGGCAGGTTGCTCGGTCTGCGGGACCGAGTCTGGAGACTTCACGGTCGCATCGACACGCACGCTGTCGCTCCCGGCAAGTCCCTCCACCTCGTCGAGTTCATCGACCAGGCTTACGCCATGCACGTATCCCATATCTACGGCCAAAAGATCCTCGCCATACGGCACCGGCTCTCCGACTTCATCGTATGCAAGGGGATCCCGGGGACACCGACCATGCTCGGCTTCCGCTTTTCCATAATCATCAACACGCGGGCCTCTTGTAGCGCGAGGCGCCCCGGGTTCCCTATCAACAAAAGCATCGGGCTCAATCGTCATGCGCCGATCGGAATCAACCGCTCCCTCGCCCGCGCGCCCGTTGCCGCATATACTGTGCGCAGCGATGACCTCGGTCGCCCCTGCGCGAAACAACCCCTCGATATCCGACGGATCGAGTGCTTCTATCAACACGACCACGCGACTCACGCGGCCTTCGGCCGTCAGGCGCGCAACAGTCTTGCGCACATCTTCAATATCAAACAGAGACGCCACGATGATGGCAGCCCCGCGGCGCGACGGAAACGCCCGCGCCATGGAAATCAGCCCGTCCAGGTCACCCACGCGAAGCACCTGTGCACCCGCATCACGGCCCTCGACTTCCCGCTGCAACAGCCCGTAATCGCCGCACGCGCAGCACGCAAGCCAGATCGCCTTCATCACTCGTCGCCTCCGCTCTTTTTGCCGCGCGCCGTGGCGGGAATCGTCAAGCTGACCGTTCCCTTGCCCGATGCCCCCAGCAGTTCCTTGACGTCTTCGGGGTCAGCCGCCAGCGTCACCCATTCGATCTTGCCCTCGCGCGTGGCACCAGAATCCTCACTGGTATCGATCACGTACGCGCCGCACAGCCGATCGGTTACGCCGTCT
>UQXT01000003.1 GCA_900545075.1 uncultured Collinsella sp. | reverse complement strand
ATCCATATCGGCCAAGCGCTTCTCGAGGGTGTAGTCGCCCTCAATGTAGTTAAGACCCGGAGAACCGGCGGGCATCTCGATCACGATTTGTCGTTTGCCGGCGGAATTCATGGTCAGATAGCCTTCGGTGTCATAGGCGCGGGGTACCTCGGCCAAAAACTGTTCGCAGAGCGTCTCGTCATGAAAGATGTGCTCGTCGAACCAGTAGGAATTTGCATCGATAATCATTGGTTGGAACCGCCTTTCATCTTGTTGAAAACATTCTAGAAAAGCAGGTACCCGGACATCAATTCCAGCTTAAGCCCACTGTATTCCATTTTGGAATAGAACTTACCGCTCACACGCGAACCTCGCCCGCTCAACGAGACAAGCGCTAACAGCACGGGCTTAGACAGAAAACGGTCGGCCCGCATCCGTTGCGGGCCGACCGTTTCATTACAGCAGCGTCAAGCGGTCCGCCGTTCGGTAGAACGGCGGAACTAGTTACGCCTGGCGGTAGTGATCGAAGAAATCGGCGAGGTCTTCGAGGGACTCTTTGAGCACTTCCATGCGCGGCAGGTACACGATGCGGAAGTGATCGGGCTCGGCCCAGTTAAAGCCGCCGCCGCGCGTGATCAGAATCTTCTTCTCGTGCAGCAGGTCGAGGGCAAACTGCTCGTCATCGGTGATGTTGAACTTCTTAACATCCATCTTGGGGAAGATGTAGAACGCCGCGCGCGGCTTGACCACCGAGATGCCGTCGATCTTGTTGAGCGCCTCATACACAAAGCTGCGCTGCTCGTAGACACGACCGCCGGGACGGATGTAGTCGTTGACCGACTGATGGCCGCCGAGCGCCGTCTGGACGATCGACTGAGCCGGCACGTTGGAGCACAGGCGCATGTTGGAGAGCATGTTGATGCCCATGATGAAGTCGCTCATGCAGCGCTGGTTGCCCGAAAGCACCATCCAGCCAATGCGATAGCCCGCGATCATGTGCGACTTGGAAAGGCCGCTAAAGGTGACACAGGGCAGATCGGGGGCGAGCGAGGCAATCGAGACGTGCTCGTAGCCGTCCATGCACAGGCGGTCGTAGATCTCATCGGCAAAGATCATCAGCTGATGCCTGCGTGCAATCTCGACGATGCCCTCGAGCACCTCGCGCGGATAGACAGAACCCGTGGGGTTGTTGGGGTTGATGATGACGAGGGCTTTGGTCGCGCTCGTGATCTTGGACTCCATATCCTCCAGGTCGGGATACCAATCCGCCTGCTCATCGCACAGATAATGTACGGGATGACCGCCAGCAAGGGTTGCGCACGCCGTCCAGAGCGGATAGTCGGGGCTGGGGATCAGAATCTCGTCGCCATTGTCGAGCAGCGCGTTCATCGAAAGCTGAATGAGCTCGGACACGCCGTTGCCCGTGTAGATATGCTCCATCTGAACATTGGGCAGGCCCTTGATCTGCGAATACTGCATGATCGCCTTGCGCGCGGAGAACAGGCCGCGCGAATTGGAATAGCCTTCGCAGTCGGGCAGCTGCTGGCGCATGTCCTTGATGACCTCATCGGGCGTGCGGAAACCGAAGGGCGCCGGGTTACCGATATTGAGCTTGAGGATGCGCTCGCCCTCGTCCTCCATACGGGCGGCCTCGTCGACGACGGGACCGCGCACGTCATACAGGACGTTATCGAGCTTGGTGGATTTAGAAAAAGTACGCATGGTGGTGCTCCTTGCAATTTGAGCTGAGGGATGGGGTTCGGGCTTGGAATCGTTGCGGGGTGATGATGCCTCGCCTTGATCGGCGTCGCCGGCAAGCAGCCAGGTAACATCGACCTCCAAAATACGGGCGAGCAGCTCGGCCACATCGCGTCGCGGGATCGTCTTGCCGCTCACATATTGGCTCATCTGACTCTTGCCGAGTTTTTTGCCGAGCATCTCCGATGCGCGGATCACGTTCGACTGGCGAACGCCGCAATCGGACATAGCCTGTCGCAGGCGATCGCTAAACGTCTCTTGGGCCACAGGAGCCTCCTTGCTGGCAAAGTTCAATTTATAGAACACGAATTGAACCGGGGTTCAATTTAGCAAGCAGTATAGCGCCGCGCCTCATTCGAAAGTTCAATTTCATAAGAAAACGTACCGAACTCCGAGATTTGCCCAAAACGGACAATGACGTGTACACGTTTAGAGGTATTCGAGGAAACGGGCGGCGGCAAGCGAAACATCGGCCGTTCGATATATGGCGTTGATTTGGCGATGGGGATGCCCCTCGAGTGGGCGCACAGCAACATCGAACTGACAACGGCGCAAGATGAGCGCGGGAAGAATGCTCACGCCCAGGCCGTCCTCGACCATAGCCATAATCGCATAGTCATCCCAAGTCGACAGCTTGGAGCACACCGTCAGCCCCGCCCGACGGAACAGCGGCGTAATCTCATCATCGGTGCCGCGTTCTAGCAGAATAAACTGCTCGTTGGCTAAATCGGCAAGAGAGACGACCTCCGCCGTGGCAAGCAAAGAGTCTGCCGGCACTACCGCCATCAACTCGTCGCGCACCAAAGACCGCGATGTCATGCCATTTTCTCGAGGCTCATACGGGATAAAGCCCAGATCGCAGCGGCCCCCTGCCACCCATTGTTCGATCTCTGAATAGTCGCCCATCAGCAACTCATAATCGACGTCCGGGTGATCGGCGCGAAAGCGCGCAATCACCGGCGGCAGCACGTGGGTCGCCACGCTCGAAAACGTACCGATGCAGATCTTGCCACGCATGAGCCCTCGCATCTCGTCCACGCGTCGCTGCAGGCGGCCAAACTCTTCGCATAACGCCTCGACTGCCGGCATGACCTGCCGCCCGTCGGCAGAAAGCACCACGCCCTCGCGGCTGCGATCAAGCACCTTAAAACCCCAGTCTGCCTCAAGGTCGCCCACCATGCGGCTCACGCCCGACTGCGAATAGCTCAGGCGCTCTGCAGCACGCGTAAAGCTGCCGGCACGCACCGTCTCGAGCAGCACTTGCATCTTTTGGATATTGGTCTCCACGGCACGTCCCCACCCTTGCATGAGTTTTTGTCATGTTTTCCATGCATTATATTCGCTTTTCTTCTAAAGCCAGTTCACCCATAGTGAACATGCTCGGATATAGAGGGGATGTCAGCGCATGAACAACGGACTGTTTACGTACTTAGCAGCATTGCTATTGTTTGGCTCCAACGGCATCATCGCCGCCGCCATCGCACTGCCGAGCTCCGATATCGTGCTACTGCGCACGTTTTTGGGCGCCCTCTCGCTTGTCACTATCCTTGCCATCACCCAACGCCATAAACTGCAGGCGCCATCTCGTCCCCGCGAAGCCGCAGCACTCCTTCTCTCGGGAGCCGCGCTGGGCGCCAGCTGGATTTTTCTGTTCCGCGCCTACCAGACGATCGGCGTCGGCGTATCCTCGCTGCTGTACTACTGTGGCCCCATCATTGTCATGGCGCTCTCCCCACTCATCTTTGGTGAAAAACTGACCGGCGGCAAAATCGCCGGGTTTATCGCCGTCGCCTGCGGTGCTTTTCTCATTGCAGCACAAGGTCTAGGCGGCAATATGCCCATTGCGGGTATCGTCTGCGGTATCGCCTCGGCATTTTGCTATGCGCTGATGGTCATCGCTAGCAAGGGTGCGCCGCACATCGAAGGTCTCGAGAACTCCGCGCTCCAGGTGAGCGCCGCTTTTGTGACCGCGCTGGTCCTCACGCTCATCACGCAGGGCGCTCCCTCATTCCTGACCGCCGGCGTCGCCACCAGTATTGATTGGCGCGCCGTCGTCATGCTCGGCGTCGTCAACACCGGACTCGGTTGTCTGCTCTACTTTAGTGCCGTCGCCAAACTGCCCGTGCAGACCGTCGCGGTCGTCGGCTACCTCGAGCCGCTTTCGGCCGTCGTGTTCTCGGCCGTCCTTTTGGGCGAAGCCATAACACCGGTCCGCCTGATGGGCGCCGCACTTATCATCGGCGGTGCGCTCTTTTGCGAACTCGCCGGCAAACGCGCAAGCGCCAAGGCTGGCATAGCCCAGACAGCACGTGCTTAAAAGCCCCTGTTTCGAAATGCTACCCACGTACATAAATAATCCCCAGCTGAGGATTATTGTCTAAAATAACCTGATGTGCCAAACTGCTCTTGTATGTATAAAGACGGCATAAAGTTTTTTGTCCTAGACAAATAACCGGATGTCTAAGGGAGTCCTCGTGGCACACAATAAACTGGAGGCAAACCTCCAAGACCAGCGCGGGCAAGGCGGGCACGGAGCCATCCCCCTCTCCGCTGGCATGCTGCTCGTAACGCTCGGCGTCGTCTATGGCGACATCGGCACGAGCCCCATGTACACCATGAAATCAATCGTCGCCAACAACGGCGGCATCGGTACCGTCAGCGAGGACATGATCTTAGGAGCGCTTTCGCTCGTCATCTGGACCATGACGCTCGTGACCACGGTCAAGTACGTGCTTATCGCCATGAAGGCCGACAACCACAACGAGGGCGGCATCTTCGCCCTGTTTAGCCTGGTGCGCAAGGTGGCGCCGTGGCTGATTCTCCCCGCCATGATCGGCGGCGCGGCGCTGCTCGCCGACGGCATCCTCACCCCCGCGGTCACGGTCACCACAGCCATTGAGGGCCTGCGTACCATCGAGTGGGGCCACGCACTATTGGGTGACGGTCAGACCAATGTGATCATCATCACCATCATCATTATCTGCGGTCTGTTTGCCATGCAGCGCGCCGGCACCTCGTCAATCGGCAAGCTCTTCGGCCCGCTCATGACGCTGTGGTTCCTGTTCCTGGCAGGCGCCGGCTTATTCAACATGCTCGGCAACCTGTCCATCTTGCGCGCGCTCAACCCCATCCGCGGCATTATGTTCCTGTTCTCGCCCATCAACCACTCGGGCATCATGGTGCTCGGCTTCGTCTTCCTGTCGACGACCGGCGCCGAGGCACTCTATTCGGACATGGGTCACGTGGGCAAGGCTAACATTTACGCATCCTGGCCGTTCGTAAAGGCGGCCCTCATCCTTAACTATCTGGGTCAGGGCGCTTGGCTGCTCGCCAATAACTCCAACCCCCAGATGCTCGCGATGGATATCGTCAACCCGTTCTATATGATGCTCCCCGAGCCCCTGCGCCCCTTTGCCATCGTGCTTTCGGCCGTGGCGGCCATCATCGCCTCGCAGGCGCTCATCACCGGCTCGTTCTCGCTGGTATCCGAGGCAACGCGCCTCAACCTTATGCCGCACCTGCGCATCCACTACCCCAGCGACACCAAGGGTCAGCTCTATATTCCGCTCGTCAACAACATCATGTGGGTCGGCTGCATCTTCATCGTGCTGCTGTTCCAAAACTCCGAGCGCATGGAGAGCGCCTATGGCCTCGCCATTACCGTGACCATGCTCATGACCACGACGCTGCTGACGAGCTATATCGCCGGCATTCTCAAGCACAAGCTGGGCGCCTGCGTCTTCGCCCTGCTCTTCGGTGCCATTGAGCTGTGCTTCTTCGCCTCGTGCCTCACCATGTTCTTTGACGGCGGCTATGTCATGATCTTCTTGGCCTCGCTGCTGTTTGGCCTTATGTATGTGTGGCGCCGCGGCACCGCCATTGAGCGCACGCAGACGATCCTGTTGCCCGTCTCCAAGTACATCGATCAGCTCGACCGCCTGCGCAATGACGAGACCTATCCCGTGCTCGCTGACAATCTGGTATTTCTCACCAAAAGCCCCGACCCGCTCACGCTCGACCGCGACGTGCTCTATTCCATCCTGGACAAGCACCCCAAGCGCGCTAAGGCATACTGGTTCATCAACGTGCACGTTACCGATGAGCCCTATACGCACGAGTATTCCGTTGAGACCTTTGGCACGGACTTTTTGTTCCGCGTGCGCTTGGACCTAGGCTTTAAGGTCAATCAGCGCATCAACGCATACCTGCGCCAGATCGTTGGCGACCTGATGGCATCGGGTGAGTTGCCACCGCAGCATCACACCTACTCCATCTACGAGACGCACGGCAACGTGGGCGACTTCCGCTTTTGCATGCTGCGCAAGATGCTCGCCCCCGAAACGGACATCAACCGCAATGACCACCGCGTGATGGCCATCAAGTACGCCGTTCGCCGCGCCTGCGGAAGCCCGGCACGCTGGTACGGTCTCGAGAACTCGGCCATCATCATCGAGTACGTGCCGCTGTTTGCCCGCATGCGCCCGGCCGTTAAGCTCGTGCGCACCCAGGTGCCGCTCGAGGTTCAGATCGAAGAGGCCGAGGAAATGGAAGTCGATATCTTCTCGGACGACTTGGTCAACGGCAACGAGGCCGGTAGGGACATGAACGTCGATCCCACCGAGCTGCTCGAGAGCGTCGCCGATATGCCCGAACAGCATCAGCTCGACGGCCTCGAGAACGAACAACTCAACGACGCCAACTTCTAGCGACGTCATAAATCAACGACAGCGGCCCTGCACCTCACGAGAGACGCAGGGCCGCTTTGCATTGCAGTAAAGCTAACGGCTACGAACGACGCGGCTCGGGAACCACGAGCCTATCGGGGCTTGCGCCCTCGGCATCCATCAGGCTCACGTAGCGAATCGACGGATCATCATACATCGCGTAGTAATAATTGCCCGTGCGCGCGCTAAAGCATCCGGTGTAGATAGTCTTCTCGAACTTGCCATCGCCCATCCTGGACGCCCCCTCAATCATCACCACGCCCTCAAGTGAACGGAACATGCGGACGACGTTTTCGATCTCGCTCTCCTTTTGCGGGTAATTGGCATTGAGGTACGCCGCCTTTACAAAACGGCTCGGCGAATAGCAGTCACCCGGAATACCGCGCATGCCGGCGCCCGCGCCATAGGGCTTGAGCTCGGCGCCACGCCATGTCGCCGTCTGCGGAAAATCGCTTGTGGCAGTGATATAGGTGCGCAGGTTTTCCATGTGCCACGGGAAGGTCGGCTGGTTGGCAAGGGTGTCGACCGGATCGTCGTATACATGCAGGCCGTCAGCCATCATCTCGACCACGATGCTGCGCTGGCTGTCGCCGATAATCCAATGGAGCAGCGACACGCCCAGCCCCTCTCCGGCAGATTTGGCGACAATCACCGTGTCGCGCAGCGCGGCTTCGACCTCATCGACCGTCGAGAACGTCGCTGCCACCCACAGGGGGAACTCATAGGCCGCGATATTGGTCTTGCCGTCGACAGGGTCCTCGGCATACTCGGCATAACCCGGGAAATTGAGACCCGCCACGGCGAGGCCCGCATCGTTGCCGCAATCGAAGAACATAGGGTAGTTCCTGTAATCGATGCACATACCGATCACCGCGTGCACCGCTGTCGCGTCGTCGATAAACGAATACGGAATGTGAAACCCGCGCGGCATCACGCGAACCTGTTGGCCGTAGTCAAAGCTCCAGTCGAGATTGCGGCCCAGATACATGTGGCCAGAATTATCGGTAAATCGAATACTCGTACACATAGCGCCTCCTAGCTTTACGTTCTTGCTAATTTCATTGTCTCCAAACAAAAAGGCGCTAAACACAAAAGCCCGGACATGACAACAATGTCATGCCCGGGCCAAAAGAGACGAAGTGCGGTGCTGTAGTCACCCTAGACAAGTTTACCTTGGCAGTGGTCGATCATATGCTGGATCATCTGTGCCTCAAAGCCCGCGTAGTCGCGGCGGCACTCCTTCATCTTGCCGTCGACAATCTGGTCAAAGGCAACCTTGCACTTGATATAGCGCGTGGACTTGGTGACCTCCTCGTGCGTCAGGCAGCTCTCCTCCATCTTGCTGGCGCCCAGGCCAAACACCAGACGGGGGTTGTAGAGCACGTGGGGCTCGCCGGCGTCGTCCAGATAGACGCAAACCTTCTTGGTAACGCCAATCTGGTTAGCGGCAAGGCAGCCGGCATCGTCGAGCGACTTGATGGTATCGATCAGGTCCTGTGCCACCGACTCGTCCTCGACGGTCGCAACCTCGCAACGCTGGGACAGGATAGCCTCGTCGTGGCAAAGCTCTTTAATCATACGTTCCTCCATAGGGGTCGTTGTAACCGCTTAAGTATACGGTACCCACACATTTTCATGCGAAAAATACCGTCCGTCTGCTACGAAGCGCCGAACATCAACATGCGAGGAACAACAGCGTCGTAAAGGGGCTATAGTGGGTGAGTTCGTGTCAATCGGCCTAAACTCGGGGCCGAACAAGGAAAGGGTATGCATGGACGAACTATTTCACGTCAGCGAGCGCAAGTCCACAATCGGGACCGAACTCCGCGCTGGACTGACAACATTCCTGGCGATGGCCTACATCATCGCCGTCAACCCCGCGGTGCTCTCGGGCGCTGGCATCGATGCGGGAGCGCTCGCCTGCGCCACCTGCCTGGGCGCCGGCATCATGACCATCTGCATGGGCATCTTCGCCAACCGCCCGCTCGCCTGCGCGTCGGGCTTAGGCGTCAACGCGATGATCGCCGGAATCACCACCACCGTCTGCGGCGGTGACTGGCACGTGGCCATGAGCGTCATCTTCCTTGAGGGCGTCGTCATCTTGCTGCTCGTGCTTTGTGGCCTGCGCGAGGCCATCATGGACGCCATCCCGGTTGTCCTGCGTCACGCCATCTCGGTGGGTCTGGGCCTGTTCATCGCCATGATTGGCCTGTGCGATGCCGGCATTATCACCGCTGGCGCCGGTACACTCGTCGGTCTGGGCGACATCACCTCCCCCACCTTCATCGTCGGCATCATCTCCATCCTGGTGACGGTCGCCCTCGCCTGCCGCAACGTCCCCGGCTCGCTGCTCATCGGCATCGTCGTCGCCGTCATCGCCGGTATCCCCCTAGGTGTGACCCAGGCTCCGACCGGTATCATCGCCCCGCTCGACTTCTCGAGCATTGGTGGCCCCATCGCCGACGCCGGCGGCGTGCCCGCCATCGTCAAGGTCCTTACCGACCCCGCGCTCCTCGTCATCTCGTTCTCGCTGCTCATGAGTGACTTCTTCGACACCATGGGCACCGCGATGGCCGTGGCCAAGCAGGGCGAGTTCCTCACCGACGACGGCAACGTCGAGAATATCAAGGAGATCCTGATCGTCGACTCCGCCGCCGCTGCTGTGGGCGGTTTCATGGGTGTCTCCTCCATCACCACCTTCGTCGAGTCCACTTCCGGCGCCGCCGACGGTGGCCGCACGGGCCTCACCTCCGTCACCACCGGCGTGCTGTTCATTCTCGCCGCGTTCTTCTCCCCCATCGTCACCATCGTTTCCAGCGCCGCCACCTGCGGTGCTCTGGTCTACGTCGGCTACCTCATGATGAGCGAGGCCTCCGAGATCGACTGGTCCGACGTGTCGCAGGGTTTCCCGGCGTTCATGATTGTCGCCGGCGTGCCCTTCACCTACTCCATCTCTGCCGGCATTGGCCTGGGCTTTATCGCCTACGTGGTCGTCGCGCTCTTTAAGGGCGAGGCCTCCAAGATCAAGCCGCTCATGTGGATCGCAGCCCTCGCCTTCCTCGTCTACTTCTTTGTAGCGTAGCGGCAAAGCTGCCAAAGCAGAACACCAAAGCGCGGAGTCGCATCGAGCGGCTCCGCGCTTTTCTTTTAAAGCCAGGCAACGCACGGACGCGCGATGTATTGCTTCCCGAGTTTTGGACATTTTGCCCTCAAAACGGCACTACCGCCGGCTACATCCTGCAGATATGCTGGGCGTAATCGCATAGGCCCTATGAGGATGGGAGTAACCATGGCCGCCTTGTTCACGACCCCCCAGCGCAATGACAAAACCTCTGGAGCCCATTTTGTCGAGCCCGACGTGCGCCGTCGCACGCTGCTCGCACACGGCAGCTGGCGCCGCGTGACACGTCGCATCGTTGTAGGCGCCGTATGCGCGCTTACGGTGAGCTCGCTACTCATGCCGAGCGTCTCGCTCGCGGCCGAGTGGGTGGACGTCGGCGGCACCCAGTACAACGCCGGCACCGCGGCAGGCGACGAGGCCGGCACCTGGAGCTGGGACGGCGCCGACGATATGAAGCTCAACGGCTATAACGGCGGTGCAATCAATGCTGCAGGTAAGCTCAACATTGCGTACGAGGGCAAGAACACCGTGAAAACCGAGCCCGATTACACCGGAGCCGCCATCAAAGCGCAGGATGGCACTAACCAGAAAGCGGAGTTGAACATAACGAGCTCGAATAGCACGGATGAGCTCAATGTGACAGCCGAGGCCGATGCAATTAAATCCACAGGCGACCTCTCCATTTCTGGCCCAGGCACCGTGAACACCACAAGCACTACTTCCGACGGAATTGAGGCAAAGGGCGACCTCTCTATCACGGGCTCGGGCACCGTGAATGCAACGGGCGGTACCGAAGGTATCCAATCCAAGGGCAAGACCACCATCGATTCCTCTGGCACAGTGATCGCTAAAGGAGGCGAAGGTTACGGCGTCGCCGCGGGCAGTGACATCATCATCAAAGGCGGTGGCAAGGTAGAAGCAAGCTCGATAGAAGAAGCGGCGATTTGGGCTGACGGCAACATCGACATCTCGGGCGGCAGCCAGGTCGAGGCAAGCTCCCAGGGAGATCTTGCCGTCGACGCCGAGGGCAGTCTCGCGGCCACGAACGCCTCCCTTGACGCAAGCGGTGTTGAATATGGTGTCTATGCCTACAAGGGCGTTACGCTCGATCACGCGACCGTGACGGTCCGCACAAGCGCGAGCGGCGGCCAGGCCATCGCCCTCATCACTGACGGGGACGACATCGTCATCAAGAATGGTTCCATCGTGGACGCGTTCGCGGAAGGCAAATTCTCGGTTGCAATCTCTACCAGAAACCACCAGCCAAACGTCGCTGGCGGTCACATCTACATCAGCGACTCCGTTGTTAAGGCTATAGCCCGCTATGTCGAGACTGGTGGCGATGGCCCCGACTGCTACAGTACAGACCAGGATGGCGAGATCACCCCTGAGCGCAGGGGCGTGAACATCGGCATCTATGCTCAGACCACCGAGGGCATTATGCCCGCGACCATCTCCATCGTCCGCAGTAAGGTCACGGCCGAGGGAGACACGGCAGCGATTTTCGCCCTTGCCATGAGTGCGGACGGCAAGGCGATCGGCACCATCGAAATCGAAGGCGCCAGCATCCTGACGCCTGAAGGCGGCAAGGTCATTGACTATCGCCCCAAAGAAGAGCTCAGTGACGGCACCGTCTACGAGGCAGGCCAAGTCATTGGCACAGGCGATGCCGTGATTGATTCCCCCTACGACGATGCTGTCGCCAAGAGAGCCGTCATCGCACCGTCCGAGGAGACCAAGCCCGAGGAGAAGCCCGGCGAGACCAAGCCCGAGGGTTCCAAGTCCGAGGGCACAAAGACGACCAAGACCGTTGCAGTTGCAGCCACGGGAGCCAAGACCACCGGCAAGCTCGCGGCAACCGGCGACGCCTCGAGCGCAGCCATCGTGGCAGCCGCCCTTGCGGGAACAGCCGCCATCGCCGCAGGCGCCGTGGTTAGCCGCAAGCGCTCATAGACGCCTTTGATGCACGGGACGGCACCCATGAAAGCGCCTAGCCCGAGCACCGTTTAACGACGCCATCGCCGAACTCCCCTCCGGCGGTGGCGTTTTCCGTTTGCGCCCGCACGACGCGCGCGCGAATGTTCTTGATGCTGCCCAACCGATATACGCTGACGTGCGACAATTGGGACTGCCAACATCACAACACTGAGAGAAGCCTGCCTTGGAAGCGCAAAAGCAGATAACCGTTCATTCGGAACACACGGAAGGTGCACCCGTCATCTACCTCCCCGTGGTCATGGGCGACGGCGGCGAGGTCTACAACCGTTGTCTTGAGCTCGACTGCCCACCGTTTACCCTTGTCGCCATTGGAGGGCTCGATTGGAATCGCGAGCTGAGTCCCTGGGAATGCGACGGAACTGTACGCAATGCCAAACCCTTTGGCGGTCAGGCGTCCGGATTTCTCGATGAACTGCTGAACCGGATAATCCTAAAGGTCGAATTATCGCTCCCACAGCCACCTGCTTGGCGTGGCATTGCCGGTTATTCGTTGGCGGGTCTCTTTTCGCTTTGGGCTCTCTGGCAAACCGATGCCTTTGACCGCGCCGCAAGTGCATCGGGGTCCCTGTGGTTTCCTGGCTTTATCGACTATGCGCACGAGCACACGATGCCGAACACGTCCGGCGCCGTCTACCTGTCACTCGGCAAAAAGGAGGCCAAGACGCCCAACCGCATGATGCGGCATGTACTCGACGACACACGCGCGATGGAAGCGTTGCTCGTCGAGCGCGGCATTCCAACAACGCTGGAGCTCAACCCCGGCAATCACTTTGCCCAGACCGACCTGCGCATGGCACATGGCATCCACTGGATATTGACGCATTAAAAATGGCGCCCGCGCGTACGCATGGGCGCCATTTTTTGATTCAGCTGGACGCAGTTGCTACTCAGCAGCCTCCTCAAGCTCAGAAACGTCGAACTCAAAATCATTGCCGGGCAGAATCGCGTTGAGCACGATGCCCACCAGCGAGCCCACGGCAAGGCCGGAAAGCGAAATCGTCACGCCGCCTAGCTCCAACACGATGGCGCCGGCAGTGCTGTAGGCAATGCCGAGTGAAAGCACGAGCACCAGAGCGGCCACCAGCACATTGCGGTTGTTCTGGAAATCGACCTGGTTCTCGATGAGGTTGCGGACGCCCACAGCGCTGATCATGCCGTAAAGCACGAGCGACACGCCGCCGATAACGCATGCCGGCATGGCGGCGATCACGGCAGCGAACTTGGGACAGAACGAAAGCACGATGGCGCAGCACGCGGCAATGCGAATCACGCGCGGGTCGAACACGCGCGTCAGGGCAAGCACGCCGGTGTTCTCACCATACGTGGTGTTGGCCGGAGCGCCAAAGAGCGAAGCCAGAATCGTGGCAAGACCATCGCCGAGCAGCGTGCGGTGCAGACCGGGATCGGCAATGTAGTTGCGTTCGCAGGTAGAGCCAATGGCGGAGATATCGCCAATATGCTCGATCATAGTTGCAAAGGCCAGCGGCATGATGGTGATGATGGCCGTCGTGGCAAGACCGCTATCGAACTGCGGACCAAAGAGCGCAAACACGGTGTTGTTCCACACGATGGGAAGACCGACCCACGGCGCGGCTGCGACACCAGAGAAATCGACCTCACCCAACGCGGCCGCAACGGCATAGCTCACCACGACGCCCAGCAGGATCGGCACGATTTTGACCATGCCGCGGCCCCAGATGTTGCAGATGACGATCACTGCAACAGCGATAACGGCGACAAGCCAATTGGTCTGGCAGTTGGCAATGGCGGAGCTTGCCAGGATCAGACCGATCGAAATGACGATGGGGCCCGTCACTACCGGCGGAAAGAAGCGCATGACGCGCTTGGCGCCAAAGGCGCAGAAGAGCGCCACAAGCACCGGATAAAGCAGGCCGGCGCAGGCTACGCCCAGGCAGGCGTAGGGCAAAAGCTCGGTCTCGCCGTTGGGCGCGATGGCGGCATAACCTGCGATAAAGGCAAACGACGACCCCAGGAATGCCGGCACCTTACCGCGCGACAGGAAGTGGAACAGCAGCGTGCCCAAGCCGGCAAACAAAAGCGTCGCCGAAACCGAGAGACCGGTGAGCACGGGCACCAGCACGGTGGCGCCAAACATGGCAAACAGGTGCTGTAGGCCGAGCAGGAACATGCGCGGGCGGCCGAGCGACGATGCGTCGTAGATGACATCGGCGGCAACGGGCGTCGAAGACTGGGACATGGGAGTCCTTTCGAATGGAAGGGCGATCGGGCATATCGGATAACCTGCCCGAACGATACGATCCGAACCATTGTACGCGATACGCCATGTCTCTCACGCGCCGTCACCTGCGAACGCTACTGCTACTTCCAGACACGCTCGGCAATACGCTTGACCAGCGCGATCTTCGCCCATTGCTCGTCCTCGGTCAGCTTGTTGCCAATCTCGCAGCTGGCAAAGCCGCACTGGGGCGACAGATACAGGTTCTCGAGCGGAACATACTTTGCAGCCTCGTGAATACGCTCGACGATGGCATCCTCGTCCTCAAGCTCAGCGGCCTTGGTGGTCACCAGGCCCAACACGACCTTCTTGCCGGGAGCAACGTACTTGAGCGGCTCAAAGCCACCGGCGCGCGGCGTATCGAACTCCAGATAAAATGCGTCGACATCCTCGTTTGCGAACAGGTACGGCGCGATGGGGTCATAGCCGCCCTCGAAGGCATAGGTAGAGTGGTAGTTACCACGGCACACGTGCGTGTTAATGACCAGGTCGTCGGGCTTGCCCTCGATGGCGGCGTTGTTGAGCGCCACGCCCAGCTCGCTTACCTTTTGCAGGTCGACCGGGCTCATGCCGGTTTTGGCGACAAAATCGGTATCGCAGTAGATGCCCCAGGTGCAGTCATCAAACTGGATGTTGCGGCAGCCTGCTGCGTACAGGTCGGCGATCACCGTGCGATAAGCGGCTGCAATGGCATCGGCAAGCTCCTCATCGGTCTTATAGACAGCGCGCAGGCTCTCCTGCTGGCCGTCGCAGCGATCGAGCGTGACCTCAGAGAACGTCTGGATCGGTGCCGGAATGGTTTGGCGCGCGACCTGACCCTCGCCCTCGAGCGCCTTGACAAACTTGAAGTGCTCGACGAAGGGGTGGTTCTCGCCGCTGATAGGGCCGGTCACCACGGCGGTATCAGCCGTAGTCTCCTCGTCGTGGAACATATAGCCCGTACGCGAGGTACGGCGTACAATGCCGTTGAGCCCCCACATAAAGTCGAGGTGCCAGTAGTTGCGGCGAAACTCGCCATCGGTGATAACCTGCAGGCCGGCAGCCTTCTGCTTGGCCACTAAGTCGCGGATGGCCTCGTCCTCGACGGCCTTAAGGCCGGAAGCGTCGAGTTTACCCGCGACATAGGCGGCACGGGCGTCCTTTACAGCCTGCGGACGAAGAAAGCTGCCGACGATATCGGCGCGAAACGGCGCGTTCGGTTGAATCGAAGTGCTCATAGATACCTCCCTTTGCATTGGTTGCTTTACTGGGACAGAGTATGAGCGCTCATATGACCATCGTAAAATATACGTTTATAACAGTTTGATATAGATGCTTCCTATATCAATTTGGACTGCCATAAAGAGATTTGACCCGTGCAGAATGCAGCAGGCTAGATGTGCTGACGAATCGCGTCGATATAGGCCTGCCCGTAGCGCGTAAGTGTCGTGTTCTTGCGCGTGATAATGCCAATCTCCATGTACTCGTCTACATCGAGCGGAATCGAGATAATACCGGGGCCGTTAAGTTCATGGCTGATCACGCCCGAACACACCGTGTAGCCGTTAAGGCCCATGGCCAGGTTGAACAGCGTCGCACGATCACGCACGCGGATATTCTTGCGGCGCTCAAAGGTCGAGGTCAGTTCCTCGGAATAGTAAAACGAGTTGTAGCTGCCCTGCTCGTAGGACAAAAACGGATAGTCCTCGAGATCTTCGAGCGTCACGCTGGCGCGGTCCGCCAGTGGATGGTCGGCGCATACAAAGACATGCGGCGCGGCGCAGAAGAGTCCCTCGAATACGAGCTCGTTGGCGGCGAGCATGCGCTCGATGACCTCGCGATTGTGCTCCGACAGATACAGGATGCCGAGCTCGCTTTTCATATGCGCGACGTCCTCGATAATCTCGTGAGTCTGTTCCTCGCGCAGGGTAAAGTCGTAACGCGCGGCATCGAACTCGCGGATCACATCAACAAACGCGTTGACGGCAAAGGAATAATGCTGGCAGCTCACACTAAAGTGCGGCACCTGCTCGGATGCGCCCTTGTACTTGCCCTCGAGTAGGTCGGCCTGGTCGAGTACCTGGCGCGCGTAGCCCAAGAAGGTCTCGCCCTCTTCGGACACAATGACGCCCTTGTTGGTGCGCTCAAAGATATGCACACCCATCTCGTTTTCGAGATCGCGGATCGATGCGGTAATCGAAGGCTGCGACACAAAGAGCCGGCGCGAGGCCTCGGTGATGCTGCCGCATTCGGCAACTTTGACGACATACCTGAGCTGCTGAAGCTTCATAGCTGTCTCCTTAGCTGTTCGTGAGATTCGCGTCGGCAGCACCCGGCAGGCGCATAAACGGCGGCATCTCCCCCGTCGCGGCGCAGGCGGCAATCTGATGCAGAGCCCCGGCGACCGCATCATCTGCCGCGGCGCCGATATGCCAGCGCGCGGCAGCCGTGACGGCCTCATTGGCATTGGCGACTGCAACGGAGTTGGGAACGGCATCGATCATGGGCAAATCGTTATCGGAATCGCCAAATACGGCCACCTCATCGGGCGTCAGGCCCAAAGCGCGCGCCAGCTCCAGCGCAGCGCAGCCCTTGTCCCAACCGGCCGGAAGGATGTCAAACAGGCGCACACGGTTGTTGGGAAACACAAGCGAGAGTTCCGGCACCTCAGCAGCAACGCGCTCGCGTAGCTCCGCGAGCTCCTCACGTGAACGGGCACTCCAGATATTCGCCTTAAACACCGGCGTCTCATCGACGACGGGACGGCACGGGGCCTCTTCGCCTTTGAGCCACGCGTTGCCGCCCGACTCCATGGCGCGACGCACGCGCTCGGGATCGCTCGTCACGCAATAGGCATCGTTGTCCCAAAAATCATCACCCAGGCTGTAGACCTTCAGGTACGTATCGTCGGTCTCTTGCTCCAAGTAGTCAGCCAAACGCATAAGGGCGGCGTTGCCGGTCGCATGCGAGGCTACCGCCTCGCCGTCCACAAACACGACCTGTCCGTTACAGAACGCGCCAGTCGAAAAGCACTCGGAACGATTTTTGAACATCCAACCCATCGCGGACGGCTGGCGACCCGAAACGGGGCCAAAGTGCAGACCCGCCGCCTGCATGGCATGAATGCCCTCGATGGCGTAGTCGCTAGCGCCGTCATGCCCGGCTGGAATCAGCGTATCGTCCATATCGGTCAGCACAAGTTTAATCATAAGGTCCCCCATTCGTATCGGTCCTACCTATTGTAACGACCTGCCAAAATAAACCTGTCCCTTTTTGGCAGGTGCGCTAGTATAGGGAGCAACAGATTCGATGCGGGAGTGCCGGCGGTGCAAACCACGAGGCTGAGAGGGCATGGGGCCCAATCCTTTGAACCTGTCAGTTAATGCTGGCGTAGGGAGCATGCCGCCTTTACAGGGGCGCTGTCTATGCACAGCGCCCCTTTTCTATGCCAAGGAGGCATGTGCAGTGATTGATTCGGAACAGCTTAAGCAAAATGTGGTCAAGGCCGTAGAGGAGATTCGCGCCACCAATCCGATGGCCGGCTCCATCACCAACACGGTGACGATCGACTTTGTCGCCAACGCACAGCTCGCCGTGGGCGGATCGGCCGCCATGGTCTATCTGCCCGACGAGGGCGAAGCGCTCGTTGCCGGCGGCGGCGCCATCTATCTCAACATGGGCACGCTCTTCCCTATCTACGAGCAGACGATTCCCCGCGCGGCGAAGGCGGCACACGACGCCGGCAAGCCCTGGGTGCTCGATCCAGTGGGCTTGGGCATCGGCAGCCTGCGCACCCAGTTGGTAAACGAGCTCAAGCAGTACAAGCCCGCTATCGTGCGCGGCAACGCCTCCGAGATCATCGCACTCGCCGGCCTGTGGGGTCTTGAGGGCGAGGCGGCTGATCTGAGCCGCGTACGCGGTGTCGATACCACCGACACGGTCGACGCCGCCCGCGATGCCGCCGTGGCGCTCGCCCGCTACACCGGCGGCGCCGTTGTGGTCTCGGGCGAAGTCGACCTGATTACCGACGGCACGACCGTGGCCAAGTCCCACGGCGGCAGCCCGCTCATGTCCAAGATCACCGGCTGCGGCTGCTCGCAGGGCGGCGTGCTGGCCGTGTACGCCTGTGCCGCCGACCCGTTTACGGCAGCCATCTGCGGCACCGCCGTCTACAACGTTGCCGGCACGCGTGCCGCCGCTGTCGCCGATGCCCCGGCAAGCTTTAAGGTCGCCTTTATCGACGAGCTCTACCGCGCGACCGCCCAGGATATTGCCGATAACCAACTCGAGCTCGAGGAGGCGTAAGCCATGTCCGAGCCCGTAGCCAATACCGACATGAACACACTCGTCGCCGTGGCCATCGCCCCATGCGGCACCGGCGATGAACTCTCCGCCGAGGTCGCCGAGGTCGTGCGCGTCATACGCGAGAGCGGCCTTCCCAACCGCACCACCTCGATGTTCACCGAGATCGAGGGCGACTGGGACGAGGTCATGCAGGTCGTGCGCGACGCAACCTTTGTGTTGGCGAGCAAGGGCATCCGCACCGAAGTCGTGCTCAAAGCCGATATTCGACCCGGATTTACCGACACCATGACCGGCAAACTCGAGCGCATGGAAGCACAGATCAAAAAGCAGGAGGAAGCACGATGAGCATCCGCGACAACCTTGATATCTCGGCCTATCTGGTACTCGGCCCCGAAAATACGCTCGGACGCCCCGTGGGCGATGTAGTGGCCCAGGCGCTCGACGCCGGCTTTACCTGCATCCAGGTGCGCTCTAAGGTGGCAAGTGCCCGCGAGATCATTGCGCTGACCGGCGACGCCGCGCGGGCAATCGCACAGGCTGGCAAGACCGGTCAGGTCGCCCTGTTAATCGACGACCGCCTTGACTGCGTACTCGCCGCGCGCGAGCAGGGTATTGCCGTCGACGGCGTGCACGTGGGCCAGAGCGATATTCCCGTCGAGGTCTGCCGCAAGCTGCTGGGCCCCGATGCCATCGTAGGCCTTTCGGCCCGTTGCGAGGAGATGCTCGAGTACGTCAAGACCGCCGACATGAGCCTAGTCGACTACCTGGGCATCGGCCCGCTCCACGAGACCGAGACCAAGCGCGATTGCGGACGCGCAGCCGATGGCTCCATCATCACCAAGAGCTTTGAGGACCTGGCCGCCCTCCACGCGGCAAGCCCCGTGCCCATCGTGGTGGGCGGCGGCGTCAAGACAGCCGACCTGCCGCAGCTCAAGGCCACCGGCGTCGATGGCTTCTTTGTGGTGAGCGCCGTCTGCAGTGCCGACGACCCCTACGCCGCCGCCAAGGAGCTCGTCGACACCTGGCAGCAGGCATAGGCCGAGCAGCTTATTCGCAACCTCATATCTTCAGCAATGGAAAGCGCATCCCAGTTTAGACCTCCATTCCGGGATGCGCTTTCCGCATGCGACCCTTACCCCGCCAGATACGCTTCCAGCGCGGGCAAGGTTGCCCCCGCATCGCGACGGCCGATCTGGTAGATGCGCTCGAGCTCATCGGGCTCGCGGCATAGCGACGGCACCTTCACCGATTCGCTCGGACGCACCACAAAGATATCGCCGGCGGCCTCACGACGTGCCAGGTCATCGAGCGTGGCATTGTAAACCTCATGCCGATGCTCAAGCGCTGCGACAAACTCCGGGTAGTGACGGAACACGCGACGCAGCATGGGCATCACGCTGTTGGGCTGCTTCACAAAGCCCGCCGGCTGCGTGAGTACCACGATATTGCGGTCATACCCCTGCGCAAACAGCCATGCACTGGGAATAGAATCAGCCACGCCACCATCCAGATACTTATGCCCGCCAATAGCAACGGGACGCGTCGCCACGGGAATCGCCGACGACGCCCGGATCCACTCGATATCGCGCTCGTCGCCATAGGGCAGGTCGTGGTAGACGGCCTTGCCCGTCTCGATATCGGTACACACGCACGTAAACCGCATAGGGTAGGCGCGATATGTCTCCAGGTCGATGGGATCGCGCTCGATGGGCACCTCGTGATAGGCAAAATCGGCATTGAACATGTCACCGGTTCGCAACCAGCTGGTCACACCCGCATAGCGCTTATCGGCACAATAGGCCTTGTTATAGCGAATGGCACGGCCGATCTGGCGCGATTTAAAGTTGTAGCCAAACGCCGCGCCCGCCGAGACACCCACCATATGGTCGCAGGTCAAACCGTGCTCCATCCAAACGTCGAGCACGCCCGCCGTATACATACCGCGGTAGCCGCCTCCCTCGAGCGCAAGCCCCACCGTGTGCGTCGTATCCGGCTGTGCCATGCGACCATCTCCGTTCCTGCGTTTTAAACCGGGACAAGTATACCCGTCAACATATATCGTCTCAGTCGCATTTTCATCGAACATCGCATCGTCGCGCTACCGCCTGTCGAATAATAGCCGTCCACAGCATGTGCACCCATATCCCCGCACTCGAGGAAAGCGGCTTTATGGTGACGCTCGACCGCACCTTTGTGCCCACCGACCGCGATCAAGGCCGCAGCGCGCAGATCGTGTCATCGATGCTCGAGATGGCGCAGTCGCTCCATCTGCCCGTCGTGGTTGAAGGCGTCGAGACAAATGAGCAGGCAAACATGCTACGACAAATGGGCGCCCGCTACGCTCAGGGCTTCCTCTACTACCGTCCCATGCCGGCGAAGGATTTTGAGGCATTGCTCGATGGTGGCAATAACAACTGATACGCTCGCGCGCAAAACGCCACCGCCGAAGGGGGCATTTGTCCCCATTGGCTAACTTATATCCCCAATTCAAACCGAATTGGGGATATGATGCAAACCGTTGTTCCGCCCAAGGAGGTTATCCATCATGAACGAGTCGTATCGCCTGGGCGAGCAATCGATTATTGCCTATCTTCAGCAACTTGCGAACGGCGTCTCGACCGCTGAACTCGATGTTGCCGCGCTGCCTGCTGAGCTACGCGCCGTTGGTGAGCAACTGCAAAAGACGCATGCCATCCTGCAACAAGAGCGTCAGCTGCTTGAGAGCAACGCCTATATCGACCCGCTCACCAACTTGGGCAACCGCAACGGATTCGACCGTCACGTCGAGCAACTCTGGCGCAAAGGCGATCCCTTCACCTGCGCCTATATTGACATCGACCATCTCAAACATTGCAATGATAGGTTTGGCCACGCCGAAGGCAATCGCTATATTCTGGGCATCTGCCGCACGCTCTCCGAAACCATGGAGCACGATGAGATGCTGCTCCGTATCGGTGGAGACGAGTTTGTGCTCATCTCGCTCTCCGCAAACGAGATTGAACTCGAGCAGCGCTTGGAGCAGGTGCGTGCCGGACTGATCGAAGCGAGCTCAGGTGGCAAGGCGCCCATGATCGGCAGCTTTAGCTTTGGCTGCTCGCGCGTCGATCCACTTGCTGGCGACACGCGTCGCCAGATGACGATGGATGCCGATCGCAAGATGTATCGCTATAAGCTTATGCATCGTGTGCAGCAACCGAAAGACAATGACGCGCCGCAGCACCCAATTGCCGAGCAGCTTCCGTGCAACGACCGCGTATTCCAAGCGATCTCCATGAGCTCCGAGACGCGCTATCCGTTTATCCTCAATCTCGATACGGGCGAATCGCAATGGTCGGTCAACGCCGTGCGCGATTTTGACCTGCCCTCCCAGCACCCTTTTAACTCGGTCGATATGTGGCTTGCCCGCGTTCATCCCGAGGACCGCGACAACGTACGCGCCGAGCTCGACATGGTGATAAACGGCACGTGGCACTTCCACTACATGCAGTATCGCGTAATGGATGCCACCGGAAAATACGTGCTTTGCGACTGCACGGGCTACCGCTTGGATGGAACCGATACCGAGCCCAACATGTATGTGGGCATTATCATCAACCGAAGCCTAGCGGATACGACCGACTCGGTAACGGGCCTGGGCGATGTCCACGCACTGGTCAACGCTATTGGAGAGATGCGCCACGTGCCGCACGAGGCAGGCTTTATTGCCATTAAGGTCGACGATATCGCCGAGGTCAATGCCCGCTTTGGATTCGATGCAGGCGACCGCGTGCTCGCCGAAAGCGCCGCCTGCCTTATGGAATGCTCGCGCGGCAAGGGTCGCCTGTTCCGCTCAACGGGGCCGACATTCGTGGCGCTTTTCGACGACTTTGATCCCAAAGAGACCGACGCGATTGCAGACGAAATCGAACGGTTCCTGGGTACTCCCGTGCTCATCGGCTCGCTTGAATATCAGCCGCCCATTCGCGTGGCCACGCTCCATCTGGACGGCGTCGACCGTCAGCCCGTTTCGATTTTGAACGAGCTCAAAGCGTTGCTCGGGAAAGCCGTGCAGGTGCCAGGTACCAAACTGGATTAGCGCCGCGCCCGCGCCACCTCCCCCATCGTGCGATAATCCTCTGCAGAAGTCACCAAAAGCAGAGGGAGTTTGTGATGAAGGTTCTTTTGGTCAATGGCAGCCCCAAGGCAAACGGCAACACTGCCCGCGCACTCGCCGAGATCGCCGAGCAACTTAATGCAGAAGGCCTTGATACCGAGGTGTTTCAGCTGGGCGCCAAGCCCATTCGCGACTGCATCGGCTGCGGTCAGTGCGGCAAGCTTGGCGGACGCTGCACCTTTGACGACGACGTGGTCAACGAGCTGATCGCTGCCGCCGAACAGGCCGACGGTTTTGTCTTTGGCTCGCCCGTCTACTATGCGCATCCCAGCGGACGCATCCTCTCGGCACTCGATCGCGCATTCTATGCCGGCAGCAAAGCCTTTGCACACAAGCCGGGCGCTGCCGTCGCCGTCGCCCGTCGCGGCGGTACATCGACGACCTTCGACGTGCTCAACAAGTACTTCACCATCAACCAGATGCCCGTGGTCGCCTCCACATACTGGAACAACGTGTTCGGCCGCGTGCCCGGCGACGCCGATGGGGATGCCGAGGGCCTTGCCACCATGCGAAACATCGGCAAAAACATGGCCTGGCTTCTGCGCTGCATCGAGGCAGGACAGGCCGCCGGTATCAACGCACCCGAGGCAGATCGCGCAACGACCAACTTCATTCGATAAGTCCAGCGGTGGTCATCTCGATGTCCTATCAATGTCAGCGAAAAGCCAGCTGATGAGGCAAGGTGCCTTGAAAGAGGAGGGCGCTGGGCTTTTGCCCGCGCCCGACGATTGAAAGGCAGATTGCCCATCAGATGGCTTTGCAGCGTCGAGGTGACCGCCGTTCGTTAGAACGGCGGAACAATATATGAATATTCAAATCTTCGGCACCAAGAAGTCCTTCGATACCAAGAAGGCCCAGCGCTATTTTAAGGAGCGCCGCATTAAGGTACAGTTTATTGACCTTAAGGAAAAGGAGATGAGCAAAGGCGAGCTCACGAGCGTGATGCAGGCGGTCGGCGGTATCGACAAGTTGCTCAACCCCAAAGCCAAGGACGAGGAGAAGCTCGCACTCATCCAGCACCTCACCCCTAGCCAGCGCTTCGACAAGCTGCTCGAGAACCAGCAGGTTCTAGCCGAGCCCATCGTGCGCAACGGCAAAAAGGCCACCGTCGGTTATTGCCCCGATGTGTGGGGAGCCTGGGAGTAGCCTGTGTTATTTGCCGGCGCGTGGGTATAAGAGCAGGCGTTTGGCATAAGATTCAGCTGTAAGCCATGTCTAACAAAGGAGGGCACATGCCCAACAAACCCGTGAAGATCATCATGCTTACCGGATACCTCGGTGCCGGCAAGACCACGCTGCTCAACCACATCCTCGCTAACGACGGCGGCATCCGCGCCGCCGTGATCGTCAACGACATCGGCGAGATCAATGTCGACGCCAGCCTCATCACCGACGGCGGTCTTTCCGAGACCGACGACCTCATCCCGCTCACCAACGGCTGCATCTGCTGCACGCTTTCGGACGACCTTGCTAACCAGCTGCAGGGCATCGCCGATTCGGGCAACTTCGACTACATCATCATCGAGGCCTCGGGTATTTGTGAGCCTATCCCCATCGCCTATACCATCTCGAGCTTCTGTGACGAGGCCAAGGTGGGCGGCGAGCCCAAGCTCGCGCTCGACAACATCGTGGCCGTGGTCGATTGCGCCCGCATGTACGACGAGTTCAACGGCGGCCGCGACCTGCTGGCTGAGGATATCGACGAGGACGACATCGAAAGCCTGCTCATCCAGCAGATCGAGTTCTGCTCCACGCTGATCCTCAACAAGACCGATACCGTCACGCCTGAACAAATCGCCGAGCTCAAGGCCATCGTGCGCAGCCTGCAGAAGGACGCCGTGATTGTCGAGGCCCAAAACGGCGAGGTCCCCATGGAGGAGCTGCTCGACACCGACCGCTTCGACTTTATGCGCGCCTATAACTCCGCCGCTTGGATCGAGGCCATGGAGCATCCCGAGGAGCACGACGACCCCGAGGTGCTCGAGTACGACATTGAGACCTTTGTTTACTCGCGCCGCAAGCCGTTCGACCTGCAGAAGTTCACCGATTTTGTTGAGCAGGAGTGGCCCGACGAGGTCATTCGCGTCAAGGGTCCGCTGTGGCAGACCGGCGATCCGGACATGTGCTACATGTTCGAGCAGGCCGGCCACCAGATGCGCCTGATGGAGAACGGCCTGTTTGTCGACTCGGCGCCCGAGGGCGAGAAGCAGAAGATCATCGACGAGAACCCCGAGATCATGCAGATTTGGGACGACGAGACGGGCGACCGCATGACGAGCCTGTGCATCATCGGCCGTCACATGGACAAGGATGCGCTCATCGCCTCCCTCGATGCCTGCCTGACCGACTGGCACCGCGCCTAGGTTTATCCAAGCGGGCATTTTTCCGCCTACGCAACCGCCAAACCACCACGAAGGTGCCCTTCGTGGTGGTTTTTCGTTCTGAGCCAAGGAGATTCATGTTCAATATCGTGCTGTACGCGCCCGAGATTCCGGCCAATACGGGCAATATCGGCCGCACCTGCGTGGTTACCGGTGCCCGCCTGCATCTGGTGGAGCCGCTGGGCTTTTCGCTCGATGACAAGACGGTGCGTCGCGCCGGCCTGGGCTACTGGCAAAACTTGGACGTGACGACCTATGCCGGCTGGGAGGATTTCCTTGCCCGCAACGGCCTCTCCCCCGCCGACGAGCGCCTGCATCTGCTGACCAAAAAGGCACGCCGCACCTATGCGCAAAGTACCTACCGCGATGGCGACTACTTGGTCTTTGGCAGCGAGAGCTCGGGTATTCCCGAGCCACTGCTTGCCGCGGCGTCCGAGCGCTGCGAGCGCATCCCGATGCTGCGCGATTGCGACTCACTCGATAACACCGAGGCCTGGGAAGCCCACGAGGAATCGCTGGGACATACCGAGGGCAGCCACGAGGCCATCCTTCGGCAGGATATCTGCGGCAACTTCGTCAATCCGGACGATTACCGCATCAGTGCACTCAACCTCTCCAACAGCGCCGCCATCGTCCTCTACGAGGCCCTGCGCCAGACGAACTTTGCCGGCATGTAAAAACCTGCCATTAGGGGACGAGGTAGAAATGGTAGACTTTCAAACTCTCTAGTCCTTGACAAAATGGTTTTGACATCAAATGCGGCAAAGGAACAGTCCCTTTGCCGCATTTGGCTGCTGGCAATTCACGTCAGAATTCAACTTCAAATACAAACGACTGCCGGAGTTCTCGCTTGGCTTGGCTTGTCAGGCTCGAATTCGCCCTTATGTTCAGTTTGCTGCATGCCTCGTCGATAGCCATAGCAAGTGATACAGACATGGTCATGGTCGTTTCACTTTTCAATTCGACCCGATAGCTCTTCGCCTTGTTTTTATCCTCTCCACCACATCTCGTCTCAATTAGCAAGAGAATATCTGAGTCATGGGCATACCAATGGAGCTCAGGGCGCTGTGGAACCATGTCACCCTCGAATTCCTGTGTAAACAGAATTTTCTTCTCATTTCTCGTTGAATCACTCAAGGAACCGTCGATTCGAACCGAGCCCTTCTTTCCCGCCTTGGCATTTCCCTTAACCTGGTGGCCTCGCCGAGTTTCCTCGTACTCCGTCACCTCCAGCTTGCAGCGCTTCGCGCCAAGCATGAACGCAATCCGCCTCAACTCGGCCATCTTGTCTTGTTGCATGGTTGCGAAATAAGAGTCAAGGTCAACAAAGCGAGACCGATCAAAAGCATCTATGTAATATGTGGAATAAAGAGATGGTTTAGGATAGAAAGACAATTCGCTATCCCCGATTGCCTCGCGGTAAAGATTGAAAATCTGCGTACCCTTAACGGTATCCAGCCAACCAATAGCATCCCTACAGGCATCGATACCCCGACGCTCATTTCCGTCAACAATTCGAATCATATTCGGCAAATAAAATGAAGGACTCTGATAGGTCTCCTTGGTTACCGGCCTGTATCTATTAAGCTGCTGCTGGTATGCCCAATCGTTGACGGCGTCACCGATATCCGCAGCAGCACCTGCCGCACCATCGGCCGCATCAGCAATAGCTGCCAAGGCGTCATCGACCATCGGAGTTGCAGCACGCATTGCACCATCGGCAACTTTCTGTACGGTTGCAACTGCGCCCGCCATCGCGCTTCCGGCGCCATCAACCAACCCGGCAGCGGCCTTACGGATATCAAAACTCTGCTTATGTCGCGGCAGCTCCTCCCTTTCGACAACAGCTAGATCGTCTTTATCCTCCATAGTGACCTCCTATTTCCGATAGTCGAAATCAACCGTATATTCATCGCCAAATGCCGAGTTGAACATCGCGCGGATATTTGCTTCGGCGTTCACCCGAGCCTCTTCGAGCAGGTCGCCATCCTTGATGGCCTCGCTTTCACTCCGCTCCTTGCACTGCGCTTCAAACGCCGTGACGTCTTTGACCTCAATGGGATTGAGGATGTTGTTGCGCTCCTCGAGAGCGCCCGATTTCTTCATATCCGGCGTGTTTGAGATTACATAAGGCTCATCCATCGTAATGGTCAGCTTCTTCTTGTTTGTATGTATCTCTGCCGTCTCGAGATTCACGCCCGCCTTAATGGTTCCAACATAGCGATACCAAAAACTGTTTTCTGTAAACGGGATATCAAACCAATCGAAAAACCTCTTGGTATCTGTCACCTTATCGACAACCGTATAGTTCTGCGATGCAGAAACCATCTCATTCTGGGAAGCGATACGTTCAAACACGACCGACGGGGAGAGCGTATTGGGGGTCGCTTCTTTTGCACCCGCAGCTTTGCCGTTATTAAAGATGCTAATAAAAAGTACAGCTACAATCAGCCCGCCAAGCGCCAAGCCCGCGATGAATACCTTGGGTTTCGTCAGAATTCTCCCGAGTTTCGCTTTCAGCGCCCCCATGCCTTCCTCCATCTCATCCATCCCCTATTCCTTTCAAAATCCCTGTTATTTAAGAAACTGCCGTGGGTTATACCTCATGCCTTAATTGTCGTTTTCAGCATGTCTTTAGACGAGGGCAGTTGTTTGCAATCCGAAATAATACACATTCGTTCGCAGCACTTGTTGTTCAATAATTGGCATAAAACGGGCAGGTCAACCATTCATTGCCGATTAACCCGCCCCTTCCGTGCAGAACTTATTTATTTACATCGTAGCTGGAAACAGATGCGACAACGCGCGCAGCGTCAACATCGGACATTGCCTCGAACTTGACTTTCTCACCCGGCGCCCACGAAGAAGTGTCCGCATAGGTCTCCTCCGCTTTGATGTCATCTGCATCATAGAGAGCAAGTGTCAGGCTGACGTTAGAGAACGATATACCAGAAGTGTTCTCAACTACCGCCGTATACGTATACAGACCGTAACCGTCATCCGATTTTTCGAAATTTGCTCCCTGAATCAAACTGTTGATGGCATCCTCATAGCGGGTCTTCTCTGCTACGGACTTTCCATTCTTAATTAAGTCGTTGAAATCATCCTTATATTTTTCCCCTACTTCCAGCCCGTAATTATCAACAAGCTTCTTGAGTTGCGCAGACCGCTTATCGTAGACTTTATTCCACTCTTCGTAATAATCCGCAGACGATTGCGAGTAGTCCTCGGTCACCTTAAGCTGGTCATCAAGCAGATTCAGATACGTGATTACGTCCTGTTGCATCTTGGAATCCTTAAACCTAGCGTTCTTGAGTTCCTTGTCGTTCTTGATTTCGGCCTCAATAGCTTCCTGGATATTCTCGGTTGAATGAGGATCATCATCGTTTGCATTAGATTCAATGACGTCGGACCTTCTCTCAAACCCGGCGGCGATAACATTCATCGCCTTATCGTCGACATATTTCGACTTTGCAGTGTTTGCATCATTCTGTGAACAGGCCGAAATGAACCCCAGAGAACAGATGAGCAGAACAAGCAAACCCATCATGGGCATCTTTTTAGTAATATTTCGTTTCATGACTATTTCCCTTCGATTGACGTTGCAACTCATAGCCCCTCGTCAAAAAGCAGACGAATTGACAACGCGGTGGCACTATTTGGTTTAAGGGCGTGAACTGGATAAATGCTGAGGGAAGGAGCGGGCCCGCGTAAGAATACTACCCTCATCAAATTGTCTAGTTAAAGCGAACGATTAAACGGCGGGCGGTCAACAATAGTTGAATCCGCCCGTCTCCAACGATCAAACGTCGACGGACTAACGCCCAATAGTGCGGCAGCATCCCGCCTTGTCACCCCACCTCCTTTAAATGATTGGACAACTGAGCGATAGTTTTCTGGACGCTCGATCATTGGGCGTCCAAATCGAATGCCGCGTGATCGCGCCGAAGCAATACCTTCAGCTTGTCTTTGCTTTATGTTTTCGCGCTCCACCTGAGCCACGTAGCTCAAAACTTGAAGCACTAGGTCGGCAATAAAAGTCCCCGTAATCCCATTGGGCTGTTCGCGTGTATCAAGCAATGGCATATCGAGCACCACGATGGCAACGCGTTTGTCCATCGTTATGCGACGCCATTCATCGAGAACTTCACGGTAGTCGCGACCCAATCGATCGATACTCTTAATCACCAGAACGTCCCCTTCGCGCAGACGACGAAGAAGACGCCGGTACTGAGGACGCCTGAAGTCCTTTCCGCTCGCTTTGTCAGCATAGATCAAATTCGTTTGGACCGGAAACCGCTCCAGCGCATCCAGTTGGCGATCCAGGTTCTGATCTGCTGACGAAACTCGAGCATACCCATAGATTCTGTTTTTCATGATTGCCCCTATCAGCCGCACGATGGCAGCTTCAGCTCATCTGAGAGCCCACTCACAATAGGGCGTGCAAATTTCGCGAATGGGTTGAACCCATTTTCGAGCTCCAACGTAAGCTATTCAAGCACCGCTTCGATAACGCACGACGCCAACCTTATGCTTTGAAATGAAATTAATCGTTTTTAATTGAGATTAACTAGAATAAAATGAAATTAACCAGAGACGCTAAAGGAGGGCATTGTGGAATATCTCGAGAACCCGTTTACCCCCAGTTTTGGTGAGGTTCCTGCCCATCTCGCTGGCAGACAACAGATTATTCGGGATTTGGACCGTGCCTTCTTGAGCCAGCGCAGGCGCCCAGAATTGACCTCGATCTTCTCAGGCGCGCGTGGAACCGGTAAAACTGCTCTCATGTCATCGCTTGCGACAAGGGCGGAATCCCACGGCTGGATAGCCGTAAAGACGACCGCGCTCCCGGGAATGCTTGAGGAAATCGAGTTCGGGGCGAAACGTGCTGCCGGCCATCTTATCGACCCGTCCAACCACTTCGAAGTCACCGGTCTCGGAATTGCAGCGCTCGGCAGCATCGAGGTCAGTCGCGTTCACGATGCCTCAACCTGGCGTTATCGCATGAGCGACATCATCGACCAGCTCAACGAGGCGGGCACCGGTCTGCTCGTCACGGTTGACGAGGTAGACCCGACACTCGACGAGATGATTCAGCTCGCAGCAACGTATCAGCACTTTGTGACCGATGGGAAACGCGTCGCCCTGCTCATGGCGGGACTTCCCAACAACGTCTCGACGTTGCTGAACCACAAGACGGTCTCGTTCCTTCGCCGCGCCCAACAATATCATCTGGGTCGCATTGCCGACTATGACGTACGCGAGGCCTTGATTCGCACGATCCAGGAAAACGATCGCCTGGCAGATGCCGAGGGAATCGATAGAGCCGTTCGCTCGATCTCTGGTTTTCCCTTCCTATTGCAACTCGTAGGCTACCGTGCCTGGGATCTCACAAGCGATTCGAAGGAAATCTCGTCACGCGACTTTGACCTGGGAATCAAAATCGCGCGCGACGAGATGGACGACCGAATCCTCGCGGCAACCTATCGGGAACTCACTGCAGAGGACAAGCGATTCCTCATCGCCATGCTCGATGACGAGGAAGAGTCCACCACCGCTGACCTTGTCGAGCGCCTTAAGCGTTCGCCACAGCAGGTCTCCCGCTACCGACGCCGCATGATAGATGCCGGCATCATCGGGGAACGAGGACGAGGGCTCGTCGCATTTGAATTGCCATTCTTCCGCGACTATCTCGCGGCTCAATGCGTGAAATAGAAGTCAATGCGACAAAGGGGTGCCCCTTTGTCGCATCGCCTATAGATAGCGACCAGAAACGCTCTTGGGGCAGGCAGCGATATCCGCCGGCGTACCGGCGCAGACGATTTGCCCGCCCGCGTCGCCACCGCCCGGGCCCATGTCGATCACGTAATCGGCATTGCGGATAAGGTCGAGATCGTGTTCGATCACGATAACCGTGGCGCCCCTGGCAACAAGGCCATCAAACACACTCAGCAACACCTGAACATCGAGCGGATGCAGGCCGATCGTGGGCTCGTCGAACACGAATACGGCGTCGTCCTGCACGCGGCCCATCTCGCTCGCAAGCTTAAGACGCTGAGCCTCGCCGCCCGAAAGCGCCGGCGTGGGCTCACCAAGCGTGAGATAGCCCAAGCCCAGGTCGTGCAAGGTCTGCAAGCGCGCCTGGACTTTCTTGAGTCCCACCGTGGCGTCGAGGGCCTCGTCCACACTCATGTCCATGAGCTGCGGCAACGTAAGCAGGCCCCCGTCCTTGCCCTCGCGATGGATATGCGAAGCCGCGTCTGCATAACGTGAGCCGCGGCATGCCGGGCAGACGATCTCGACGTCGGGCAAAAACTGCACGTCGAGCGAAATCGAGCCCGTTCCATCGCACGTAGGGCAGCGCAAGGCGCCGGTGTTGTAGCTAAAGGCGCCCGCCTTGTAGCCGGCTGCCTTGGCTTCGGGCGTACGGGCGAAGGCGCGTCGCAGCTCATCATGGATGTCGGCATAGGTCGCTACCGTCGAGCGCACGTTGGCACCGATGGGCGTGGCGTCAATCAGGTTTGCGCGTGCGATACCCTCGGCATCGACCCAGCGCACATGTTTTGGCAGGCGCTCGCCAGCTGCCTGCGCCTTAAGCGCCGGGATAAGCGTCTCGAGCACCAACGTCGTCTTGCCCGAACCCGAAACGCCCGTCACCGCAACGAGACGGCCGCGCGGAATATCGACTTCGAGCGGCTTGACGGTATGGATGGCATCGGTTGCCATGCGGATGTGGCCCTGGTCGAACATCTCCTCGTCAGTCACCTGCGGGCGCAAGCGCTTGGGGTCTGCGCGCAAAAACGGCGCGATGCGACTGCCCTGCGATTGCTCGACCTCGTCTACCGTACCGGCAGCGATCACGTTACCGCCGCCCGCTCCGGCAACGGGGCCCATCTCGACCAGATAGTCGGCTTCCGCCAGTACGCGCGTATCGTGGTCGACAACAACCACGGTGTTGCCGTCATCCACCAGATCGCGCATCACGCCCACCAATCCGTCGACATTGGCAGGATGCAGGCCGATCGAAGGCTCGTCCAGCACATAAAGCACACCCGTCGACCGGTTGCGCACCACGCGGGCGAGCTGCACACGCTGGCGCTCACCCGTGGAGAGCGTGGCACCGGCGCGATCGAGTGAAAGATAGTCGAGACCCAGGTCGACCAGACGACGGGCCGCGCTCAAAAACGAATCGCAGATATCCGTCGCCATGGGCCGCATCTCGGGCGGCAAGGATGCGGGCACTCCGCGCACCCACTCAATCGCCTCGCCCAGCGTCATGGCTGCGGCCTGCGCCAGATTGATACCGCACACCTGGGGCTGGCGCGCAGCCTCGGAGAGACGCGTGCCACCACAGTCACGGCATGGACCCTCGCGCAAAAAGCGCGCAACGCGTTTGAGGCCCTTGTCGTCCTTAACCTTGGCGAGCGCATTCTCAACGGTATAGACGGCGTTGTAATAGGTAAAGTCGAGCGGCGTGGCGCCCTCGCCGTTTTTGGGAACGTAGAGAATGTGCTTCTTAACCGCCGGGCCGTGGAACACGATATCGCGCTCTTGAGGCGTGAGTTGGCTAAACGGCACGTCGGTGCGTACGCCCATCTCGCCTGCCACCTGCTTCATCAGATCCCACATGAGCGTGCCCCAGGGAAGGACTGCGCCCTCGTTGATGGTCTTTGACTCATCTGGCACCAGGCTCGCCTCGTCCACCTCGCGCATGACACCGGTGCCGCCACAGGTGGGGCATGCGCCGCCGCTATTGAAAGCCAAATCCTCGGCACTCGGCGCGTAGAACTCGCGGCCGCATGTCGGACACGTGAGCGACAGGCCCGCAGCTACGTTAAGGCTCGGCTCCACACGCGCCCCGCAATGCGGGCACACGTGATGGGCGCAACGGCTAAAGAGCAGACGCAGGCTGTTGTTGAGCTCGGTCATGGTACCAAAGGTCGAGCGCACGCCCGGCACGCTGGGGCGTTGATGCAATGCGAGCGCCGCCGGCACGTGCAGAACCTCGTCCACCTGGGCATGCTCGGCCTGCGTCAAGCGACGTCGAGTATAGGTGCTGAGCGCCTCCAAGTAACGACGCGAGCCCTCGGCATAAAGAACTCCCAGTGCCAGCGAACTCTTGCCCGAGCCCGACACGCCGGCAATACCCACGAGCTTTCCCAGCGGAATATCGATATCGATGTCTTTGAGGTTGTGCACGCGCGCGCCACGCACCTCGATAGCCTGCGGGCTCATCTTCTGTTCCGTCACCTTTATCACCCTACTCATGCCATAAAACTCGATCGCGAATGTATGCGCCCAGCATGGGCACGGTAAACCGGACGAGGCCGTATCCGGCAGCCTCGATGACGCGCTCGCGAATCAGGCTTGCGCGATATTTGCTCGCCCAACTCTGAGTACGGTCGCAGCGCTCAATGATATCCGCCATACGCGTCGGTTTACCCTCGTCAACCGCCATGGCCTCGATAAAGAGGCGTTGCGGGCTGCGCAATCCATAATACAGGGGCGCGTCGACCGCTTCGTAGAACTCGGAGACGGCATCCGCATGGCCATCCTCGACATCGCACCTTTCAATGATCTGAGAGCCACGCCGGACGGCAGACCGCCACATGTAATAGCCCACCAGTTGAACCATATAGGGATGCCCCATGCTCTTGTGCGCCGCAAGGTCCGCCGTCTCCGCATCGACGCAGAGACCGGTACTCTCGACTGTCTGGATATATGAATCCCGCACCCTGGGCAAAGATATCGACCCCAGCGTACGCTGCTGGGCACGCCGCAAAAACGTCACGCTCGGCTCTTCGAGCAGATCGTCAACCATACTGGGTAAGCCGGCGAACACCAGCGCAAGACCGCGCTGGTCGCTATCGGGCAATCCCGTAGCATCCTGATCTCCGAGCACTTGCTGATAGAGAACGGCAAGAGCCGCCAGCTCCTCGATAGACGCAGACTGCGCCTCGTCAATCGCAAACAGTATGCCCTTGCCTGGACCGAGCTTCTTGAGGCGCTCGTTGACCAGCCCTCGTAACGACTCGCCCTTTGCCCGCGCCGCCTCGACCGACATCCGGCCAAACGACGGCCCGAATTCCATTGACGTCACAACGGGTTTATTCGAGCGAAGCGCGTCGGCCAGGCGGTCGCACAAGCCAAGCGAAGCGGAATCGGAGACAACCGCCCATCCGCGCTCGCTGGCTAGACGTTGCAGCTCCCGCAGGAGAACCGTCTTGCCGCAGCCGCGGGTTCCCGTAATGAGCATGAGCCTGCCCGGCGCTCCGGCGCCGTTGTCGAGTCCTTCCTCAAAATCTTCGATGACCGACTCTCGACCGATGAGCATCGGAGGCCGCTTGCCTGCCGTTGGCTTAAAGGGATTTGGATTCATGTCGGCCTCCTCGGATCGGTAAACCCTGGTAACAGTTATACCAACTTATACCGAGTTATACCAACAGCAGGTGACAAAGAGGCCGCCCTTCTATCACCTATGGCAGAAGAACTCTGCGTCTGCTGCTCGCCAGGGGCGGAAGGTGGAGGGATCGACCTTTACGTGGGCTGCCTCGGGGACGTCGTACCATTTGACCGTGTAACCGGCGCCGTGGGAGCAAAAGACCGAATCGGGCGTGTTGGGCAGATCGGCCTCGGGCTCATAGGCGGCCGTCTCGATTACGCACTCGGCATCATGGCAAGGCGCATAGCCGGCGAACTCCAGGTACAGATGCCCACGACCACTCGTGTAGGCAGCCACCTCCAGCGCGTAATCCTGCACCTCAGATGCCGGCACGCGACCCACAAGCTTCGCCCGGTCTCCCGCCATCGTCGGCGGCTCGTACTCGGCACCCATGCGCGTGGCATCCGAGAGCGCCCGGCCCACGCACTCCCCCGGCACCTCGAGCTCAAAGCGATACCACGGCTCCAACAGCACCGCCGCGCCGGCCTCACGCGCCTGCATGAGCCCCTGGCGAATCGCGCGGTACGTGGCCTGTCGAAAGTCGCCGCCCTCGGTGTGTTTGGCATGCGCGCGGCCACCCGTGAGCGTAATGCGCACATCGGTGATGGGCGAGCCGGTCAGCGCGCCCAGATGATCGCGCTCCATGGCGTTGGTGAGCGCCAGACGCTGCCAGTTAAGATCGAGCTCGTCGGTCGAGGTCACGGTGCCAAACTGTACGCCCGAGCCCGCCGGCAACGGCTCCAGGCGCAGATGCACCTCGGCATAGTGGCGCAGTGGCTCAAAGTGGCCCACGCCCTCGACCGGCTGCGAAATAGTCTCCTTATAGAGAATGCCGCCGGGCTCAAACTCGACCGCAAGGCCAAAACGATCGGCCAACACCCGCTGCACGATCTCGAGTTGCACGGCGCCCATCAACTGCAGGTGAATCTGCTCCAGATGCGTATTCCAGCTTACGCCGAGCATGGGATCTTCGTCCGCCAGCTCAGTCAATGCTTTGAACACCGTATGGACATCATGTTCGCCCGGAAGCACCGTATAGGTAAGGACTGGCGCAATGACGGGCGCATCGCCCGCAGGCTCCGCGCCCAGGGCGTCCCCTGGGCGAACGTGCGCAAGACCCGTCACGGCACAAATACCGCCAGCAGCAACTTCTTGGGCAAGCTCATACTTTTCGCCGTTATAGATGCGTACCTGATCGACCTTCTGTTCCCACGCCTCGGCACCGGAACGTCCGCCAATCACCTGCTTGGCATGCAGCGTGCCGCCGGTCACTTTAACCCATGCCAAGCGCTCGCCGCGATCCCCGCGGCTGACGCGATAGACGCGCGCGGCAAACTCCGGGAGCCACGCCTGTTCACGCATCAGCGCGCATATGCCATCCAGCAGCTCGTCCACACCTTGGTCCTTGAGCGCCGAGCCGGCAAAGCAGGGAAAGAGCTTGCGCTCGGCGACCATGCGCGACAGCGTTGCGACGGAAAGCTCACCCGCCTCAAGAAACTCGTCGAGCGCCGCCTCGTCTAACGCAGCGGCGTCCTCCTGAACAGCGCCGCCCGCCAGCAGTTCGCTGGCATCCAGGCAGCCTTCGGAAAGCCTCCGGCCGAGCTGCGCCAGCAGCACATCGCGACCAGGGTTCTCAAGATCGATCTTGTTGATAAAGATGAACGTCGGGATGTCATAGCGCGCAAGCAGGCGCCACAGGGTTTCGGTGTGCCCCTGCACGCCATCGTTGGCACCCACGACCAAAATCGCATAGTCGAGCGCACGCAACGTGCGCTCCGCCTCGGCAGAAAAATCGACATGTCCCGGCGCATCCACGAGCATGACGTGGGTATCGCCATGGTCGAGCACGGCCTGCGACGAGAAGATCGTGATGCCACGCTCGCGCTCGATCTCGTTCGTATCTAGATGCGAATCGCCATCGTCCACGCGCCCGCGCTTGCGAATGCGATCCGCGTTGAACAGCATGGCCTCGGCCAGCGTGGTCTTGCCGGCATCGACATGCGCCAAGATTCCAACGACCGCTTGCTTCGACATGGCTCTCCTCTTATTGCAAGCCCATCGCACGCGGCAACGGGCGTTCACGCTCCACACTGGATGATACAATTTACGAGCCGGCGGGCGAAGCGGGCCCTATCCCCCGACCGAGCTCATCGCCCCGCGTTGCCGCGCGGCGATTTTCGTAGGTTCGCGCCTTGCGAAAGCCGGCTTTCAAAACAGTGCAGCGAACGAAAATGGCCCCACCCGAGGCCATTTTCGTTCGCGCGAATTATTGATATGAGGCGTCGCTCTTACACCTCGCGCAGCCAGTCGAACGCAACACGCGGCGTACCGTCCGACACATACACGACGCCGGCACGCTCAAATCCCGCCTTAATACTCGCACCCTGCATGGGCAGGTTATCCTGATGCGTGTCGATACGCAGGTGGTCGGCACGCTCCTTGGCAAAGGCAAACATCGCAGCCGCGATACCGTGCACGGTGCCGTCGGATGCCACACGGTGCAGCACGGCGTACGGATTGTCGCTACGCCATTGCCCGTCCTCAATTACGTCATAGCACTCGTCCGGGCCCGGTAAAAAGGCAAACGTCGCCACCACGCGGCCGTCGACTTCGCACACATAGCTGCCACCAGCGGCAATATCGGCAGCCAGCTGCTCGGCAGAAGGCGTGCCCTCGGGCCACTGCGTGGCGTTGCCATGCGCGCGCATAAAGGCGCGGGCTGCGTCATAGATAGCCATGACGGCGGGAATGTCGGTATCGAGGGTTTTTCTGATCATCACGCGGCGACCTCACGTTTATTGGTATCACTTTGATTGAGCAATGATACCAACGTTTGGAGAGAGGCGCGAAGCAGATGGGGAGCAAAAAGCGAGCCGCCTGGTCAAAGGCCAAAAGCGAGTTTTTGGGCGCTGCCACCGGCGGCGATATGAGCGACCTGTTTGCGCGCGAAGACGAGCGCCGCGACGCCCTGAACGCCGAGCGCGATGAAGCCTGGCGCTACAAGTCGTGCGAACGCAAAAACCGTTACGACACGCGCGCCGAGGCCGAGGCCGTTATGGCCGACTGCGAAAACCGCGGACGCCGCGGGCTGGCCTGCTACAAATGCGAATACTGCGGTGGATGGCACCTGACGTCGCACCCTTGGAAATAGGCACCGCATCGGCACGGCATTGACGGAGTGTCAGCCATCGTACGCAAGCTACGGGCGCGGCGGCACCAAAACATCGTAACGAACGGCCTTGCCCGCAAGCTGATAGCTCGGCTTAACGCCGGCAAGCAGTGGCCCCTTCACCGGTCGCTTGATAACGACCTTGCGCGGGTGCACGGCAAGCGCAGCTTCGACCAGCGTCTCCTCATCGGCGCACGGCTGCTCCAGATGATGCAAGAGTTGGAACTTCTTTTTAACCGCCGCGCTCTTGGTGCGCCCGGGAAACATGGGGTCCAGGTACACCACATCGGGCGCAGCGAGCTCGTCCTGCTCGATCAGCCCAGCTGTATGGCGAAGGCCGGCAATGCTGTCCTCGCCCGCATGAAGGCGCATGCGAGCCACGGCAGCCGCAAGCACCGGATCATCAGCCGCGCGATCCAAGGCATCCTTGAGGAGCGCCGCGATCACGCAATCCTGCTCATACAGATCGACGGTAAAGCCCGCGGCTGCCAACAGCAGCGAATCCTCGCCAAAGCCTGCCGTGGCATCAATCGCCCATGGGCTCTCGATGCCTTTTGTGCGCGCAGCCTTTACCAGCAGCTCTTGCTGCAGACGGCCTTGCTTGAGTCGCGGCAGCATGCGGGCAAAATCGGCTCGCAGCTCCATCGAGCCGTCGGTGAGCGTGAGGCCCTCGGACTTCCCGGTCAGCTCAAGCCCCGCGGCCCGAGCAACAGAAAAGGGATCGACGACGCCCATGGACACTCCTTAACAAACAAACGAATACGCGGGGCGCCGTTTATGTCAGCACCCAACCGTCCGCTATTGTCCCACATGCGACATGGCCCACAGCATCCCAATGCAAAGCACCGCCATCAATCCCGTGCACACGGCAGCGATCACAGAATCGCCCATACGCCTTCCCAACGACCGCGGCTCATGCACTTGCCCTGCTCCGTACATCATGGCTCCTCCTTCGGTCCAGCTCTTACCATGGACCCATCATCGCAGCGCCGCGCATACGCTGCCATCGATTTGACTTACGCCCAGCTTTCCTTTTTGAAAGGTTGGGTTTGGCTGCGCGGGCTCAATGCGCTTTCAAACGCATGCATCGCCGCGTTGAACTACAATGTGCTTCACCATATGTGCAGTACATTGGGTGCGCCAAGTTGGCGTACTCGTATCGAAAGGACCAGCCATGAGCTTCACTCGCAAGACTCTCAAAATCCTTGCTCTCATCTACTTTGTTTTGGGCATCGCCAGCCTCGTCACCGCCGGCGTCGGTATCGCCACGGGCGGTCTCGATTCCACGTACGGTTCGTACGCCACGCTCGCGGCGGTCGTGCTTATCGCCAAGGGTCTCGTCGACCTTGCCGCAGGCAACGCCGGTATCAAGGGCGCCAACAAGCCTTCGCAGGTGGACGGCGCGTTTAAGCTCGGTATTGTTGCCGCGGTCGCCACGCTTGCCCAAGCGGTGCTCACGCTTCCCGCGTTTGGCGGCGACGCCATCAACTTTGGCGCCTTTGTCATCGTGGTGTACGACCTGTTCTTTGTTCAGCAGGCACACGCCGTTAAGGCTGAGAACAAGGACCGCCTGTAGGCACCTGTCTCCCATAGCCCCTGCTATCAAGCAGCTAAAAAGGGCCGATCGCGCATCTCCGCGGTCGGCCCTTTACGTTTGCCCAGATAAAACCTACCAAAATAAACCTGTCCCTTTTTGGCAGGTTGTTAGCTGTGGCGGTACTCGGCGATGATGAAGTCGATGTCGGTTTGAAGGGTGTCCAAGTTTGCCAGGCGCTCTTTGTCGGCAGGGCGCGTGCGGTAGTAGTACGGCGTCATCTGGAACACCGCCTCGATGTCTGCCTGAGTCTGGAGCGTAATGTTCGCAGACACCCGCTGCGTTCCGACCAACTCGAGCTCGGTGGTCTGCGGCAGCTTCTCGTCGTTAAGGTACGGCGTATCGTAGAGCACCTCCTTAAGCCCAAAGAGATGACGAGCGCCCGGCACGACGGTGTAGAGCGAGCCCTCGGGCGCCAGCACGCGGGCAAACTCGCGCTCGTTAAAGGGAGCAAAGAGCTCGGTCACCATATCGAAGGCGCCGTCGGCCACGGGGATGTCCTTCATGTTGGCCACGAAGTAGGTCGCATCGCCGCGCTTGGCGGCCAGGCGCACCATCTCCTTGCCCAGGTCAAAACCGTAAGCATCTACGCCCGGCACCGCGCCCATGGCACTGGTGTAATAGCCCTCGCCACAGCAAATATCGAGCAGCGTCATGGGGCCGCTCGTAGACGCAGCACGCCCAGACACCTGCTTGCGCACCAGCTCGACCATCGCATCGCGCAACGGCGCGTAGTATCCACGGTTCAAAAAGTCACGACGGCTGCGCGCCTGCGACTTGGGATCGCCCATGGAGTCGCCGCTCTTGGACGAGCGCAGTAGATATAGATAGCCCTCGCGCGCACGGTCAAACCAGTGTCCGCTCGCGCATGCAGCACCGCGTTCATTGTCCACCAACGGCTCATGGCAAACGGGACACAACAACATGGCAACTCCTTAGCGCGAACAACACGACGCGCACCATTGTCGCACGCCTTCCCCACCTAGTCATTGGGGACGTTCTTGAATGACTAGTCGTTTAAGAACGTCCCCAATGACTAGTCGATTAGGAGTATCATCGTCTGCGCAAATGAGCACGAAAAAGCATATTAGAGATTGAGAGCGTATGGCTGACACCGTATCTAAGCACATTGACATGACCACCGGATCGCTGTGGCGCAATATTCCCCTATTCGCCTTCCCCGTGGCCGCCACGAGCATCTTGGAGCAGCTGTCGAACCTCATCGCCACGGTCATCATCGGTAACTTCTCGGGCGACCAGGGAACCCTCGCCATGGCGGCGGTCGGCTCCAATGTTCCGCTTACCAGTCTTATGCTCAACCTGTTTATTGGCATGTCGCTTGGCTCCAACGTGGTCATCGCCAACGCTATCGGCCGCAACGATCAGAACATGGTCAAACGCGCCGTCCACACCTCGATTTTGATGGCGCTTGTAGGCTTTGTCGTCATCGCGCTGGGCGAGATCTTTGCCGAGCCCATGCTCGCCGCGCTCAACGTTCCCGCCGAAACCATGCCGCTCGTTTCGCTCTACCTACGCGTCTTTTTGCTCAGCATGCCCTCAATCTTGCTTTACAACTTTGAAGCCGCAATCTTCCGCTCCGTCGGCATCACCCGCATGCCGCTGCAGGCGCTTGCCGTGTCCACCGTCCTCAACATTGGCCTGGACTTCATCTTTGTCCCCGTGCTCCACTGGGGCGTCGCGGGCGTCGCCATCGCCACCGCCATCGCCTACACCGTCAGCGCCGCTACGCTCTTTATCCGCCTGCTCAAGACCGACTCCGTCGTCCGCGTCACCCCGCGCGACTTGGCTATCGACCCCGTCGCCCTCAAGCGCATCGTCAAGATCGGCCTGCCCGCCGGCATCCAGAGCGCCGTCTTTGCCGTCGCCAACATCATCATCCAGTCTGCCATCAACAGCCTGGGCACCGAGGTCATGGCGGCATCGAGCGCCGCTATGAGCTTGGAGTACGTATGCTACAACCTGCTCAACAGCTTTAGCCAGGCTTGCACCACCTTTGTGGGACAAAACCACGGTGCCCGCCAGATTGACCGTTGCACCAAGACGCTCAAGGTCTGCCTAGTCGAAGGCGGTATCGTCGCGCTCACCACAATTATCGTTATTGTTGGCCTGGGGCGCGAGATCTTGTCGCTGTTCAACAGCGATCCCAACATCGTCTCGATCGGCTATATCCGCGTATGTTCGATCTTCCCGGCGTACGCCTTTAGCATGTTCTACGAAAATATGTCAGGCTACCTGCGCGGCTTTGGTATCTCGCTCACGCCCGCCCTCATCACCATGATCTGCGTCTGCGGCATCCGCTTCTATTGGGTGTTCTGCGTGTTCCCGCACTTCCGCACCTTTGCGAACATCATGATGGTCTACCCCATCAGCCTGGGCACCACGGCGTTCTTTATGGTCGTAGCGGTACTACTTTGCCACCCGGCACGCACCTATCGCGCCACCCAAGCCAAAGCAACAGCCCGCTAAACACCGCACTCAACGCCACGCCAGTCATTAATTGACAATATGTGAGCTCATATAGTCGATAAAGCGCCTCGTGGCGATAGGCATGGTGTCCCAGCTGCGCCAGGCCGCCACTACGTCGCGCGAGGGGGCGTGCACGATGGGACGTACGCGAATATCGGCACGCATGCCCTCCACAGTACGACGGTAGAGCATACTCACGCCTAGGCCCTCCTCCACCATCGCCATGATGGTGTAGTCATCGGTCACCTCACTCGTCACGTGCGGCGACAGCCCATGCGTTGCGAATGCATCGAGCACCAGACTCTGTTCGCCCTCATCCAGCAGCACAAACGGCTCGGACGCCAGGTCGGCGAGCGTCACCTTTTTCTTTTACCGTCAGCGGATGCGCGGCCGGCAGCAGCGCCACCAACTCGTCGTGATAGACCACGCGCTTCTCGAGCCCAGCGGTAAATCCGCGCGCCGTAAAGCAAAAATCAACCACGCCATCGTGCACCCATTGAGCGTTGCGCGTGTAATCGCCCTGTTTGAGGGTGAAGCGTACGCCCGGGTGCAGCGCACCAAAGTCGCGGATCACACGCGGCAGCACGGTACGACTCACGTTAGTAAACGTCGCGATGCGAATATCGGTCGACGAAAGCCCCAGCAGCTCTTGGCGCTTGCCCTCGAGCTCGACCTCGGCGGTCACAATCTGGCGCAGGTACGGCAGATATTGTTTACCGTCGCGCGTAAGCGAAACGCCCTGCTTACCACGCTCGATAAGCGTGGTGCCCAGCTCGCGCTCGAGCGCCTTGACGGCCTGGCTCACCGCGCTTTGCGTATAGCCCAACTCGTCGGCCGCACGTTTCAGACTGCCGCAATCGACCACCATACAAACAATCTGATACCGCGATGCCATCGTGCCTCCACATCAATGCAGCCGTAAAACGTTTTGCCAGCGCTTTTTCTGCCAACATTAGCGTTTCTTAATCATACTGAAGATACATTCGCTTTACTACATCAATATCTGGGAGCAGAATCCTTTTTACGAAACCGTTCTGTAACAAAAGGAGTCCCATGGACCGCAAAAAAGCAATCGCGCTCTCATTTTCCGTTCCCGTCGCATGGGGCTTTTCGTACCCCCTCATGAAGATCGGCATGGACAGCATGAACGCCACGAGCATCGTCGCGCTACGCTGCATCATCGCCTTTGTGGTCTGCCTGCTGCTCTTCCACAAGCACGCGTTGCGCATCAACCGCGACCTTATGGTCCGTGCCGCCATCATCGGCGCCATTATGGCAACCGAGCTCACCTGCATGTGCCTGGGCTCCAGCCTCACTTCTGCCTCCACCGCCGGCTTTTTGCAGAGCCTGACGGTCGTGATCGTGCCGTTTGCCAACGCCGCCCTGCTGCGCCGCGCCCCCGAGCGCAAAGTGCTCGTCGGCACCGCCATCGTCACCTGCGGCATGCTGCTGCTCTCGGGCGCCGACTTTACCAGCCTGAATCCCGGCGCGATCATCATGCTGCTCTCGGCCTTTATCTATGCCAGCCACATTATCGTGGCCAAACGATTTGTCGAAGAAGTCGATCCGCTGTCCCTGGGCGTTTGGCAGCTGGGCTTTGGCGGTTTGTTCTCGGGCATCGCGGCATTCACCTTTGGCGGCTTCACGCTTCCCAGTACGCCCAGCGAGGTCGCAGTCGTCGTCGCGCTCGCACTCATCTGCTCTGCCTACGGCTTTATCACCCAGACGCTCGTGCAGCCCCACGTGCCCGCCGAGACCACCGGCTTCGCCTTCTCGCTTGAGCCGGTCTGCTCCGCTGTCTTTTCGTTCTTCCTGGTTGGCGAGGTCCTGAGCCCCATCGCCTTCTTTGGCGCCGCCCTCATCCTAACCGGCGTCATGGTGGCAACCGTCGAGCTTCCGCGCCTCCGCGCACATGGACAAGCTCGCATGGCAGGAGCGCCCGAGCACGTCTCGTAGACCCCACTCTTCATACAGCCGTGGCGTAAAGGCAACCGGTGCGCCTTTACAATAGATGCCAACAGAGTATCTGCCATAAAGGAGCCCCATGGACACCGCAACTCGCGACCGCAACATAGCAACTTGGTTGGGCGATGCGCCGCAGCCGGTACGTGACACTACGAACCAGCTGCTCGAGCGCATCGCCCTTTTGCGTGCCGAGCAGACCATCTACCCGGCACAAGACGACATCCTCAATGCCCTCGCCTACACGCCGGCCGACCAGGTCAAGGTTGTCATCTTGGGTCAAGACCCTTATCACGGACCCAACCAGGCCATGGGGCTGTCGTTCTCGGTCCCCGCGACGCAAACCAAGTTGCCGCCGAGCCTGCGCAACATCTACAAGGAACTCAATGCCGATCTGGGCTGCCCCATTCCCGCCACGGGAGACCTAACCCCATGGGCGCAACAGGGCGTCCTGCTCCTCAACACTACGCTCACCGTGCGCGAGCATGCCGCCAACTCGCACGCCAAACTGGGCTGGAGCACGCTCACCGACTACGTTATCGAACGCTGCTGTCAGCTGCCCCAGCCGGTAGTCTTTTTGGCATGGGGCCGCTTTGCCCAGCAGATGGTCGAAGGTAAGCTCGTCGCAACTGGCGCGGGCAAGGCAACCGACAAGTTCTGCCTGGCCTCCACGCACCCCTCGCCGCTTTCGGCCAACCGTGCCACGGCGGAACTCCCTGCCTTTATGGGATCGCGCCCCTTCTCCGCTGCCAATCAGCTACTCGAACAGCACGGCTCGACCCCCGTCAACTGGACTTGCCTCGGCTAAAAATCGATGCATCAAAAACGCGCCCGACGGCTTTCCATCGGGCGCGTTTCCTATTCGGGCCAAATAAATTGTGTGCGGCCGGCCTCGCCGCCATCGATCAACAGGCTCTGCCCGGTCATAAACCGGTTGGTCACGCCCACAAAGTAGATCCACTCGGCAATCTCTTGGGCGGTAGCCCAGCGCTTAAGCGGCGTAAGCTCCATAATCTGGTTCCACAGGTGCTCGTCTTCCATCACGCAACGGTTAAGCGGCGTGATAACGCCACCCGGGTCCACACTGTTGGCGATGGCCTGCGGTGCCAGGCGGTTTGCAAGGTTCTTGGTGTAGGCGATAACGCCGCCCTTGCTGGCGGCATAGGCGGGAAACTCCGATCCCGTATGCCCGCTCGCCGACCCCACATTGACCACGGATTTGATAGCCGGAGCCGGCTTGGCGGCAAGCCCCTCCCCCACAAAGGCGTAGCGCTCGGTCACGTTGATGGTGCCATACAGGTTGGCGGCGATGTCGTCGGCCGAATCCTGCGTACCGGCAACGTTCACGATCACCTGGGGTTCAAGACCGTCTGGAAACGAGTCAGGCTCGCGCACGTCAACGATCAGATGGCGGTAGCGCTCGTGTTCGATCGCCGCCGGCAGCAGATCAAAGCCCACGACCTCGTGGCCCTCGTCCAAAAAGCGCTGCACGCACGCGGCTCCGATACCGCCCGAAGCGCCCGTGATCAAAACCCGCATACTTGCTCCTTAGGCGGTTGCGTGGCGCTCGAGGTACTCGGAGCCCACATTCTCGCGCTCCCAGCCGCGCACGACCTTGTAGCCCACGGGGCTCAGGAAGACCTCGCACAGCAGCTCGGCAACAGCGCCGGTCAGCGAGCACATAAGGACCTGCACCCAGGTCCAACCAAAGAACGTGTGGCTCACCACAATGGCAAAGACCAGGTTGTCGATAAACTGGCCAACACCCGTGGACACATAGGAGCGGAAGGCAAAGCTCGCAAAGTTATTCTTTTTGAGCATACGGCCGAGCGACTGGTTGAGCGTGGAATTAACCACGGCAGAAACGAGCATTGCCAGCGAAGAGCCCAGCACCACGTACCAGGTGCCGCCGATGGTGGCGTTAAGGGCGGTGTTGACCTCGATCATGCCGGTGTCGTAGTAGGCGCCCCACATACCGGGCGTGAGCGAGCATGCCCAAAAGCACAGGCTCACGGCCAGGTTGACCAGCAGCGCGAGGATAGAGATTTTGATGGATGCCTTGGCGCCAAAGCGCTTGCAGATCATGTCCTGGCACAAAAACGAAACCCAGCTCACCACAAAGCCGCAATCGAGTGCCAGATACGGCAGGCTGATAAGCTCTTTGTTGGCCAGCAGGTTCATCATGATGACGCTCACGAAAAACAGCGAAACCGTTGCCGCGGGAATGCTCCGCAACAGGACTTTATAGTCCTCCATGACCTTCTTGATCATTATGTACTCCTTTGGTTTTAGGTTTAACGAGCAGGATATCGGACCCGAACTGCTCGGACGCCCCGGTCTTGAGACGACGGTGGGTATGATAGCCGCTCACGCGGCATCAGGCAAGCAATCGGCGCGGCGGCCCCGCAGGGCCACCGCACTGGTGCGTTAAAAGGCTACGTTGCCAAACTCCGACAGGATAAGGTCGGGATTGTGGTCGGTTGCCCAATCCACGTTCCACGGACTCGTGAACAGCAGTAGCTTACCGCCGCGCATGTCCTCGACACGCAGCGTGTCGCGCGTGAGCGAAAGGCCCGGGATATCGATGGTATCGGGGTCGTTCTGGATCCAGCGAATGTCCGTATAGGGCAGCGGTTGGCGACGAACCTCAACACGGTACTCGGCCTTGAGGCGGCGCTCGAGCACCTCAAACTGCAGCACGCCGACCACGCCCACGATGACGCTCTCCATGCCGGCACCAAGCTCGCGGAAGATCTGGATGGCACCCTCCTGGGCAAGCTCCTCCATACCCTTGACGAACTGTTTGCGCTTGAGCGTGTCGACCTGCGTAATGCGAGCGAACATCTCGGGGGCAAACGTCGGGATCTGCGGATACTGCACATGGCGCTTGCCGGAGCACACAGTGTCGCCGATGCTAAAGATACCCGGGTCGAACAGGCCCACGATATCGCCCGCGTACGCCTCGTCCACGATGGCGCGGTCATCGGCCATCATCGACGTGCCCGTGGCAAGCTTAAGCTTGCGGTTGCCCTGCACGTGGAAGGCATCCATGCCGCGCTCGAACTTGCCCGAGCAAATGCGCACAAAGGCGATGCGGTCGCGGTGGTTCTTGTCCATGTTGGCCTGAATCTTAAACACAAAGCCGCTAAAGTCGTCGCGGCAGGGATCGACCGGCTCGCTGGTGAGCGTATCGGTATAGGCGCGCGGCGTCGGGGCCAGACGCAGGAACTCCTTGAGGAAGGGCTCCACGCCAAAGTTGGTGAGCGCCGAGCCAAAGAACGCCGGGCTCAGTTTGCCGCAGGCCACGGCATCCAAGTCGAGCTCGTCGCCGGCACCATCGAGCAGCTCGATATCGTCCATCAAGTTCTTATGGTTTTCCTCGCCGATGAGCTCGTCCATGGAAGGATCGCCCAGCTCAGCCTCGACCTCGGCGACCTTCTTGGTGGCGTTGGCGTGGCCGTCGCCCTCAAAGGCAATGACGTGACGAGTCTGACGATCGAACACGCCGCGGAAGTTGCGGCCGCTGCCGATCGGCCAGTTCATGGGATAGGTGTTGATGCCCAGGACGTTCTCGATCTCTTCCATGAGCTCAAACGGATCGCGAGCCTCGTGGTCGAGCTTGTTCACAAAGGTGAAGATGGGAATGTGGCGCAGCGTACAGACCTTAAAGAGCTTTTTGGTCTGGGCCTCGACGCCCTTGGCGCCGTCGATGACCATGACCGCGGCGTCGGCGGCCATAAGGGTACGGTAGGTATCCTCCGAGAAATCCTGGTGACCGGGGGTATCGAGGATATTGACGCAGGCGCCGTTGTAGGTGAACTGCAGCACCGAGGAGGTAACGGAGATACCGCGCTCCTTCTCGATGTCCATCCAGTCCGAGACGGCATGCTTGGCCGAGCTCTTGCCCTTGACCGAGCCGGCGGTCTGGATACTGCCGGTATAGAGCAGCAGCTTCTCGGTAAGCGTGGTCTTACCGGCGTCCGGGTGGCTGATGATCGCGAATGTGCGGCGCGACGAGATTTCATCCGACAGGCTTGCCATGCGGATCCTTTCTTGCATTGAGTGCA
>UQXT01000002.1 GCA_900545075.1 uncultured Collinsella sp. | reverse complement strand
GAATCGTCCAAGCATACCGAGATTACCGATCTGGGCGAGGGCGTTGACGCGACGGGCCGCTTTTGCGAGGCGGCGGTCGAGCGCGTGCTCGCCGCATGCCGCATGTTTGTGGACGAGGCGCGTGCCTTTGGGGCCGTGTACATCTGTACCACGTGCACGAGCGCCGCGCGCGATGCGTCCAATGCCGCGCTGCTGTTGGACGGCCTGCGCGATCTGGGGCTTGAGCCACAGGTGATTCCGGGCGAGGTCGAGGCGCGCCTGACGTTTTTTGGCGTGGCGCACGACTTTGCTGGCGAGCGCATCATTGTTGCCGATTCGGGCGGCGGCTCCACGGAGCTCGCGACGGGCGTATACGCGCCGGAGCGCGGGGTCTTTGCGCTGGAGGGAACGCGCTCGCTGGACATCGGTTGCCGCCGCGTGACCGAGCGGTTTTTCTCGGCGTTGCCGCCGGCGGACTGTGAGCTTGCGGCTGCTGCTGGCTGGGCAAACGGGCAGTTTGCGGGCTACTTTGAGAGTCTGCCTGTCGACTTTGAGCGCGCCGAGCGCCTCGTTGCGGTGGGCGGCACCGTCACCACGCTCGTGGCGCTCGTTCACGAGCTGGAGCCGTATGATTCGAGCTTTGTGCACCTGCGCGAGCTTTCGCTGGAGCAGGTTTCGGCCGCTATCGAGCGCATGTCCGCGCTGGATGTTGAGGGTATCGCCGCGTTGCCGGGCGTACAGCCCAAGCGTGCGGGCGTGATCTTGGCAGGCGCCGTGGTGATTCGAGAGCTCATGCGATCCGGCGGCTACGACACGCTCACCGTAAGCGAGAACAGCCTGCTCGCCGGCATGGCCGCCACCATCAACGAGGTTCTCGACGGCGCGACCCCCACCATCGCCTGGACCCCCAGCCTTAGCACCCTTTAACCATTCCCCTATAAGTTGCGGTGAAATAGTTCCTAAATGGGCTGGTAAACTGTCGTAGCAGGAACTATTCCACCGCAACTTAGAGCCCCGCCGGCGTGTAAAAGAAACGAGCCCGCATCCCTTGGGGACACGGGCTCGAAAGCTCCATATGGTAGGGGCGGTGGGACATCCGCGCATTTGCTGCGCAAATACGCACCGGCTTCGGCCGCCTGTCGGCGCCCTCGCCGGCTCGCTACGGACGCTGCGCGTCCGCTTAACGCTCGCCCCCTCGCGGGTTCGAGTCCCACCGGCATCTAAAAGAAGCGAGCCCGCATCCCTGGAGAACACGGGCTCGCAAGCAATCACATGGTAGGGGCGGTGGGACTCGAACCCACAATCCTTGCGGCGAGAGATTTTAAGTCTCCTGCGTATGCCAATTCCGCCACGCCCCCGTGAGACTAGAAGTCTAGCACAAGCCGTCCGTTACGCGTTGACGGCCATCGAGTGTTGGCCCGACTTCTCCAGGAACTCTTGGAACTTTGCCTCGTCGCCCTTGTTTTGATACTGCAGGGCCAGCAGGTACTCCAGTCGGCAGCGCTTGACCGGGTCGTCGCCGACATCCTCGAGCATGCGCTCCAGCTCGGGAATGTCGTTGTGGCGCTTGAGGATCATCGTGTCGTACATCAGCTGGCATTCGTGTGCGACTGTCTCGGCCTGACCGCCCTCAAAGCCCTTGATCTCGTGCAGCAACTCCTTGGCCTTTTTGCGGTCCTCCTGGCCAACGTAGTAGTTAAAAGCTTTGATCACCAGGTCGACGCGCTGCATCTTGGGCAGATTGAGCCCCAGCAGCAAATCGAACATCTCATCGGCGCGCTTATGGTCCTCGCGCAGCAGATAGGAGTTCAGGCGCAGGTAGTCGCGGTTGTAGCGCGGGTACAGCATGCTGGTGAGTTTGCCGTCGAGCAAACGATCGAACTCGTCCCACTGCTTGGCGGCCATCAATTGCTGCAGGCGTTTAAACGTGGTGCGTTTTTTGACGCTAAAGAACACCGACACGGCGATGCAGATGATAACGACGGCGGTCCAGAGTGTGCGGGAATCGGGCATATTAGGGTCCTTAGTCGCTCATAAAGCGAGCGGTATGACAACACGTACTAGATGTATTATACGCAGCGCGCAAGCAAACTGGCATAAAAGCTCATCGAGGCCGAGTGCCATCGCTCGCTGCGGTACACTTACCTAAAGTAAACCATGAAGGGAGACATTACCTATGAAGAAGATCGTTTTGGCTTGCGGTGCTGGCGCTGCTACTTCCACGCTCGTTGCCCAGAAGGTCGCTACTCTGCTCGACGCCAACGGTTATGCCGACAAGTACGAGATCGTGCAGTGCGCCATCTCCGAGGCCAAGGATTACTGCGACGAGGGCGCTGACCTGCTGATCGCCACCACCGTTGCCCCCGAGGGCCTCACCTGTCCGTACGTGAGTGGCGTGCCCTTCATGACCGGCATGAACCGCGTTGCCGCCGAGAAGGCCGTCCTCGACGTCATGGCTCAGTAGGCGCTGCCTGTATGAATGAGCAGAACGCCAATCCGGTCGAGCTCTTTGGCATGCGCGTTGCCCATGTGGGCATTAACGCTGCCGACCCGGCAGACGCCCTGGAGATTGCGGAGCTGTTCTCGACGATGATGGGCCTGCCCGTCATCGAGACCCCCGTTTCGTACTTTAACGATTCGCTGGTCGAGATTATGAAGCAGAACGGTCGAGGCGCTAAGGGCCACATCGGCTTTGCCGTCAACGACATCGATGCGGCCGAGAAGTGGTTTGCCGAGCGCGGGCTCGAGGTTAACGAGGAGTCGCGCGTGCTGCTGCCCGACGGCGGCACCAAGCTCGTGTACTTTAAGCGCGAGTTCGCCGGCTTCGCCGTGCACCTGTGCCGCGAGTAACGCACAAACTGCCATAGCTAACTAAAAATGGGGTAAGGCCACGTGACCTTGCCCCATTTTTAATGCCGAGAGGGTGACTGACGGGCTACCGTAAAACGAAGGTGAATGGTTTCCCGCGAAGTGAACGAGTGAAATCGAACCCCTGAAGCATCGACACTTTGGAGGCACCGTTTCCTGCGGTTTTGTCAGGTATTTCCTGCGGTTTTGGCGCCAAAAAGTGCGGATGCTTCGGGGGTCCAAAATAGGTCGTTCACTTCGCGGAAAAACATTCACCTTCGATTCGTGAGAGACGCCCCTACCGTGGCAGGCGAATCGTAAAGCGGCTGCCGACGCCCTCGACCGAGGTCACGCCGATGACGCCGCCGTGGCTATCGACGATCCACTTGGCAATGGCAAGCCCCAGACCCGAGCCCTGCGCGCCGGCATCGCGTGCGTTGTCGGCACGGTAGAACCGCTCGAACGCGTGAGCTGCGGATTCCTGGTTCATGCCGATGCCCTCGTCCTCAACGCTTATGTCGATCGTGCCCGCGCCCGCATCCGGCGCTACGCCAAATGTGACGGTCGTTCCCGCATCCGAGTACTTGGCGGCGTTTTGCACGATCACGCGCAGAGCCTGCTTCACGAGCGCCACGTCGACGGGCGCGTCGCAGCGCGGGTCGCTGACAAGCGCAGCGTCAAAGGCCAGCCGATACGTGTGCTCGGTATCGATCATCTGCGATTCCTCGCATACCTCGTCGACCAGTGCGGCAAGGTTGGTATTTGCGCGCCGCAGGACCGTGCGCCCGGCATCGCCGCGCGCCAAAAACAGCAGCTGCTTCACAAGCTCCTGCATGTGCTCGCTTTCGGCCTTGAGGGATGCGATGGATTCCGCTAGCACGTCCGGGTCGTCTTTGCCCCAGCGGTCGAGCATGTTTACGTAGCCCTGAATCACCGCGATGGGCGTGCGCAGCTCGTGGCTCGCATCGTTGACAAAGCGCATTTGCTGCAGTTTGGCCTCTTGCATCTGGCGCAGTAGGCGGTTGAGTGCAACCTCGATGCTTGCCAGGTCGGCGTCGCCGGTAGTGACGCTCGGCGAGTCGACGCTTGCGCGCTCGATGGCCTGCTCCAGTGTTTCCATTTTGCCGCCGGCGAGTTGCATGCGGCCGAGTTCGTCCACGCGCAGGGCCAGGTCGTTGAGCGGCGCCATGGTGCGGCGCACACGGCGAGCGCCGCCGATCATATCGAGCATGCTGATGACCTGCCAACCTACAACAACGATATAGAGGGGCCAAAGTGCGATGAGGTCCTGCGCGAGGGGGAAGGTCTTGGTGGTACGCGCAAGCTCGACGGTATAGGTGAGCGTTGTCAGGTCCCAGCCGCGCGCGGGCTTCAGCGACATGCCGCGAACGGTGGCGCCGGGGATCCATCCTGCGGTAAACGCGCTGTCGGGCAGTGTCTGGTTGTATCCATAGACGAGGATCGCCGCCGCAATCACCACCAGCAACAGATCGAGCCAGACGTAGCTCATCAGGCGGCGCCACATATAGCTCCAGTTGATGGCGCGGGCGATGGAGGTGACGCGCTTGGCCTCGGCGTTACGCGCGGCAGACATAGCCCACCCCACGCACGGTCTGGATGATGCGGGCGCCGCCGGCGTCCTCGATCTTGGCGCGTAGATGCGCGATGTGCACGTCGACGTTGTTGGTGTCGCCCATGTATTCGTAGCCCAGCGCCTCGTGCGCGATGCGTTCGCGCGTGAGCACGGTCTCGGCATGCGCCATAAGCAGGGCGAGGACATCGAACTCGCGGGCCGTGAGCGCAATGGGCGAGCCGCCGACCGTGACTTCGCGGCGGTCGGGGTCGAGCGCAACCGAGCCCACGGCGAGCGTGGCGGGGGAGAGCGAGGCGGAAACCTGGGTCGAGTCACTGACCGGGGGCATCGCAGTGGCGCCGACACCCGTGCCGCCTACCGCGCCCGTCCCGATGCCGCCAACGCCCGAAGCCGCCCGCACGGCCTCCGAGCGCTTCAACGCCACGCGGATCCGTGCGAACAGCTCCTCAATCGCAAACGGCTTGGTCAGGTAATCGTCGGCGCCGGCATCGAGCCCGGCCACCTTGTCCATCACGGCATCGCGCGCGGTGACCATGATCACCGGTACATCCTTGTGCTTGCGGACGCGTCGCAGCACCTCCATGCCGTTGAGCTGCGGCAACAGCACATCGAGCAGAATAAGATCGTAGTTGCGCTCCAGCGCCAGGTCCACGGCGGTGCGGCCGTCGGCGGCGTGCTCCACCTGGTAGCCCTCGTGCTCCAGCTCGAGCGTCACAAAGCGGGCGATTTTCTCCTCGTCCTCTACGATCAGGATCCGTGCCATGCGTGCCCCCGTTTGCGATTACTTGTCGTCGTTCAGATTTTGCTTGATGTCGTCCGCGGCGTCGGCGGCGTGATCCATAAGGTTGTTGATGCTGCCGGGCACGTCGCCGTCGCTATCGATGCGGTAACGCATGCCAAAGAACAGGCCGATCAGCATCAGCCATATCGTGGCGCCCCAGGCAAACAGGGCGATGATGGGGATCAGGATGGGGATGTTGAGGATGATTGCATCGCGGCGCGTGGCGATAAACTTGGTGTCCAGGCTCAGGCGGAAGAGCTTTTTGAGGTACTCCCACACGCTGTCCATCTTCTTGGAGAAGTCGGTCTTTTCGCTCGACTTCTCGTAGGCGGCCTGCGCGGCGACCATCTCGGCTGAGGGCTCATCGACTGGCGCGGACTCGGTGGCGGCGTGCGCCGACGTGGTCTGGGTCTTGCCCTGCGACTCGAGCCAAATGATGGCATCCAAGACGTTGCCGTCGGCGGCGTCGAGCGCGGCCTTGGCATCGGTGTAGCTCACGTTGCACTTGGTGCGGATGGTTTCAACTTTTTCGAGGTCGTCCATGACCTGTCCTTTCGTTCGATGGGCGCGACGCCGGGCGATCTGCCCGGGCGCGAGCGTTGCGTTCGGCGGCCTGCGTTGCGCGGCGCCGCCCCGCCCTTGGTCGAACTCTATAGTGCAGGTTATAGATTAAGCGATTCTTGAGCCAAGATTAATGTTGGATGATTTTTTGGGTGGCGGTGGGAAAAAGTATTAGACCTCGATGGCGGGAGATGGTGGGCCGGTATCAAGCTGGCGTCAGAAATGAGATAAGCAAGGTGTATGGATCGCACGGATCAAAATTACGTTGCAAAAGTATGAAAACATCCTACAATTGCAACATGAAGTACTTTAGCAACATAGCGGCGATAAGCGAGCTTTCCGAGAGCGAGGGCGTGTTCACCACAGCTCAGGCGGCTCGCATGGACATCTCTCGAGATGCGCTGGCACACTCATGCCGTGCGGGTCGTCTTGAGCGGATATGCCACGGCGCCTACCGGATGGCTGGAACACAGCGCCGAGACACCGACGAGCTCAACGCTTTTTGGAAGCTCACCAATCCTTCCCTTTGCGCGTGGGAGAGAAAGCGCCAGTGGGATGGCATTGCCGTGAGCGGTACGACTGCGGCGAACCTACAGCAAATGGGCGATTTCTATCTGTCCCCCTACAGAATGACCGCATCCATGCGCATCAATACAAGAAACGAATCCCTTTCTTTTGCAAAGCGCGAGATTGCTGAGCAGGATATCGTTTGGCTCGACGGCCTGCCGGTAACCAAACCCGAGCGCACGCTTGTCGATCTTTGTCTCGATTGCGAGGATCCTTCATTAATCATCGATGCCTATCACGACGCGCTTGGGCGTGGGCTCGATACACAGCGGCTGAAGGATCTTGTAGAAGAGAACTCTAAAACCGCCAAACGACGCGAGTTAATGGCGCCTTTGCTGATAGCTCTAGGTTGTGACTGAATACGCAGGCCTGATGTTGGCTAGTTGCAAGTTGGGGCAATTGTTTGTCCGTGCGACACGTTAATCTAAGTTACCGTTGAAAGGCGTTGCAACAAAGTGTTGCAACTGCCATGAATCGCGTTTAATCTTGATAACGCTGTGTCAATTAGCGGACAGTTCGTCCGTAGTTTGTTCCGATTGGATAGCATGAAAGACGCTAGGGAAGAGATAACTGCCAAACGCAAGGAGCTCGCGCTGACTCAGAAGGAGTTCGCCGCCGCTCTTGGCATGGGACCTAATGGTGATAGAGCCGTCCGGCGTTGGGAGACTGGCGAGACCAGTCCATCTGCTACGGAGCTCACGTTTATACGCTCCCTAGGTTATCAGGCGCCCTTTGCGCAGGGTGATCGGGAGGACGCTCCTTTCACTTACATTGACCTATTTGCTGGTATCGGTGGTATTCGCTTGCCGTTCCAAGAACTTGGTGGCAAGTGCGTTTTTTCTTGTGAGTGGGATAAATATGCACAGAAGACGTACCGCATGAATTACGGTGATCAGCCAGCTGGGGACATTCATGACGTTCGTTCGGACGACATTCCAAAATTTAACGTTTTATTGGCGGGATTTCCGTGCCAGCCATTCTCGCTCGCGGGCGTTTCAAAGAAAAAATCGATGGGACGTGCTACTGGCTTTGAAGACAAGACGCAGGGGACATTATTTTTCGAAGTAGCTCGTATTATTCGCGACAAAAAACCTGATGCTTTCCTGCTGGAAAACGTTAAAAACCTAACGAGTCACGATCGCGGCAAGACCTTCAGGATTATTATGCAGACCCTTAAGGACGAGCTTGGTTACGATGTGCACTACAAGGTTCTTGATAGCAAGAATTGGACTTGCCAGCATCGTGAGCGCATTTACATTGTTGGCTTTAAGAAAAAAACTAATTTTGATTGGGACCAACTAGAGCTTGGGGGCGGTGGACACACCGTCGGGGAGATTCTTGAAGATGCTCCTGATGATCGATACGTTCTTTCCGACAAACTGTGGGCTTATTTGCGTGCATATAAGGAAAAGCATCAGGCGGCAGGCAATGGCTTTGGCTATAGCACGGTTGGCCCCAATGACACGACAAGGACGCTTTCAGCACGCTATCACAAGGACGGAAGTGAGATTCTTGTTTCACGCGGCGAGGGGAAGAACCCTCGCAAGCTGACTCCGCGTGAATGTGCCCGACTTCAAGGGTTCCCCGATCAATTCATTATTCCGGTTTCGGATACGCAGGCATATCATCAATTTGGTAATTCTGTCACCGTACCGGCTGTGCGAGCAGTGGCCAAGCTGATGATGGGAGCGTATTTCGATGGACTACGGAGTTCTGAGTAGCTATTTTGACGGCGCGGTTGCGAAGAAACTCGTTGCTGTTGATATTGATAGAAAACGCAGCAACCAGCATGAATTCAACGGAACTGCGGAGCTCCGTTCCCTGTTTGGCGACGATGATATAAGAAATATACCGACGACCTTCGTATTTCTTTGCGACGATGCAGACCCTTTGTTTGATCACGGGTTTACGACTTGGTACGACGCGCGCAGGAAGCATCCGACTAGGACAGAATACAGGCTTTATTACAACGATAGCGAAGCGATACGAGCCTCGAGAATCGGTGACCTGATGGTCATTGCACCTTCAGACGAGCATGGTCTTCTGATTGTATTTGCTAGACAAGGATCAAATGCCGAGTGCCAATTAAGATGGCTTTTCGGCTTGAACGATGTTGAAGATAGCGGCTTTTCGCGATCAACTGCGGATGATAGGCGCATAGATGCAATCGCCGCGTCTATTCTTGAAGCGATCGGCATCGAGGTTTCGCTTCCCACATCGGCTGTTGCGTATTTGGACGAAATGGTCGATAAGTTCGGAGACTCTTTCCCCAAAGGGATTGAATTTACGAGGTATTCAATTTCGACTTTGGGTGAGCTTGATTGGATAAACGAACCCGATAAGTGCCTTCTTGATTGTTATGAGCGAGAAGAAGTTCTTTTTAAGGTCTTCGAGAGGCATCTCCTTGAGCGTGATTTGGCTCCCTATTTAGGGAACGACCTAGATGTTGATGGCGTGTTGCGGACTACGATGTCGGCTTTCCAGCGAAGGAAATCGCGTGCGGGGACTGCGTTCGAGCATCAGCTTGAGTACTTGTTTAAGGGATGGGGCATAAGCTATTCTGCTCAGCCGTATACTGAGGGCAAATCAAGGCCGGATTTCATTATGCCGTCGATTGATGCCTATAAAAATCCGCTATATCCTGTCGAAAAACTGACTATGCTTGGTGCAAAGACGACTGTAAAAGAACGCTGGCGTCAAGTATTGGAAGAGGCGAACAGAATTGAGAATAAGCATTTAATCACGCTCGATGTGGCGGTGAGCACCGAATATACAGACTCGATGCGTGAACATAATCTTCAACTGGTTGTGCCTCGTCCTGTATTTGGCTCATATACCACTGAACAGCAAAACTGGCTGATGGATGTCGGCGAGTTTTGTCAACTGTTGGTCGAGAAAGAACGTCGGTAGGCAATTCTATACTGAGGTTCTACTTCTTTTGGGCATTGATTATTTGATCGAGTTGCATTAATAAAATAGGTCACCTTGCCGTCGCTCTGCTGAAGTGAGTGAGCTCGAACTTGGTTTTGTTCTATGTTGGCGAGGTGCTGGAGTGCGCGCCGGCGTTGGCCTTCATCGTCGATATCTATTCCGCCGCGAGCGTGTTAGTGCGCCCGCATTCGCAGTTGCGACATTTGAGTCGTGCCTTGTCGCGCCTCCCTTTAGGATTCCCACTTCGCCATACGGCTGCCATGTTTTATGAAATAACTCACCCTACATTTTCCGATGCTTAAGCAGTCTCTTATTCGCCCGCTTACCAACATCCCCATCTTTACCAAAGAGACTAGCCTTGCGTTCTTGAACTCTCCGACTCTCCTTTTGTAAACGAGATGCTTCACGACAGTTCGTCTAGCGCCTCTGGAGGGGTGACTACGAAGAGCCGGTCTGTGCCGTCAATTACGTTGCCTGCTGCTGGCTGCTGCCTCATTAGAATCCGGCTGCAAATGGACCGCGGTGAGCATGCAAGATCGTGCCATAACGTGAGAAAAACTTGCAAGAATCGCAAGTTCTTATCATCCCATGAGAAAAACTTGCAAATTGGGGCGAGTGATGAACGGCTGTACGGTTCTTGAAAATCGAGATATCTCGAGAAGCTGATTGCCTTTCGTGACATCCAAGTTACAGAGTCGACTGACGAGGAGGCGACGCGCAAGCGCGAGCTGCGTCCATTTGAGCTCAGGTCGCTCGAGAAGATCACCGGTGGTTATGAGAAGATCATTATCGTTCGCCGGGGGAGCCATCCGACCGACATCGACGGCATCAAAATCGTCTCTGCAGTCGACTTCTTGATGGGTAGGCTTTGAGCTTAGGGTGTTCTGTGGGTTTATGGACACTTTGGCAGCGAGATTGCCTGCCTGTAGGCAAATTCCGCCCAGGACCCGATGAGGATAACGTGATCGATGCACCCTGCTTCCTCGACTAGGTCGAGTACTTTTAAGAAGGCTCGTTGCTGCTCAGTCAACATTCGGCACCCTCCCCAACGCACGTATGATTTGCTTTTGAGATTGCTTCTGTTCTCTGATGGCGGCCGCAAGAGCCCTTCGTCGTTCGATTTTGGCTCGCAGCACATCAACCTCTTTAGCAGGGACATAGTCACTTTTGACCTTGTCGCCAACTCGATAGTTGAGATAACAGTATTCGTGGCCCTTTATGTTTCGCATGCGGATGCTGCCCTTTGGAAGGAGGCAAATCTCCTGCTCCATGAGGTTGAGGAGGCGCCTCGAACGTGCGTATTCCTCTTCCAGGACATCTTCTAAGACGGACACGATGTCTCCCTTCTGAGTAGTTACCCAACAACATATCAAAATCTTAAAAATGTAGGGTAACTCGGCGGTGTCCGCACGTGTCCGCACGACATGTGACACTTAACCTGCCGCTCACCCTGTCGCGGCGGCAAGAGTCTGAACAACAATCCTCTAAGGAGTTCGATACCAATGAGCGATAACACCAAGCATCTCGCAAAGAAATGCGTCAAGGACGCGGGGCCGTGCCTCGTGCTGTGCCTTGCCGGCGCAGCGGTCGCGCTGCTGGCTGTTCTGGGGCCGTTCGACATGCTTCGAAGCGCCAGCTCTCTGCACGTTTGCATGGCCCTTGCCGGTGCCATGATGACCGGCGGCGTGCTCGATCTGGTTTTTTGGGTGCTTGACCCGTTTGGATGGAAGAACGAAGGGTAAGCCTTAAGGGATGGAAGGGCTGGAACGGTTAGCTTAGTAATCGTGCAGAATGTGGGCTAGCGACTTGCAGGGAAGTGGTAATCCGATGACGGTCTATGTGACGGGCGATATTCACAGCGGCCTCGACATGCAAAAGCTGCGCGACTGGGATCTTGGGGATAGTCTGACGAGTGACGACTATCTCATCGTCGCCGGCGACTTTGGCTTTCCCTGGGATTTTTCTGCCGAGGAGTGCGCCGATATCGCCTGGCTGGAGTCGCGCCCCTATACCGTGCTGTTCGTCGACGGCAACCACGAGCGTTTCGATCACTGGGCGGATCGACCCATGGAGTTGTGGCACGGTGGGCTGACGCAGCGCCTGTCGGATACCTCGCCCATACGGCGCCTGACGCGCGGCGAGGTTTTTGAACTCGACGGCTCAACGATCCTTACCATGGGCGGCGCCACGAGCGTGGACAAGGAATACCGCATTCCGTATTCCAGCTGGTGGCCGCAGGAGTTGCCGGACGAGCGCAACTTTGAGGAGGCGCGGACAAAGCTCGACAGCGTGGGCTGGAAGGTCGACTACGTGATCACCCACACCTGCTCCACGCGCATGTTGTCGCCCACGCTCTATCCGGCGCCCGGCTGGAATTATCCCGATGTCGATCGACTCACCACGTTTTTTGACGAGCTGGAGGACCGTCTGGACTACAAGCGCTGGTACTACGGGCATTTTCATCGGGATGTCAACCCGGCCGAGCGCCATACCGTGCTCTACGACTGCATCGTTCGCCTAGGCGACGAACTCCAGCCCTGGGATGTTGCATAGGGGTACGGACGCATGAGCTTCGTAGCGAACCAAAACCGATTCGCTAAGGGATTTACTCCCAAGCTGACTTGCGCTCGAGTAACGTTTTCGTAGCTTCTGGCGTGGGGGAGTCAAGTATTTCGCAAAACGCATCGAACCCCTCTGGTGAAAGATGAGTTGTTGATGCTTTGGCAATGTCGCTATCGAGGTGGTCGTCAGGGTGGGCTGCCGTCTGTTGCATGCCTGTCCTTTCATCCATAACGATGTTCTCGCGATGCGCGCGGATGACATCCCAGCTAAAGTGCTCGACCAGCTGCTCGGCAGAACGCGGCGTGGTGTCCGGTGCGATGCCCGTTTGCCCGGCGAGCCAGCCCAGCAGTGCCTCGGGTGTGCCAAAGCGGGTACGGAGCTCGCCCAGGTCTAGGTCGCGGTCGCGCTTGGAAAGGCGGCGGCCGTCCGGTGACATGAGCAGCGGAATATGTGCGTAGTGCGGTGTGGGCAGTCCCAGCAGATGCTGCAGGTAGATCTGGCGCGGCGTGGAGCCCAGCAGGTCGCATCCGCGCACGACCTCGGTGACGCCCATGGCAGCGTCGTCGACTACCACGGCTAACTGGTAGGCAAAAACGCCGTCGCTGCGGCGCACCAAAAAGTCGCCGCACTCGGTGGCGAGTGCCTCGCATTGGGCTCCGTACGTGCGGTCAACGAATTCGATCACGTCGTCTGCGAGGTCGTCGACGGTGGGCACGCGCAGGCGTGTGGCCGGGGCGCGCAGGGCGCTGCGGCGGGCAACCTCCTCGGCAGAAAGGCCTCGGCAGGCGCCGCGGTAGATGGGCGTGCCGTCGCTGGCGTGCGGCGCACTCGCGGCGTGGAGTTCGGCGCGCGTGCAAAAGCAGGGATAGGTGAGGCCGGCGTCTTGTAGCTGGTGCAAGGCGCTCTCGTACAGGTCAAGGCGATCGTGCTGGTAGTAGGGGCCTTCGTCCCACTCGAGCCCTAGCCAGGCCAGGTCGTCAATCAGTTGAGCGGCAAGTTCCGGGCGCTTGCAGCGATCGTCTAGGTCCTCGATGCGCAACACGATGCTGCCGCCCTGGCTGCGGGCCGAAAGCCACGAGCACAGGCAGCTGAATACGTTGCCCAGGTGCATGCGGCCCGAGGGTGACGGGGCAAAACGGCCCACGACGGGGGTGGGCTCTGCCGTTGCCGGTGCATCCGCGGAGTGTGTTGCTATGTTGCGTGCGTTGATATCCATGCGGACGAGTATAGCGCGGGAGGTGGGGGAGGCACCGACTCGACAGCTCGATCGCGCCCGCCAGCCAACCCCTCAAACGACAGAAACCCCGGCAGCTCTTCGCAACTGCCGGGGTTTCCGCGGAAAAGGGGGACATGATCCTCAAGCGAACGGCAAAGGGGCAAACCGTTTTCGCTCAACTGCTTTATGCCCCTCGCTCGCCGGCTTAATCGGCTCACGCCGCGCCCACACAAAGCCGCTACACCTGTGACGGAGCTGTGAAGTGGTATCTGTTGCTGGTACAGGCCATGCCAAGGAGTGTCCCAGGCTGCCGGCAGATAAGGAACGTCCCTAAGTGCCGGCGGCGGGCGTGACCTTTGTCCCGTTTTGACGCTCCGCTGACCTAGATGTTCGTCACATGAACCCGCAAACGTGGGACAATGACGCTACTGGTATCACAGACAAAGGATGTGCCTATGAACGCCCCCGTTGCCAAAACCTGTCGGCAGCGCCGCCCGTTTGCGCGATTTGCTTCCGTCTGCGCACTCGTCGCGCTTGCATTGCTGCTACTGCCCGCCGCCGCACACGCCGACGGTTATTCCATGACCCAGACCTATATCAGTGCCACGGTTGAGGCCGATGGATCGCTGACCGTTGTCGAGGGACGCCAGTTTGATTTCGACGACGACATCAACGGCGTGTTTTGGGAGATCAATACGGGCGCCAACCAGCAGGGCGGCACGGCGGGCGTCGATGTGCTGAGTGTCGAGGAAGAGGACACCGCGTTTAACAAAGTCGATAGCGCGAACAAGGGCGACAACGGCGTCTATACGGTCGAGCAGACCGGTGACGGCGTAAGGATTAAGGTGTTCAGCCCTCACGAGAGCGGCGACAGCGCGACCTATTACGTGAGCTATACCATGACCGGTGCGGTTATGAACTGGGCCGATACCGCCGAGCTCTATTGGAAATTCGTGGGCGACGGCTGGTCCGCGGATTCCGATGACGTCGAGATGGAAGTGCACTTCGCAAATGCCGCTGCCGGGACGGCGGCCGTCAAGGGCGATAACTTCCGCGCATGGGGCCACGGCCCGCTGACGGGCGACGTGTCGCTCGATGTGGACGAACCCATGGTCACCTATACCATTCCCTGTGTGCATCAGGGCGAATTCGCCGAGGCGCGCATCGCCTTCCCCAGCGACTGGGTGTCGCAGCTTGCCGCCTCGGGCGAAGAGCGCATGTCAGCGATCCTGGGCGAAGAGAAGGAATGGGCCGATGAGGCTAACGCCCGCCGTGCTCACGCTCGCATGATTGCCAATGTACTTGCCGTGCTAAGTGTTGTCGCGGCGGTGGCCTTTACCGGCACAGTCGTTGTGCTCAAGCTGCGCCGCCGCAAGCCCAAACCGCTTTTCCAGGACGAATATTTCCGCGATGTGCCTTCGGCCGACCATCCCGCCGTGCTTTCGGCCCTCATGAGCTGGAACGAGGTGCCCGATCAGGCATATATCGCCACGCTCATGAAGCTCACTGACGACCGTGTGATCAAGCTGGAGCAGGCGACCGTGACCAAGGCCAAGAAAGGTCTGTTGGGGCGTGAAAAAGAAGAGCAGACGTATCGCGTGACGGTGAGTGATGCGGGCTGGAAGTCGGCCAAGGGTATTGACCGCATGGTGCTCAAGGTCTTCTTTGCCGGTGCTAAGCCCGACGAGAACGGCAATCGCTCGCGCACGTTCGACGAGCTGCAGCACTACGTCAAGCAGCACGCTACGCCCGTGGGCGACAAGCTCGAGGACTATCAGAACACCGTTAAGGGCAAGCTGGCCGATAGCGAGTACGTTGCCTCGGACGGCATTGTCGCAATGGTGTTTTGCCTGGTTCTCGGTATTCTGATCGCCTGTGTTCCCGCGGGATCCATCTTCTTTACCGACGGCGCACACGCGAACATTGTCGCCGCGGTTATCTCGGTGCCGATTGTGCTGGTGGGTATTGGCGTGGGCCTTACGTTCCGCCGCTTTACGCCGGAGGGCGCCGAGGTGGCGGCTCGCTGCAAGGCGCTTAAGCATTGGCTTGAGGACTTCACGCGCCTAAAGGAAGCCGTTCCGGGCGATCTGGTTCTGTGGAATAAACTTCTGGTGATGGGTGCGGCGCTGGGCGTTTCGAAGGAAGTTCTGCGTCAGCTTGCCGAGGCTGTTCCTCCCGAGGTGCGCGAGGCCGACGGTTTCTACGACAATTACCCCTGCTACTGGTGGTACTACCATCACTACGGAAACCAGTCCCCGCTCGATTCGTTCGATGACGTGTATCACGAGAGCATCCGTGAGCTGGCTTCGAGTTCCGATAGCTCGAGCGGCGGCGGTGGCGGCGGCTTCTCGGGTGGCGGCGGAGGCGGCGTCGGCGGAGGCGGCGGCGGAACGTTCTAACGGCCCTAAATTACGGGATGGGCTTTTCTCGACAGCCGTCGGGGAAAGCCCATCCCATTTTTATGCGTTACCTACGAGGACTGTCCCCAACGACTAGTCACTGGGGACAGTCCTAAATGACTAGGTATGGCTGCTGGGCCTAGGCTGTTAGGTCGAGTTCGTAGAGGAAGCTTTCGCGCGGCATGTCGTGACGGCGCTCTTCGCGGTTGGCGCGGTGCGTGGCCGTGCGCTTAAAGCCGTGCAGCTCGTAGAACTTCCACGAGCAGTTGGAGTCGGTGTACAGGTGCGCCCTCGTCGCTCCAAGCGAGGACAGGTGCGAGACCGCGGCATCGAGCAACACCGAGCCAACGCCCAGGCCATGGACATCGCGATCCACGGCAAGCAGCGTGACCTCGTTGTCGTGTGGCAACGGGCTGCTTTCAAGCAGGCGGTTGTTGGTTCGGATGGTTGCGCGCACAAACGAGAGATACTCGGCGCAGGCATCGGGCTCCAGCTCACGCATCTGCGATAGCAGCGCGCGTTCGGTATCCATCCAATGTTCCTTGACGGTGGCGCCGGAGCTCTGTCCCGCACGCGCGAGCGCAATGCCGCGCGCCTGACCGTCGATTACGGCAACCTGCGAAAATGTCGACGAGGAAAGGCAATAGGCGAGGTCGCACGCGGCCTCAAGGCGGTTGTACTCATCGTTATCCGAATTGTTATGCCAAAGCTGCTGCAGAATCAGCGCGATGGCGTCGAAGTCTTCGGTATCAAACGGTCGGTAGAGAACCCGCGAGACCATGGTGCCTCTTTCTTTTGCGGATGCATATCGAGCACAGTTCTACCACGCTATTGGCATCTAATTATGGTGCCCCTGTGTTCCATGAACTCACCGTGCCCGGTGCCGTGCTCATCCCCTCCGCTCGCAAGCTTTTTCTGCATATGCGCCCGTTGCGGGGTGCAACGTCGCGCTCGATGCGCTACATTGAATCAGTATTTTCAATGCCGCTGCGCGAGCGCTGCAGATCGACGTATCACCGACTCACAGAGCACGGCGGCGTACCAGACAGGAGGACTGCATGGGATCTGATGTGAAGATCGCACGCGCGTTGATCTCGGTTACCGATAAGACGGGCGTCGTCGATTTCGCACGGACGCTGGTCGATGACTTTGGCGTCGAGATCATCTCTACGGGCGGCACGGCTCGTGCCATCGAGGACGCGGGCGTTCCCGTAACCCCCATCGAGGAGTTCACGGGCTATCCCGAGATGATGGACGGCCGCGTTAAGACCCTGCACCCCAAGGTTCACGGCGCGCTGCTGGCCCGCCGCGATTCCGAGCAGCACATGCAGGAGGCCGCTCAGCACGGCATCAAGCTGATCGATCTGGTCGTCGTCAACCTGTACGAGTTCGAGAAGACCGTCGCCAACCCCGAGGTCACCTTTGCGGATGCCATCGAGCACATCGACATCGGTGGCCCCTCCATGCTGCGCTCTGCCGCCAAGAACGCCACGAGCGTTACCGTCATCTCCGACCCGGCCGACTATGATGCCGTCCTGGCCGAGATGCACGAGACCGGTGGCTGCACCACGCTTTCCACCCGTCGTCGCCTGCAGGTGAAGGTCTACCAGACCACCGCCGCCTACGACACGGCTATCTCCCGTTGGCTTGCCGCCCAGGCGAGCGACGTGGCGGACACCTCTGCCAAGCTCGAGATCTCGCTGGAGAAGGTCGACGACCTGCGCTATGGCGAGAATCCTCAGCAGAAGGCTACGGTCTACCGCTTTGCCGAGGGCTGCGAGAACACCGCGAGCTCGCAGTTCCCGCTCGTGGGCTCCGAGCAGATCCAGGGCAAGCCGCTCAGCTACAACAACTATCTGGATGCCGACGCCGCCTGGAACCTGGTCCGCGAGTTCGACGAGCCTGCCTGCGTGATCCTCAAGCATCAGAACCCCTGCGGCTCCGCCGTGGCCGAGGACATCACGGCCGCCTACGACCGCGCCTTCGCCTGCGATCCCAAGAGCGCCTTTGGCGGCATCATCGCCTGCAACCGCGAGGTTCCCTATGAGCTGGTTGAGCACTTTGCCGATCAGAACAAGCAGTTCGTCGAGGTCATCATCGCCCCGAGCTACACTGCCGAGGCGCTCGAGCGCATGGCCAAGCGCCCCAACCTGCGCGTGTTGGCGACCGGCGGCGTGGACCACGGCGCCCAGGTGGAGCTGCGCTCCATCGATGGCGGCATGCTGGTACAGGAGGTCGACCACGTGACCGAGGACCCCGCGACCTTTACGTTCCCCACCGACCGCAAGCCCACCGACGCCGAGATGGCCGAGCTCGAGTTTGCCTGGAAGGTCTGCAAGGGCGTCAAGTCCAACGCCATCCTGGTCTCCAAGGGTAAGGCCGGCATTGGCATGGGCCCCGGTCAGCCCAACCGCGTTGACTCCGCACTGCTTGCCTGCGAGCGCGCCGAGGACTTCTGCGAGCGCGAGGGCGTGGAGAAGGGCGGCTTTGCCTGCGCAAGCGACGCATTCTTCCCGTTCCGCGACAACGTCGACGTGCTTGCCGAGCACGGTGTGACTTGCATCATCCAGCCCGGCGGCTCCAAGCGCGATGACGAGAGCATCCAGGCCTGCAACGAGCACAATATTGCTATGGTGTTTACGGGTGCCCGCCACTTCCGCCACTAAGTTCCGCCTTGGGACAAAATAATCTCCGCAAAAGACGGCTGCTCCGTTTGGAGGGCCGTCTTTTTGGTATAAGAGGACGGAATGACTAACACGAAAGGTACAACCATGCCCCAGATTGATGATGCCGAGCTGTTTGGCAATGCCGAGGATCAGCGTGCGTACGAGGAATTTTGCGCTAATCAGGAAGCGGTCGAGAAGTTTACGCTCGACAAGCCCGCGCTTGTCTGCCGTTGGCGCATGTCCAATAAAAAGGTGCCCATGCTCAATCGCCACATTCGCGCACTGTCCGAGCGCCTGGTGCAGGGCGAGCCGCTTACCCATAACATGCTCAGCTGGGCCAAACAGCACGTTGAGTGGTCGCTTGCCGAGGGCGATTACACTGCGCACGACGGCGTACTCATGCTGGTGATCGACATCAACGGCAACGCCGCCATGACGGTGGGGGAGTACGAGCCGCTCGCCGATACGTCGGCCAAGGCGCTGCGTGCCCGCTCCGCCGAGGCCCGCTCCGAAGCCGACGAGACCGGCGTGGCGCCCGAGCTGCTCGCCGCCGTCAACAATGGCGAGCTTGCCTTTGTGGCGCCGGCGGACGAGTTCCTGTGCGGCACGGCGACGCTCATTGAGCAGCTGGCCCAGACCAAGGGCATCTCGGTCACGCGCGTAGATATTCCCGCGCAGCTTAAGGGCGCGCTGTTCCTAGTGAGCGACGAGCACGGCGTGGTCCCCGCAACCGAGACGGACGCCGCCGAGGCCGACGCCGCCACGGTCGCCTTCTTCGCCGAAGGCTACGAAAAGCTCCGCGCCCGCCGCTAAATGATTTTTCTGGGACGGGGATTAAAGAATCATTTTGGTCTCCGCCACCGCTGCGAGTGCGGGGCGGACGAAACGCCCCCGCTCGCGAACAGTTCTGTCACCTTGGTGCCGCGCGAGGCGCGTACCTGCAGCTTTGCGGTCATAATGGGACAAGACAACCAAGAGGGGAGCGGAATCAATGGCGCTGATCTATATCGTTGAGGACGACGAGCCCATTCGTCGTGAGCTTGCCGACATCCTGGCCCGTGCGGGTTTTGAGGTCGAGGCCTGCGAATCGTTCGAGCATGTCTCGCGCGATATTCTCGCCGCCGCGCCCGACCTGGTGCTGCTCGACCTCACGCTCCCCGTCAAGGACGGCCAGCATATCTGCCACGAGGTTCGCCGCGAATCCGAGGTTCCCATCATCGTCCTCACCTCGCGCACGACCGAGATCGACGAGGTTATGGCCATGACGCTCGGCGCGGATGACTTTGTTCCCAAGCCCTACAGCGCGCGCGTGCTTGTGGCGCGCATCAACGCACTGCTGCGTCGCACCGCGGCGGCAGGCGAGCGCAGCACGCTCGTCCATAAGGGATTGGAGCTCGACCTCGCCCGCTCCATGGTCACCAACACGGCAACCGGCACCAGCACCGAGCTCACCAAAAACGAGCTGCGTATCCTCTCGCTGCTTCTGAGCCGCGCGGGCAAGATCGTTTCGCGATCGGCTATCATGCAGGATCTGTGGGACTCCGACGCCTTCGTGGACGACAATACGCTCACCGTCAACATCAACCGCCTGCGCACCACGCTCGAAAAAATCGGCATCAAGGGGTATTTGACCACGCATCGCGGCCAAGGCTATTCGGTCTAGGGGCCGGCTATGTCGTTTGGCAAGTTCTTTAAAGATGCGCTGCTTCCCGTCGCCGTGTGGACGTGCGGCGTGCTGCTGAGCTGCTTTGTGCTGACGGTCGCCGGTGCTTCGACATCCATCGTGGTCGTGGCGGTCGGCGTGTCCTTTATCTTTGGTATGCTCGGCATCGTGATCGAATACGCGCGCCGTCGCCGTTTTCTGCGCCAGCTGGAGCGTGCGGCAGAGGAGCTCGAGAGTCCCGCATGGGTGCAGGAGATGGTGCAATGCCCGACCTATGCCGAGGGCGAGCTCGAGTACGAGGTCTTGCGCCGGGTGGGCAAAGCCGCTTGCGACGAGGTTGCCGAAGGCCGGCGTCAGACCGATGACTATCGCGACTATATCGAGAGCTGGGTCCACGAGGCCAAGCTGCCCTTGGCGGCAGCTCATCTGATTTTGGAAAACCTGGACGGCAGCGAAGACGACCTGTCGCGTGTGGATGACCTGGGCCGCGAGCTGGCTCGCGTGGAGCGCTATATCGACCAGGCGCTCTACTATGCGCGCTCGGAGGTTGTGGAGCGCGATTACCTGATTCGGCGTTGGAGCCTCAAGGCCCTGGTGACAGGTGCGATTAAAGCCAACGCGCGCGAGCTCATTGCGGCGCACGTGGCGCCGGTGTGCGAGAACCTCGACTTTGAGGTCTTTACCGACGAGAAGTGGCTCGAGTTTATCTTGGGGCAGCTCATCCAGAACAGCATTAAATACGCGTGCGAGGACGGCGCGAAGATCGTGTTTTCGGGTGCGTTGCTGGACGAGGGTCTGGCGAGCGAGCGCATTGAGCTCACTGTTGCCGATAACGGCTGCGGCGTGAGTGCGGCAGACCTGCCACGCGTGTTCGAGAAGGGCTTTACCGGCGACAACGGCCGCACCACCAAGCGCGCAACGGGCATCGGCCTCTATCTGGTGGCACGCCTGTGCTCCAAGATGGGCATCGACGTCACCGCGGCATCCGACTCCGGCGAAGGCTTCGTCGTAACATTCGCCTTCTCGACCAACAAGTTCCAATACTTTGAGTAGTCGGGTCGTATGGCGTAGCCGTTCAGGATCTTCCCATTTAAGAAGAAATCAGGCTTTTCGGCAGCTATATTCCTGAACGGGAACATTGCTAATGTAGTCAACACTATATTCCCGTACATGAACATAGTGCTACAGTTTTATACTATGTTCACGGACAGGAATATAGCTGGAGGCGTCATGAGAACGGTGACTACGATTAAAAAGCTGGATGGGCGCATCAAGCTCAAACCGTCGGAAGTCGCTTTCTCGGAGCGCACGGTTTTCGATCCCGCCGAGATAGGGAAGGCCCTTAGGCTCAGAAGGCGTGAGCTCGGTTTGACTCAACGTGACGTCGCGACTATGACGGGTCGCAGCCTTCGTGTGATTGGTGATATCGAACGGGGGCGGACAACGGTCGAAATTGGTGTCATTTTCGATTACGCCTCCATCGTGGATATTGATTTTATTCTGAAGGTGAGGGGGAAGTAATGGATGGCACGCTGTTCGTTCACCGTGAGTTTAATGGGTCTTACCAGCTGGTTGGCATATTGGAGGAACATGCGGGGTTTCCGGCATTCACCTATAGCCCCAAATATCTCGAGAGCGGTGATGCGGCGCCGATTTCGATCTCGCTGCCGTTGTCGGCCGAGACATTTAGTCCGGACGCAACAGGCTCCTTTTTCTCTGGCATCATTCCGGAGGGGCAGCTCAACAGGGACCTTGAGAAAAGGGCGCGAGCGGAACGCGGAGATTACTTCAAGGTGCTCGATTTAGTCCGCGATGAACCTGTCGGCGCTCTGGTTTTGACGCGAGAGCCTTCGGCCGACAGTCTCGAAATGGGCTATGAAGAGATAGGTGAGGAACAGCTAAGCGGGCTGGCATACGCGCCGGCGGAGGTTGCTTTTGATTTAGCGCTAGAGAGTCGAATCTCCCTTGCAGGTGCTCAGGCGAAGGTCGGTCTCTACTATACGGGCGATGACCCATGTGGCGGATGGTACCTGCCTCATGGAGCGGCCCCATCCACGCACATTCTCAAGGCGGGATCGAAAACGTTTCCGGGTGAGACGGTGTGCGAAGCGATGTGCGTGAGAGCCGCCTCTCTGATGGACCTATCGGCCGAAGAGTGTTTTCTTGTCCGAGTTGAGGATGCCGAGCCAATTATCGCCGTGAAGCGATTTGACCGAGTAACGCCTGATGCTGGACGCTCGGTTGACGGATTGCCAATTCCGTACCGTTTGCACCAGGAAGATGTTTGTCAGGCCAAGGGTATCTCGCGTGAGCTTAAATATGAGCCGACGGGCGTCAATTACCTGGGGCTTATCGTCGATGCGGTGCGAAGGGCGTCGACGAATCAAATGGAGGACAGGTTCCTTGTCGGCTATAACCAGCTGTTCGACTATGCCGTAGGTAACTGCGATAACCATCTAAAGAACTGGTCGCTCGTATGGGACGAAAGTTGGAAGCAGGTGAGGTTGGCGCCGCTCTATGACGTGCTGTGCACAACGGTTTACCCCAGTCTCGTTCGTGAGATGGGCGTCTCGTTTGGTGGGAGCCGCAAGATTGACGACGTAACGCGTGGGTCGGTGATGAGCCAAATGATTGAGGCGGGTTTGCCCGGGGGAATTGTCGCCGGAATGATTGCTGATACCTGCAATGAGGTTCCAGACGCGCTAAGAGACGCGGCGCGCGGTCTCAAAGAAGAGGGTTTTCCCGAGGCGGAGGTAATGTTCGAGAAGATCATTCCAGAAGTGCAAGCTCGTCTAAGCAGGATCGCCTTATAACAAAAACGTGCCGCCCCAAACAAAACATGCCGCCCCAAACGGGGCGGCACGCCATTCCTCTATTCAGGTAACTTGCTGAAGTACGGTGACGAAGGCGCAAGGCCGGGAGGGGTTATCAAAGCCGACATCCCGCAGCCGCGAAGCGGCGAGGACGTCGGCGTGATAACCCCGCAGACCTTGCGCCGGCAGGAAGGAGCCTACTTCACGACCAAGATGTCGCAGTCGGTGTTGCGCAGCAGGAACGTCGAAATCGAACCCAGGAGCGCATACTTGATCGAGGACAGGCCACGAGCGCCGCAGAGCACCAGATCGGGCTTGACCACGTCGAGCATCTCGTCCTTGAGCGTCTCGCGAATACGGCCGGCGCGAATCATGACCTCGACCTCGGGAATGTCGGGATTGGCCTTGGCCTCTTCGAGCTGCTTGGCGATGGAGTTCTTAAATGCCTCCTCTAGGCCGTTGACCAGATCGACCGGATAGGAACCGGCGCTCTCGAGCGCCGTGGAATCGATAACGTGGCCGATTATCAGCCTGGCGCCGTTGTTCGCGGCGACCTTGATGGCGCGTGCGAGCACAAAATCCTGCTGCTCAGTACCGTCGAGTGAAACAAATACCTTGGTGTAGCCCTCGTTCATGGTTTCCTCCTTGGTCTATCGCACGGGCGTGGGGCTCGTGCATCGGGCGGGCGCGGATGCGTGGCCGCCGGACACTTTATCTTGTTGCAGTTATACCCAAGGATTTGGGTTTGACCGCTCGCAATTCTGTGAACGGGCGAGTTTTTTGGTAAGGGTAGGCGCAGGCGTGCCGCCAACGGTTGATAATGGGACATCGCCCGCACCGTCCGCAGAACAATATCGGCGGGTGTCTAACGAGGGGGTCCCTTTGAATATCACCGAGCTTCTAAAATCTGCCTTCATGGGCCTAGTCGAGGGCATTACCGAATGGCTGCCTGTTTCGTCGACCGGTCACATGATCTTGGTGGACGAGTTCGTCAAGATGAACGTGAGCGAGACGTTCTGGAATATGTTCCTGGTCGTGATTCAGCTTGGCGCCATTTTGGCCGTCTGCGTCCTGTTCTTCTACGACCTCAACCCGTTTTCTCCCAGCAAAGGCAAGGAGGGTCGTCGCGACACCTGGGTGCTGTGGGGCAAGATTGTGCTCGGCTGTATTCCCGCCGCGGCGATCGGTCTGCCGCTTAACGACTGGATGGAGGAGCATTTCTATAATGCTCCCGTCGTGGCGCTGACGCTCATTGTGTACGGCGTGCTGTTTATCGTGATCGAAAACTGGCGCGCGAACAAGCGCGACCAGGCCGCTCTTGCTGGTTCGTTTGGTTCGCGTGCCGTGGTGGCGGGCGGACGCCCCGCTGGTGCGCACTTTGCCGCGCCCGCTGCGGCTGCCGCTTCAGACGATGACGATAACCTGGACTTTGGCTCCATCACTACGCTCGAGGATCTGAGCTGGAAGACCGCGCTGGGTATCGGTTGCTTCCAAGTGCTTTCGCTGATTCCGGGCACATCGCGCTCCGGCTCCACGATCATCGGCGGCCTGCTACTGGGCTGCACGCGCTCGGTGGCGTCTAAGTTCACGTTCTTCCTGGCCATTCCCGTCATGTTTGGTGCGAGTGCGCTCAAGCTGGTCAAGTACTTTATTAAGGGCGGCACGTTCGGCACCAACGAAATCGCCATCCTGGGTGTGGGCTGCGTCGTCGCCTTTGTGGTGTCGCTCATTGCCATCAAGTGGCTTATGGGCTTTGTCCGCCGTCACGACTTCAAGTGCTTCGGCGTCTACCGCATCATCCTGGGCATCGTGGTGCTCGCGTACTTCTTTGTCCTGGAGCCGATGCTCGGCCTCTAACTTAGTTGACGCTGCGCGACGGCCAGGGCGACAACTTGTCATTCAAAGGGGGTGGCATGACCAAAAGGTCTATGCCGCCCCCTTTTTCATGCCAATTTGTTCGCCCTGGCCGCCGCTCGCTGCTGCTGCCATGACATCGGCGACTCCCTGATTGGTGCATTGGGGCCGGGTTACTTTGCAGCAACATGGTGCAGACCAACCTGACCCCATTGCTCCAAATCCGCTGGGGCGGGCCTGACGGTGGCGCACGGAGTCGTGGTGTGATTTGCGTCGGTGTCCGCGCGGCTCGGTATACTGGTACGGCTCAAACTATGGCGCTGCCCGCAGGCGCGCCGTCCGTCAGATGAGGAGTCACCCATGACCCAGCCCCTGCCCTGGGAAAAGAACACTGCCGCGCCCGTGCCGCCCGTGCCGGAACCCGTGCCGCTCGATGCATACACCGCCCCTGCAGCGCCGGAGCCCGAACTCGTTCCGCTCGACATCTACGACGCTCTCGCGCCGGCACCCAAACCCACCAAGCCGCTCGTCGACATCGACAGCCTTAATCCCGCCCAGCGTGAGGCGGTTCTGACCACCGAGGGCCCGTTGCTGGTACTCGCCGGCGCCGGCTCGGGCAAGACCCGCGTCTTGACCTTCCGCATCGCACATATGCTCGGCGATCTGGGCGTTAAGCCTTGGCAGGTTCTTGCCATCACGTTTACCAACAAGGCCGCGGCTGAGATGCGCGAGCGTCTGGCAGCGCTCATCCCCAGCGGCACCCGCGGTATGTGGGTGTGCACCTTCCATGCCATGTGCGTGCGCATGCTGCGCGAGGACGCCGACCTGCTGGGCTACACCGGTCAGTTCACCATCTACGACGACGATGACTCAAAGCGCATGGTGCGCGACATTATGCAGGCACTCGGCATCGAGCAAAAGCAGTTCCCCATCAACATGATCCGCAGCAAGATCAGCTCGGCCAAAAACGCCATGATCGGCCCCGAGGACATGCTCAAGTCCGCCGATAGCCCCAACGATAAAAAGGCCGCACAGGTCTACTTGGAGCTGGAGCGCCGCCTGCGCGCTGCCAATGCGATGGACTTTGACGACCTGCTCGTGCGCGCGCTCGAGCTGCTGCGCACCCGCCCCGAGGTGCTCGACAAGTACCAGGAACGCTTCCGCTACATTAGCGTCGACGAGTATCAGGACACCAACCACGTCCAGTACGAAATCGCTAACCTGCTGGCCGCCAAGTACCAAAACCTCATGGTCGTAGGCGACGATGACCAGTCCATTTATAGCTGGCGCGGCGCCGACATCACCAACATCCTGGACTTTGAGAAGGACTTTAAAAACTGCAAGACGGTCAAGCTCGAGCAGAACTACCGCTCTACGGGCCATATCCTGAGCGCCGCCAACGCCGTGGTGCGCCACAACTCTCAGCGCAAGGACAAGCGCCTGTTTACGGCCGAGGGCGATGGCGAGAAGATTCAGGCTTTCCAGGCAAGCGACGAGCGCGATGAGGGCCGCTGGATTGCCGGCGAGATCGAAAAACTGCATGCCAAGGGTACGAGCTACGACGATATCGCCGTGTTCTACCGCACCAACGCCCAGTCGCGTATTCTCGAAGATATGTTCCTGCGCGCGGGCGTGCCCTACAAGATCGTGGGCGGCACGCGATTCTTCGACCGTGCCGAGATCCGCGACGTCATGGCCTACCTCAAGATGATCGTGAACCCGGCCGACGAGATGAGCGTCAAGCGCGTCATCAACACGCCGCGCCGCGGCATTGGTTCCACCTCGATCCAAAAGATCGAGCAACTGGCGCGCGACAACCGCTGCTCGTTCTTCCAAGCTTGCGAGATCGCGTGCGCCGAGACCGGCATGTTTAGCGCCAAGGTGCGCAATGGCCTGTCGAGCTTTGTCTCGCTAGTGCGCGAGGGTCGCCGCATGGACGGCGAGCTCAAGGACGTCGTCGAGATGATTGTCGATAAGACGGGCCTGCTGCAGGCTTTCCGCGCCGAGGGCACCATGGAGTCCGAGAGCCGTGCCGAGAACATTCAGGAATTCCTGGGCGTCGCCGCCGAATTTGAGGAGACGCACGAGGATATCGAGGGTACGCTCGAGAGCTTAGAAGAGCTGCGCGCAGCCGGTGTTGCCGACGTGCCTGCCGGCGCCGAGCCCGAGCCCGTCGTGGTGAGCGCTCCTGCGCCCGAGCCGGGGCCGTCCGCCCCGGCATCCTCGTTTGAGGCGCTTGTCGGCGCCCGTGACGCCGCGGGCGCCAATCCGCTCGATAGCCTGGCCGCTCCAGCGTTGTCGCCGCAGGATGCCCTGGCCGCCGCCATCGCGGGCAACGCGTATGCCGCGCCGACGGAGATGCCGGCGGGTGCCGTGCATGCCGACGAGATTGAGCGCACCTACGGTCCGCTCACCTGTAAGGCGCTGCCGGCACTCATGGAGTGGCTGGCCCTGCGCTCCGACTTGGATTCCCTGGCCGGCGAGACGCATGCCATTACCATGATGACCATCCACTCCGCCAAGGGCCTGGAGTTCCCGGCGGTGTTCGTGGCCGGCATGGAGGAGGGTATCTTCCCGCACGTGCACGACTTTGGCGGCAGCGATGACCCGGGCAAGCTCGAGGAGGAGCGTCGCCTGGCCTACGTTGCCATCACGCGTGCCCGTAAGCGCCTGTTCCTGACCTATGCGGCCACGCGTCGCACCTACGGCTCGACCTCTGCCAACCCGCGCTCTCGCTTCCTCAACGAGATTCCGTTTGAGGATATCGAGTTTAGCGGTATCGGTTCTGCTGGTTTTGAGGGCACGGGCTGGGAGAAGCGCGGCGACCGTCACGGCACCTTTGGCTCGGGCATGGGCTCGGATATGTATGGCGGCAAGGTGTTCGGTTCGCATACGCGCTCGACCGGCGGTTCCGGTTCGCGCGGCGGATCGAGCTTCGACGATTTCTTTGGTGGCAGCACCTATGGCACCGAGCGCCATCGCGGGGTTTCGCCCGACGCCGGCCGTGTTGCCTCGACCTTTGGTTCGGGCGCGCCGCGAGCTAAAAAGCCGTCGTCCAAGGTGTCGCCGACGGTGGAGCGCAAGGTCGATCGCGCCAGCGCATCGCAGGACTTTGCTGCGGGCGATACCGTGAGCCACAAGACCTTTGGCACGGGCACCGTGATCTCGGTCGCCGGAGACATGATCGAGGTCCAATTCGAAAAGACCGGCCAGACCAAAAAGCTAATGAAGGGCTTCGCGCCGATCGTCAAGCTGAATGCCTAACTGCGAGGTTGACCGGGCGCGCCGGGGGCTTTGGTCGCCTGCTCGGACAGTCCTGCTCGCACGGAGAGCACATTAAGTGCTCTCCGGCTCGTGCGGAACTCGCGATCGACCAAAGCCCCGGCGCGCCCTCTTCCTTGTGGCGTTTTGGCCTGCAGCTTGCGAACGTCGCCCTGCTCGTTCGCCTTTTTGGTCTGGAGAGCCGGGTGGGCTGATATATAGATACGAGTAGGGGCTCCTCCGTTGATGAACGGAGGAGCCCCTTGTTGCGTTTTGGTTGTTGGTGCGACCTACAGGTGCGAGACGATCAGTTCCATCTTGCCTTCGAGGTCGATGGAGCTGACGGTGCTCGGGGCCAGCAGGTGGCTTCCCTTGTGGACGGGGTCGCCGCAGACGGTGCCTTCGCCGTCGATGACCGACAGACACATGAAGGGCCAGCGCTGGTCGAGGGTCTTGCTGCCGTCGACACGCACGCGATCGACGGTGTAGCAGGAGTTAGACTCGAGCTCGGTCACGCCATCGACCTCGGGTGCGGTTACCGTGCCGTCGGTCGGAGCCTGAGCATCAAAGTCGATGCAATCGAGGCTCTGCTCAATGTGCAGTGGGCGCAGCTTGCCGTCGGTGCCGGGGCGGTCGTAGTCGTACAGACGATACGTCACGTCGCTCGACTGCTGCGTCTCCAAAATGAGCGTGCCGGTCTTGATGGCATGCACGGTACCGGAATCAATCTGGAAAAAGTCGCCCTTGTGGATCGGCAGCACGTTGAGCATGTCGTCCCAACGGCCTTCCTCGATCATCTGTGCGGCCTCGACGCGGTCCTTGGCGCGCTGGCCGACAATGATCGTGGCACCGGGCTCGCAGTCCAGCACATACCAGCACTCGGTTTTGCCCAAGCTGCCGTTCTCGTGCTTGGCGGCGTACTCGTCGTTGGGGTGAATCTGGATCGAAAGGTCGTCCTTGGCGTCCAGAATCTTGATGAGCAGCGGGAACTCCTTGCCTTCACAGTTGCCAAAGAGCTCGCGGTGCTCGGCCCACAGCCATGACAGCGTGTGACCGGCGTACGGGCCCTCAGCGATCTGGCAGTCGCCGTTGGGGTGGGCCGAGATGGCCCAGCACTCACCGATGGGACCATCGGGAATGTCGTAACCAAATACGGTTTCGAGCTGGCGGCCGCCCCAGATCTTCTCGTGAAAGATCGGCGTCAGCTTAATCAAATCGGACATGTTTATACCCCCATTGTGTTGTGCGGGCGCTGCACGAAACAGCTCAAAGCGAGCGCCCGGATGACTACAAAAACCTATGCCAACGTTACGTTGTGCAACTCAAAGCGGTCGCCAACGTTGCGCGAGACCGAATACTCAAAGGCGGCGCCGCTGTCCAAAAAGCCAATCTGGGTGAGCTCGAGCAGGGGAGAGCCAGGTTTGGTGTCCAGGCGATTGGCTTCTTCCTCGGTTGCTGCCACGGCGCGAATGGTACGGTGGAAGCTCGAAATTTTCAGCCCGCATTGCTCGCGGATGAAATGGTAGACCGATCCGTACAGGTCCTTCTTTTTAAGGCCTGGAATCAGCTCGAGGGGCATGTAGGTGTACTCGATAACGATGGGCTTCCCATCGGCCTGACGCACGCGCACGACGTGATAGGCAAAGTCATCCTCGGCAATTCCCAGCTGGGCTGCGATGTCCGCTGGTGGATTAACAATCGAGAAATCGTAGACCACCGAGGTCACCTTTTCCCCGCGGTGATCATACGAAAAGCCCTGGGCACGGTCGTTTTTGCCCTGGAAAAACGCCTGGCCGGGAAGTCCCGCCGTGTCCTTAACGTAGGTACCCGATCCGCGCCGGCTGGTAATAAGACCTTCCTCGGTGATTTGCTCGATAGCTCGTTTGACGGTGATTTTGGAAACGCTATAGAGCTCACAGAACTCAACGACGGTGGGAAGCTTGTCGCCCGGTTTAAGAGCGCCATCCTCGATACTTCGACGAATATCTGCAGCTATCGCCTCGTATTTGGGAATCATGGAACCTCCTTTCCGACATATATGAATACAAAAAGTAAGTATAACCCTCAACAGGGCATCCATATTACTTTTATCTAAGAAGTTCGAGAAAGAAAAAAGAAAAAGACGCTTTACTTTTAAAATTAGAACGCTATAGTTTAAGCAACGAACGGAATCCTTCCGCACAACAGGATCGACCGTTTGGGGACGGTTTTGTTTTGGCGGGTTGGATATCGGCATGGCCGGTGCGCGCCCGCGCCGGATAACCTGCCAAAGCAAACCCGTCTCCAACCGGAAGCTCTAGAACACGAAAGCGAGGACTTTGATGGCACAGTATCAGCTGCCCAACGACTTCTTCTTTGGCGCTGCTATGTCCGGCCCGCAGACTGAGGGTCAGTGGAACCAGGGCGGCAAGCTCGAGAACCTGTGGGACACCTGGTCCATTCAGGATCTGGGTTCGTTCTACAACTGCGTTGGCTCTTATGCCGGCAATGACTTTATGGCCAAGTACCAGGAAGACTTTCGCATTTTGAAGGACTTGGGCCTGAATACCTATCGCACTTCCATCCAGTGGAGCCGTCTGCTCGATGCCGACGGCAACCTCAATGAGGAGGGCGCTGCGTGGTATCACGAGCTGTTCCGCGCCTCTCGCGAGGCCGGCCTGGAGCCGTTTGTCAACTTGTACCACTTTGACATGCCCACCTACCTCTTTAACCGTGGCGGCTGGGAGAGCCGTGAGGTCGTCGAGGCTTACGCGCATTACGCCGACGTCGCCTTCCACGAGTTTGGCCAGGAGATTAAGTACTGGTTCACCTTTAACGAGCCCATCGTCGAGCCCGAACAGCGCTATCAGGAGGGCGTGTGGTTCCCGCAGCTCCACGACTTTAGCCGCGCTCGCACCGTGCAGTATCACATCTCGCTGGCACATGCGCTGGCCGTGGCCAACTATCGTAAGGCCTATGACGAGGGCGCTATTCGCGCCGATGCCAAGATTGGCATGATCAACTGCTTTACCCCGGTCTACACCAAGGAGAACCCCAGCGAGGCGGACCTCGAGGCCGTGCGCATGACCAGCGGCATCAACAACCGCTGGTGGCTCGACCTCATCACCAAGGGCGAGCTTCCTGCCGACGTGCTCGACAGCCTGGCCGAGGGCGGCGTTAAGCTCCCGTTCCGCGCCGGCGACCAAGAGATCCTCAAGCAGGGTGTTGTCGACTGGCTCGGCTGCAACTACTACCACCCCACGCGCGTCCAGGCTCCGACGAGCAAGATTGACCAGTATGGCCTGCCGCACTTTGCCGACGAGTACGTATGGCCCGACGCCGTTATGAACGAGAGCCGCGGCTGGGAGATCTACCCGCAGGGCCTCTACGACTTTGGCATGGACTGCGCTAAGAACTACCCCGATCTTGAGTGGTTCGTTTCCGAGAACGGCATCGGCATCATGGACGAATACAAGAACCGTGACGCCGAAGGAACCATCCAGGATGACTACCGCGTCGACTTTGTACGTCAGCACCTGGAGTGGGTGGCCAAGGCCATCGACGAGGGCGCCAAGTGCCGGGGCTATCACTACTGGGCCGTCATCGATAACTGGTCTTGGGCCAATGCCTTTAAGAATCGTTACGGCTTTGTCGAGGTCGATCTCATGGACGGCTACAAGCGCCGCCTTAAGAAGTCGGCGGCCTGGCTCAAACAGGTCGCCACGACCCACGTGGTTGATTAGCGACCGGGCGAACGCCCAGACCGCGCGCCGCCGCGCGCAACACATGGCACATCTGGTGGCAGAGGGCGACAGACCACCGTGCGCATAGGAAAAGGCCGGATTTGAAAGTTAGGAGCAATCATGGCCAGTGACAACGGAAAGAGCTTCCTCGACAAGTTTGCCGAGGTCTCTGCGAAGGTGGGAAACCAGGTTCACCTGCGTTCCCTGCGTGACGCCTTCGCGACCATCACGCCGCTCTATATCCTTGCGGGTATCGCGGTTCTTATTAACAACGTCGTGTTCCCTCTGTTCCCGCTCGATGCGGCGGGCCTTGCCAACCTTCAGACGTGGGGCTCGGCAATTACGCTGGGCACCCTCAACGTCTCTGCCATTATCTTGGCCGGATTGATTGGCTACAGCCTCGCCAAGAACAAGCGTTTCGATAACCCGCTCGCTTGCGTGGTCGTCGCCATCTCTGCCTTCGTCATCATGATGCCGCAGCAGATCACCGCCTCGCTTGCCGCCACGAGCCCACTGCTCACCGACAAGATCACCTCCGCCGAGGTCACGGGCGCCCTTTCGACTGCCAACACCGGCACCAACGGTCTGTTCTCGGCTATTATCATCGCCCTGCTTTCCGTCTCGCTCTTCATCAAGATTTCTGGCGTCGAGAAGCTCAAGGTTAAGCTGGGCGAGGGCGTGCCTCCCGCGGTCTCCAACTCCTTCAACGTCATGATTCCGATGCTGCTTAACCTCGCGGTCTTCGCTCTTGCCGCAGCCCTGCTCGCCGTGTGCGCCGGCACCGATCTGTGCACCATCATCTCCACGTGCATCTCCAACCCGCTCAAGAGCATCATGAACGCCGGTCCGTGGGCTGTTATCCTCATCTACACCCTTGCTAACCTGCTGTTCTGCGTCGGTATTCACCAGTCCACCATCTCTGGCGCTACCGTCGAGCCGATCCTGACCATGCTCATCGTCGACAACATGGCTACCTTTGCCGCCGGTGGCACCATCCAGCCCGATCACTACATGAACATGCAGATCGTTAACAGCTTCGCCCTCATCGGCGGCTCGGGCTGCACCCTCATGCTCCTGCTCGACACGCTCCTGTTCTCCAAGAACAAGGCTTCCGAGACCGTTTCCAAGATGGCTATCCTGCCTGGTCTGTTCAACATCAACGAGCCGGTTATCTACGGTTACCCCATCGTGTACAACCTGCCGCTCATGATCCCGTTCGTTCTTCTTCCCGATCTGTTCATCGGCATCACCTATGGCCTTACCTGCGCAGGCATCATCAGCCCCTGCATCGCCCAGGTGCCCTGGACCATGCCTCCCGTCATCAATGCCCTGCTCGCTACGGGCTTTGACTGGCGCGCCGGCGTGTGGCAGGCTATCGAGATTGTCATTGGCATGGCCGTCTACCTGCCCTTTATGAAGATTTCCGAGAAGGCAATCGCCAAGCAGGAGGCTCTTGCCGAGTAGAACGCCTAACGTTCGTCCCTTTCACCTTTGCGGGCACCGGTACGCGGTGCCGGTGCCCGCGGCTCTCTCCCTTGTGTAAAGATGCAGAGGGGTGGGCACAATAACCGCAAGGAATACAACCAGTCGTCGTCTGCGCGCCGCGCAGTTATAAGGAGGAAACCATGAAGAAGATCATGCTCTGCTGCAATGCCGGTATGTCCACGAGTCTGCTGGTCCAGAAGATGCAGGCCGAGGTTGCAAACCGTGGTCTGGATATTGAGGTCGAGGCTCGTCCCATGAACGAGGCCCACGATCACCTGGACGAGTGCGACATGTTGCTGCTTGGTCCGCAGATCGGCTACACCAAGGGCGATTTTGAGAAGGAGGCCGCCGGCCGCTTCCCGGTCGAGGTTATCAACATGGTCGACTACGGCCGCATGAACGCTGCCGGCATCATCGACCACTGCGTCAGCGTGATGGGCTAGGTGCTCTGCATGGAGGATATGAACGAACTGCAGATGACCTGCTTTGAGATCATCAGCTACGTCGGTACCGCCAAGAGCATGTACATCAATGCCGTGCAAAAGGCCAAGGAGGGCGATTTTGACGCCGCCGAGGAGCTTATCAAGCAGGGCGACGAGGCCTATAACGGTGGCCACGATGTTCACATGGGGCTTCTGAAGAAGGAGGCCAACGGCGAGCGTAACGGCGAGGCCCCGTTGATTTTGCTGCATGCCGAGGACCAGATGGCCGGCACCGAGACCATGCGCGTCATGGCGACGGAGCTCATCGAGGTTCACAAGCAGCTGCAGGCACTTCAGGCCTAGTCGGCGTTATCGCCGCGATGGACCGTGCGGTCCAACAGACAACATAGTCCCTTTGACGGGCGCCGGGAGCCTCCGCCTCCCGGCGCCTTTATTTTTGGGGATGGTCTTGCGCGGCCTGTTGGGCAGCCAATTGCGTTACCCCAGATAAAACCTGCCAAAACAAACCTGTCCCTTTTTGGTAGGTTTTTGCCTTGAGAGCGGTACCATACAGGCAATGTTTAAACGAGAAAGGTGGGCTCCCATGGAACCTAAGCAGTACTACATCGGCATCGACGTCGGCGGCACTTCGGTTAAGGAGGGCCTGTTCGATGAGGACGGCAACCTGCTTGCCAAGGCCAGCGTGCCCACGCCTCCCATCGTTGATGCTGCGGGCTTTGCCGCGGTGACCGAGGCTATCGACCAGGTGGTCGCCAAGGCACAGATTCCGCGTGCCTTTGTGGCGGGCATTGGCCTGGCCGTTCCGTGTCCCATCCCGGCGTCGGGCGATGCCAAGGTCAAGGCCAACATTGCCATTAACCTGCCCGAGCTGAGGGTCGCCATTCAGAAGCACTGCCCCGATGCGGTCGTTAAGTATGAGAACGATGCCAACGCCGCTGCCATGGGCGAGGCCTGGCTCGGCTCTGCCAAGGGCGTACAGAACGTGGTGATGGTCACCATCGGTACCGGCGTGGGCGGCGGCGTTATCGTTAACGGCGACGTGGTATCGGGCGTTGTGGGCGCCGGCGGCGAGATTGGCCACATGTGCCTGAACCCGGCCGAGGAGCGCACCTGCGGCTGTGGCGGCCATGGCCATCTGGAGCAGTATTCCAGCGCCACCGGCGTGGTGAGCAACTACCTTGCCGAGTGCAAGAAGGCGGGCGTCGAGCCCATTGAGCTCACCGGCCCCTCCGATTCCAAGGACGTGTTCCAGGCCTGCCGCGAGGGCGACAAGCTTGCGCTGGCCGCAGCCGACACCATGGCCGACTACCTTGGCCGCGCCCTGGCGCTTATCGCCAACGTGGTCGACCCCGAGATGTTCCTGATCGGCGGCGGTGCCTCTGCCTCGGCCGATGTCTACCTCGATGCGGTTCGCGAGCACTTTAAGCAGTATGCGCTTTCCGCCTCGCGCGAGACGCCCATCGAGGTCGCCTCGCTCGGCAACGACGCCGGCATCATCGGTGCCGCCTACGTAGCCCTGCGCGCCGCCGGCAAATAGCTGGTGCAAGGGGGACAGGTTACTTTGCGCCAACATGGTGCAAGGGGGACAGACTTCCCCCAACGCTTGCCCCAAATTGCGTCGCGGCCCTTCCATCTCATAGGGTTCGGCGTTAGCGTGCTACCATAGCTACGTCCAAGTACACATATCAAGTGGAGGATATCCATGGCAAACGTTCTTGTCTTTGGTCACCAGAACCCCGATAACGACGCCATCATGAGCGCCGTCGTCCTGTCCCAGCTGCTCAACCAGGTTGAGTATGCCGGCAACACCTACGAGGCCTGCGCCCTGGGTCAGCTTCCGGCAGAGTCCGCCAAGCTGCTCGCCGACGCCGGCATCGCCGAGCCCCGCGTGATCGAGTCCGTCGAGGCCGGTCAGCTCGTCGTCCTCACCGACCACAACGAGTCTGCCCAGTCCGTCGCCGGCCTTAAGGACGCCACGGTCTTTGGCGTTGTCGATCATCACCGCATCGGCGACTTCGAGACCGCCGGCCCGCTGCACTACATCTGCCTGCCCTGGGGTTCCAGCTGCACCATCGTCACCAAGCTCGCCGGCGTGCTCGGCGTTGAGCTTTCCGACGTCCAGGCCAAGCTGCTGCTCTCGGCCATGATGACCGACACGCTTATGCTCAAGAGCCCCACCACCACCGATGTCGACCGCGCCGTCGCCGCCAAGCTCGGCGAGCAGGTGGGCGTCGACCCGGTCAAGTTTGGCATGGAGGTCTTCCTCACCCGTCCGTCCGGCTCTTTCACCGCAGCCGAGATGGTCGGCAACGACATCAAGATGTTCGAGCCCGCCGGCAAGAAGCTGCTTATCGGCCAGTACGAGACTGTCGACAAGAGCCGTGCGCTTGGCATGATCGACGAGATTCGCGAGGCCATGCGCGCCTACGCCGCCGAGAAGGGCGCTGACGGCATTGTCCTGTGCATCACCGACATCATGGAGGAGGGCTCGCAGGTCCTGCTCGAGGGCGAGACCGAGGCTGCTCAGAAGGGCCTGGGCATTGCTGACGAGCACGATGGCGTCTGGATGCCGGGCGTCCTCTCCCGTAAGAAGCAGGTCGCTGCCCCCATCATGGCCGCCTGCTAGGTTTAGTTGACCAAACGCCACGACCGGACCGCGGACACCCCGCGCTCCGGTCGTTTTTTTGTGCACGGTGCCGCGTCGTCTCTTGGACAGGCGTGCCCGTGCCGTTGAGCAAATAATGTTCAACCTGTGGTTCCGCTTTTCGGCCACGCCTGCGTGCTTGTCGCGCAGGGTAGGCTAGATGCAAGCGTAATACGTTAGAGCGCGGCGCCGCCACTTGGGCGGGCCGTGCTTTTTTAAGACGGGAGCTTTCCCGTGAAAGGAGCCGCCCATGGCAGCAACTGAGCAGCTGTTCAACGTTCGTGAGCGCAAGCGCTTTGAACGTCACGACATCTGGGAGCGCATCGCCGAGAACGGCACGATTTCCGCCGCCGTCATGGTCTTCGCCGCCATCGCCGCCGTCATCTGCGCCAATACCGATGCCTACGAGGCCATCCATCACTTTTTGGAGACCCCGCTGTATGTGGGCCTGGGACATTTTACGGCCGGCCTCACCGTCGAGCTTTTCGTCAACGACTTCCTCATGGCGATCTTCTTTTTGTTGGTGGGCATCGAGCTCAAGTATGAGATGACGGTCGGCGAGCTCAAGAACCCGCGCCAGGCTATGCTTCCCATGCTGGCAGCTGTGGGCGGTGTGGTCGTTCCCGCCTGCATCTACCTGATCTTTAACCATGCCGGCGCGCACAACGGCTGGGCCATTCCCATGGCAACCGATATTGCCTTTGCGCTGGGCGTGCTATCGCTTTTGGGCAACCGCGTGCCCAACGGTGTGCGTGTGTTCTTCTCGACGCTCGCCATTGCCGACGACCTCATCTCCATCGCCGCCATCGCCATTTTCTACGGTCAGAGCCCCAATCCGTTTTGGTTGGGCGCCGCCGCGCTTGTGACCTGCGCGCTCGTGTGGCTCAACAAGACGCAGCATTACCGCCTTGCCCCGTACTCGGTGCTGGGCCTGCTGTTGTGGTTCTGCATGTTCAAGAGCGGCGTACATGCCACGCTTGCTGGCGTCATCTTGGCCTTTACCATCCCGGCCAAGTGCGGTGTTAAGCTCGACAGCCTTACCGATTGGCTTGGCGAGTGCCTGCCGTTGCTCGACGACCGCTACGACGACGAGGCGCACATCCTGGGCCAGCATGACTTTACCGTCTCGACCACCAAAGTCGAGCGCGTCATGCACCGCGTGACCCCGCCGCTCATCCGCATGGAGCGTCTGATCTCCACACCGGTCAACTTTGTGATCCTGCCGATCTTTGCGTTCGTCAACGCACAGGTTCGCCTAGTGGGCGTGGACATGAGCACGCTGCTCACCGACCCGGTGACGCTCGGCGTGTACTTTGGCATGCTGCTGGGCAAGCCGATCGGTATCTTTGGTATGACGTTTGCCCTGGTTAAACTCAAGATTTCCGAGTTGCCGCACAATGTCAACTGGCACATGATCGCCGGTGTGGGCATTCTGGGCGGTATCGGCTTTACCATGTCGATCCTCATCAGCGGCCTCGCCTTCCCGACGGCCCAGTTTGAGGTTCTGGCTGCCAAGGCCGCTATTCTCGCCGGCTCTGTCACCGCGGCTGTACTTGGCATGATCTACATGAGTGTGATCTGCAAGCACCCCGCGCCCAAGAACGAGTAGGCGCGTAGAAACAGACGCCAGAGCCTGCTCGAGCGCGTGTAAAACGCGGTTTTGAGTGGTACTTGCCACCTGCCGGACACCCCAGTGGCCAAAAAACGCCGTTTGTGAGTACTGTCACAAACGGCGTTTCATTTTAGGCGCGAAAAATAATGTACAAATCTATTCTGTCTGTGCATTAACGATTGCGTGGCTGGACGAAAAATGCCGATGCATCCTTCCAAAACCGGACACAAAAGGCCAAGACTGGCCTTTTTAATTCAAAATCGCTGTTACTAAAAAAGTAACAGTACTCATATTTGCTATTTTTTGACCACAGGCCCCAATGACTAGGTTTATTCCACGGTGCCGTAGACGGCGCCCCAGCCGTGGGCGGCCAAGGCGGAGTTGAGCTGGTCGCAAAGTGACTGGCGGTCGTAATAGCCGGGCGGTAGCAGGTTGACGATCTCCATGAGATCGGGCGCCAGGTCCAAGATTTCGGCCTGTACGATCAGATCCAGGCGGTCGATGGCGTGGCGGTCGTAAAACAATCCGTCGACCAGGCGCTGCAGGTCGCCGAATTCCTCGGCCTGGAACGATCCGTACTCCATAGTGCCTCCTTGGGCGCTTCATGCCGGCATGCGCGGCGATTCGTAATTCATTGCGATGAACTTAATCTATCACGGCTTCATAACGTTGCGACGGTGGCGGTCTATACTTAGAAGAATTGCAACGTCCCGCTTCGCGAAAGGTCGCACCCATGCAGACGATCTACCAGAAGATGGAAACCACCGAACTCGATGCCGCCATCGAGGCGCTCAAAGCCGAGGTCGCCGAGGTCAAGGCCAAGGGCCTGGCGCTCGACATGGCCCGCGGCAAGCCGTCGCCCTCCCAGGTGGGCATCTCTCGACCCATGCTCGATATCCTCAATGCCGATGCCGATCTGCACGACGGCAACGTCGACTGCTCCAACTACGGTTGCTTTGAGGGCATTCCCTCGGCACGCAAGCTGGCGGGGGAGTTCCTGGGTTGCCCCGCCGAGCAGACGCTCGTGCTGGGTTCGTCGAGCCTTTTGATCGAGCACGATATCGCCGGCATGTTCTGGCGCTGCGGCTCGTGCGGTAGCGAGCCTTGGGAGGCTTATGAGGCCGCGCATGACGGCAAGAAGGTCAAGTTCCTGTGCCCGGTTCCCGGCTACGATCGCCACTTTGGCATTACCGCCGACTTGGGTATCGAGAACGTTCCCGTCGCGATGACCGACAACGGCCCCGACATGGACGAGGTCGAGCGCCTGGTTGCCGCCGACGATTCCATCAAGGGTATCTGGTGCGTGCCCAAGTATTCCAACCCCACGGGCATCACCTTTAGCGAGGACACCGTGCGCCGCCTGGTCGAGATGCCCACGGCCGCGCCCGATTTCCGCATCTTCTGGGACAACGCCTACTGCGTGCACGACCTGTACGACGAGACCGACGAGCTTGCCAATATCTTCGACCTCGCTCGCGCGGCGGGCACCGAGGACCGCGTGGTGGCCTTTGCCTCGACGTCCAAGATTACCTTCCCGGGCGCCGGCATCGGCTTTATCGGTGCGAGCCCCGCGGTTATCGCGGAGTTCTCCAAGCGCCTCAAGGCCGGCCTGATCAGCGCCGACAAACTCAACCAGCTGCGTCACGTGCGCTTCCTTCCCACCATCGAGGCGGTCAAGGAGCACATGAAAAAGCATGCCGAGTTCCTGCGTCCGCGCTTTGAGGCCGTCGAGCGCAAGCTCACCGAGGGCTTGGGCGATACTGGTTGCGCTACCTGGACGCATCCTCGCGGCGGCTACTTTGTGAGCTTCGATGGTCCCGAGGGCTCGGCCCAAAAGGTCGCCGCGCTTTGTGCCGACCTGGGCGTCAAGCTCACGCCGGCCGGTGCTACCTGGCCCTATGGCAAGGACCCGCGCGACACCAACATCCGCATCGCGCCGAGCTATCCCACGGTCGAGGACCTGGAGGCCGCGCTCGATGTGCTGGTGCTGGCCGTTAAGCTGGTCGCTGCCGAGCTTGCGCGTGCCGAGCGCGTCTAACGCGCGGCTTCCCGTACTATCCTCACTTTCGATATGTAAAGGAGCGTATACATGGATTTGGGAATTTCTACCAACCCCACGCCAGAGCTCTACACCATTAAGGTAACCGGCGAGATCGATATCTCTAACGCCGATAGCCTGCGCAATGCCATTGACCTGGCGCTCGAGCAGCCCACTGAGGCCGTTGAGCTCGATTTTGCTCAGGTGAGCTACATCGATTCGACGGGCATTGGCGTGCTCGTGGGCGCCGCGCACCACGCGGTCGACCACGGCAAGCGCTTTAGCTGCACCAATGTGCAGCCCCAGGTGATGCGCGTGGTTCAGCTGTTGGGTGTCGACCAGGAGATTTCGATCACCGCTGCATAATCTTTGTCCCCAAAAGGGCGTGCCGTTTGGCATATGTTTGTGATGCGCTCGGACGTTTTGGCGTCCGGGCGCTATACTTGACCGAATGAATAGACGAGTTCCGGCCGAATGGCGCGGTGCGGGCTCGACTCACATCGAGCCTTGGAGGTATGTGTGTTTGGTATTGGAGAGGGTGAGCTCGCGATCATCGTGGTCTTCGGCTTTTTGCTGTTTGGCCCGGATAAGCTCCCGCAGATGGGCCGCACAATCGGCCGTGCCATCCGTCAGTTCCGCGAGACGCAGGAAAAGATGACGGCCGTTGTTCAGTCCGAGATTATCGATCCGGTGAGCGAGGCCGCGTCGGCCCCGGTCAAGCCCAAGAAGGCTGCCGTCGATGACGATTCCGATGCGGACGAGGGTGCCGTCGAGACGGCTGCGCCCGCAAAGAAGGAGACTTTTGCCGAGCGCCGTGCCCGCCTTGCCGCCGAGAAGGCTGCGAGCGAGGGTGCTGCCGAGGAGACGGAGGGTACTGCCGAGGAGACCGAGGGCGAGGGCGCTGATGCCGCTGCCGCCGAGTCTGCCGAGGCTACCGCCGCCGTCGAGCCCGAGCCCGCTGCAGAGCCGGAGCCCGAGCCGGCGGAGCCCACGACGGCTGACCTGTACGCCCGTCGTCCCCGCAAGCGCAAGGCCGTCGTCGACCAGCTCGCTCGTGAGCTCGAGGCCGAGGACGACGCCGCTGCCGAAGCCGCCGCCGATGCCTCGAAGGGAGGCGATGAGTAATGCCTATCGGACCTGCGCGTATGCCGCTCTTCGATCACCTGGGAGAGCTCCGTCGCCGCCTGACCATCGTGGTCGTGTCGGTGTTTGCCGCCGCCATCGTGCTGTATTTCGCCACGCCCGTGGTGCTCGACATCCTGGAAGACCCCATCCGCTCCTTTGTGCCGGACGGTAAGTTCTACATCACCACCACGCTCGGCGGCTTTGGCCTGCGCTTCTCGCTGGCCATCAAGATGGCCGTGGTCATGTGCACGCCCATGATCATCTGGCAGATTCTGGCATTTTTCCTGCCGGCACTGCGTCCCAACGAGCGCAAATGGGTCGTGCCCACGGTGCTCGCCTCGACGGTGCTGTTCTTCCTGGGCGCCATCTTCTGCTATTTCATCATCATCCCTGCGGGCTTTGAGTGGCTCATCGGCGAGACCTCTGCCGTCGCTACGGCGCTGCCCGATCTGGAGAACTACGTCAATATGGAGCTGCTCTTTATGATCGGCTTTGGTGTGGCGTTTGAGCTGCCGCTCATCATCTTCTACCTGTCCGTCTTCCACATCGTGTCCTACGCGGCCTTCCGCGGCGCCTGGCGCTACGTGTACGTGGGCCTGCTTGTGGGCTCGGCTGTGATTACGCCCGACGGCTCGCCCGTTACGCTGGGCCTCATGTATGGTGCCCTGCTCTCGCTCTACGAGATTTCGCTCGCCATTGCCCGCGTGGTCATTACCGCGCGCGAGGGCAAGGAGGGCTTGTTTGTGAGCCGTCTGGACCTGTTCTCGGACGATGAGGACGACGAGGAGTAAATCGGTATGCACGAGGTTGGCATTGTCAACGGCATACTCGATACAGTGATTCGCGCGGCGCGTGGGGCGGGGGCCTCGCGCGCCGTTTTGGTAACGCTGCGTATCGGGGATATGACCGAGGTCGTGCGCGAGGCGCTTGACTTTGCGTGGGAGACGTTTCGCGACGAGGACCCGCTCACGCACGGCTGCGAGCTTGCCGTGGAGGAAGTCCATCCACAAAGCGAGTGTCTGGACTGCGGGGAGGTCTTTGAGCACGATCGCTTCCATTGCCGCTGTCCCCAATGTGGCGGCGCCAACGTGCGCCTGCTGCACGGCCGCGAACTCGACATCGCAAGTATCGAGATCGAGACCCCCGACGATTAGCCCGCTAGCCATCTGGGTACGGGGTATAAATGGTAGAAGTTAAGGAGTGCCGAGTATGGCCGAGAAAACGATTGATATCGCATCGCCGATTCTGTCGCGCAATGAGCGCCTGGCAGATCAGCTGCGTCAGCGATTTAATGAGGCAGGCACCTATGTGATCAACGTCTTGTCGAGCCCTGGCTCGGGCAAGACCACCACGATTCTGGGCACCAACGAGCGCCTGCGTGACAAGGCGGGCCTGCGTTGCGCCGTCATCGAGGGCGATATTGCCTCGGATGTCGACGCCATCACCATGAAGGAAGCCGGCATGCCCGCCATCCAGATCAACACGGGCGGCCTGTGCCACCTCGAGGGCAACATGATCATGGAGGCCGTCGACGCGTTCGACCAGGCTGTGGGTCTGGAAAACATCGACGTCATCTTTATCGAAAATGTGGGCAACCTGGTCTGCCCGGTCGACTTTGACCTGGGCGAGAACCTGTCCATCATGATTCTCTCGGTGCCCGAGGGCGACGACAAGCCCATCAAGTACCCGGGCATCTTCCAGCACGCCGGCGCGCAGCTGCTCAATAAGGTCGACGTGGCCCCGGCTTTCGATTTTGACATGGATAGGTATACTAAGACACTCGATGACCTCAATCCGCAGGCGCCGCGGTTTGCCGTGAGCGCGCGCAAGGGCGAGGGCATGGATGCCTGGTGCGATTGGCTCATCGGGCAGATTGAGCAAGCAAGGGCGTAAGTCGGCCGCCATACGGGCGGGCGTAGCCGCAGAGACACGAGATAGGAGCCTCTTTTGAAGCTCATCATCGCCGAGAAAAACGACGCCGCGCGTCAGATCGCCGAGCGTCTGTCCACGGGCAAACCCAAAAAGGATAAGGTGTACAACACCGCCATCTACCGTTTTGAGTGGAAGGGCGAGGAGTGCGTGACCATCGGCCTTGCCGGTCACATCCTTGCGCCCGATTTTTGCGACAGCGTGCTGTTCGATAAAAAGCTGGGCTGGTATTCGGTTACCGAGGACGGCGAGATGCTGCCGGCCGACATGCCCGATGGCCTGGCTCGTCCGCCCTACGACACTAAGCGCAAGCCGTTTCTTGCCGACGGTATCTCCATCAAGGGCTGGAAGCTCGAGAGCCTGCCTTATCTCACCTGGGCACCCGTCATTAAGCTGCCGGCCGAGAAGGAGCTCATTCGCTCGCTCAAGAACCTTGCCAAGAAGTCCGACAGCGTCATCATCGCCACGGACTTCGATCGCGAGGGCGAGCTGATCGGTTCGGACGCCCTCAACAAGGTGCGCGAGGTTGCGCCCGACTTGCCGGTCGCCCGCGCCCAGTATTCTTCGTTTACCAAGGCCGAGATCACGCACGCCTTCGATAATCTCGTCTCGCTCGACCAGAACTTGGCCGACGCCGGCGAGAGCCGTCAGCACATCGACCTCATTTGGGGCGCGGTGCTCACGCGCTACCTGACGCTCGCCAAGTTTGGCGGCTTTGGCAACGTGCGTTCCGCCGGCCGCGTGCAGACGCCGACGCTCGCCCTGGTGGTTGAGCGCGAGCGCGAGCGCATGGCGTTTGTGCCCGAGGATTATTGGCAGATCCGCGGCATGGGCGCCGCGCAGGGTGCTGCCGAGGACGACCGCTTTAAGATTGCGCACAAGACGGCGCGCTTTACCGACAAGGATGCTGCCGAGACGGCGTACGGCCATGTTGACGGCGTTGCGACGGCGACCGTTGCCGCGGTGACCAAGCGCTCGCGTAAGCAGCAGCCGCCCACGCCGTTCGCGACGACCTCGCTGCAGGCTGCCGCCGCAGCCGAGGGTATCTCGCCTGCGCGTACCATGCGCATCGCCGAGTCCCTCTACATGGCGGGCCTCATCAGCTACCCGCGTGTCGACAACACCGTGTACCCCGCGACGCTCGATCTGGGCGCCGTGGTGAGCGACCTGGCAAAGATCAACCCGGCGCTGGCGCCCGTGTGCAAAAAGGTGCTCGCCGGTCCCATGAAGCCCACGCGCGGCAAAGTCGAAACCACCGACCACCCGCCTATTTACCCCACGGGCGAGGGCGATCCGTCCACGCTCGACGGCGGCCAGCGCAAGCTCTACGACCTCATCGCCCGCCGCTTCCTAGCGACGCTTATGGGTCCCGCGACCATCGAGAACACCAAGCTCGAGCTCGATGTGAACGGTGAGCCGTTCGTGGCTTCGGGCGACGTGCTCGTGACCCCGGGCTTCCGCGAGGCCTACCCGTACGGCCTTAAGCGCGACGAGCAGATGCCGCCGCTTGAGCAGGGCGATACGGTCGACGTATTCGACATTAAGCTCGAGGCAAAACAGACCGAGCCGCCCGCGCGCTACAGCCAGGGCAAGCTCGTGCAGGAGATGGAGAAGCGCGGCCTGGGTACCAAGTCCACGCGCGCGAGCATCATCGAGCGCCTGTACGCCGTGCGCTACCTCAAAAACGATCCCGTGGAGCCGAGTCAGCTGGGCATCGCCATCATCGATGCACTGACGCAGTTTGCCCCGCGCATCACGAGCCCCGATATGACCAGCGAGCTCGACGGCGACATGACCCGCGTCGAGCGCGGCGAGGACACCGAAGAGCATGTCGTGACGCACTCGCGCGCGCTGCTGGCTGGCGTGCTCGACGAGCTGCTCAAGCATACGCAGGAGCTGGGCGACGCCATCAGCGACGCCGTCACGGCCGATGCACGCGTGGGCGCCTGTCCCAAGTGCGGCAAGGACCTGGTTATGAAGACGAGCGCCAAGACCCGTGGCAGCTTCATTGGCTGCATGGGCTGGCCCGACTGCGACGTGACCTATCCGGTGCCGAGCGGCGTCAAGGTAAGCCCGCTCGAGGGCGAGGCAGCCGTGTGCCCCGAGTGCGGCGCGCCGCGCATTAAGTGCCAGCCGTTCCGCCAGAAGGCCTTCGAGATTTGCGTGAACCCCACGTGCCCCACCAACTACGAGCCCGACCTTAAGGTGGGCGAGTGCAAGGTGTGTGCCGAGGCCGGACGCCATGGCGACCTGATCGCGCACAAGAGCGAGAAGAGCGGCAAGCGCTTTATCCGCTGCACCAACTATGACGATTGCGGCGTGAGCTATCCTCTACCGGCGCGCGGTAAGCTCGAGGCGACGGGTGAGACCTGCCCCGAGTGCGGCGCCCCCATCGTGGTGGTCAACACGGCGCGCGGCCCGTGGCGCATCTGCGTGAACATGGACTGCCCGACCAAGGAGAAGAAGCCCGCCCGCGGCCGCAAGACCACGACTAAGGCGAGCACGGCCAAGAAGACGACGGCTAAGAAAGCAACTGCCGCCAAGAAGACGACCGCGAAGAAGTCGACTACCAAGAAAGCAGCCGCCGACAAGTAACGGCGCAGTCGAAACATTGCCCAAAAAAACGAGCGAGGACCCCACGATCCTCGCTCGTTTTTTGACCGGCAGTTAGGGACGTTCCTTTTCTGCCGGCAGTTTAGGAACGTCCCTTACTGCCGGCTCGGGAACGACAGAGCGCTAGTTCACCTCGACAGGCTTGGCGCCGGGATAGCGCTCCTCAAAGTCTAGGCGGTACTTATTGTCATTGGTGCCCGCCACGTTGTCGCGCGACAGCGGCGCCACGATCTCATTCTTGTGGTCCGCAGGCTTGGCGTATTTCAGGCTGATCTCCCAGGCATCACAGATTGCGTCAATGCGGTGATCCAGGTCGTCATACAGGGCAACGATGTCCTTCCAGGAGCTGTAGTTCTTAGAGCTCGTCGGGACGTCCAGGTCCTCGACGATGTCGTAATACTGCTCGATGGTGTCCTCCGTGCGCTCGGCGACGTCGGCGAGATTTTGACGGGCGGTTCGATCCTCTTCCAGATAACTGCCGTTGAAGTTCTGCGCGCAGCCACGGACGTAGTTGTCGAGGTCTTCGAGCAAGTCGTAGTATTCGCTCAGTCGGCGGTAGAGGTTCTGCTCGGAGAGCATTGCTTCGCCGCCATCCTCGTCGTCATCGTCATCATCGTCGTACAGGCTGTTGGGATCGCCGAGAGGCTTTAGGTCATCGTCGTCGACGTCATGGTGCAGCTTAGCTACCTCGGTAGTCGTCTGCGTGGCGGCGTTGTCGAAAGGCTTGATCACAAAGAAAACGACCAGGGCGATGATGATCGCCACCAGCACAACGATAACGGCGATAAGCGGCCCGGTGCCGCTCTTTTTGGGAGCGGGGGTCTGTGGCGAAGCGGGCGCGTATGCGGGAGCCGGCTCCTGTTGGGACGAGCCGCTCGCGACGGGTATGCGCTGCGTGGTCTCGACGGCCGCGGGGCCTGCGGCGGGGTCGGGGCGATAGGCGAGGGGGTCGTCCGCCTTGGCTTGCGGCGTATCGAGGGAACCGGTCTGCTCGAAAGCGGGCTGGCTATCGCTCGCGGTTGTTTGCTCAACGGGTGCACCGCACGAGGTGCAGAACTTGGCATTATCTGCAAGAAGCTTGCCGCACGAGGCGCAATACCGAGACATTGCCACTCCTTTCGCCACATTTCAATGCAATACGACGATTATACCCAGCGTCCAAAATTCCCCTTCATAAGTTGCGGTGAAATAGGGACTGTTTGGCGGTCTCAGAGCTTCAATCAGCCCCTATTTCACCGCAACTTCGGAAAGGCACCTTTAGCCATTGGGGACGCACCGAGCACTGGGGTATCATGGCTTGGTTGATATATCTGCATTTACGCGCCTTGTAGGAAGGGGCTGCGCCCATGGCTTTTGAGCCCGCTCAACATAGCTTCATTACGCTCGAGGGTGTCGATGGCGCCGGTAAATCTACGCAGGCGCGCCTGCTTGCCCGTGCGCTCGAGCTCGCTGGCTACCAGGTTGTGAGCCTGCGCGAGCCGGGCGGTACCGCCATCAGCGAAAAGATCCGTGCTCTGCTGCTCGACCCCGCCAATACGGCGATGGGCGACACTTGCGAGTTGTTGCTCTACGAGGCCGCGCGCGCCCAGTTGGTGCACGAGGTCATCGCGCCTGCCCTTGCTGCCGGCAAGGTGGTCCTGTGCGACCGCTTCTACGATTCCACGACCTGCTATCAGGCGTTTGCCGACGGCCTCGATCGTCAGATGGTGCGCGATGCCAACAACCTGGCCGTCGCGGGGACGCACCCGGCGCTCACACTCGTCTACCACATCACGCCCGAGCAGGCGGCGCTGCGCATGGCAGCCCGTGGTGCGGCAGATCGCATGGAGGCTAAGGGCATGGCCTTCCAAGAGCGCGTCTACCAGGGATTTTGCGCCATTGCCGCCGAGGAACCAAACCGCGTAAAGCTCATCGACGCGACCGCGTCCATCGAGGAGGTCTTCGCGCAGACGGTCGAGCGGGTTCGCGCCTACGGCCTCGACATTTCCCAGGACGCCGTCACCGCTGCGCTTGCCCAGGAGGCCGAGTAGCATGGCCCCCGCTCAGGCAAGTCTGCTGGCCAAGCTCGACACCCAAGAGCGCGTGCGCGACTTTTTGACCAATGCCGTCGCCAGCGGTCGCGCATCGCACGCCTACCTGTTTTTGGGCGCGCCCGGCGCGGGCAAGCTCGACGCCGCGTGGGCGCTCGCCCAAGCCTTCCTGTGCGAGCAAGATGGCTGCGGCTCATGCGATAGCTGCGTGCGCGTCGCCCGCCATACGCACCCCGACGTGCACTATTACACGCCCGAGAGCGCCACGGGCTACCTCATCGCCCAGACCCGCGAGCTGCTCGATGACGTGCCTCTGGCGCCCATCCGTGCCAAGGCCAAGGTCTACATCATCGACCGTGCCGAGCAACTGCGCGCCAATACCGCCAACGCACTGCTCAAAACACTCGAGGAGCCGCCCGAGGGCGTTATGTTCATCCTGCTGGGCACCTCGGCAGACGTGATGCTGCCCACCATCGTGAGCCGCTGCCAGTGTGTGCCGTTTCGGCTGGTGTCGCCCACCGCGGCCGCGCAGGCCGTGAGCCGCGCCACCGGTCAGGACCCTGCGCGTTGCCGCATGGCCGTCGCCGTGGCGGGAAGCCCCACGCGTGGCATCGAGTTCCTCAAGAGCGCCGAGCGCCAGGACGCCCGTCGCCAGATGGTCCGTGCCATCGACTCGCTCATCGCCGCCGACGAGGCCGATGTGCTCAGTCGCGCCAAGTCGCTCATCGTCGCCGTCAAGGCGCCGCTCGCCGAGGTCAAGTCCACACAGGAAAAGGTGCTCGAGCAAAATGCCGACTACCTGTCGCGTGGAGCATTGAAGCAGCTTGAAGACCGCAACAAGCGCGAACTCAACGCGCGCGAGCGTTCGGGTATCATGGAAGCGCTGGCGAGCGCGCGGACGCTCATGCGCGACGTGCTGCTGACGCTTCAGGATGAGGCGACAGACGTTGTGAACGAGGACGCGCGTGACACGATCGGGCGGCTTGCCGCGGCGACGAATGTTGCGGGTGCCACCCAGGCGCTCGAGGCGGTTGCCACCGCTGAGCGCAACATCGCCAGAAACGTTACTCCCCAGCTGGCCATCGAGGTCATGCTGTTCGATATCAGGAAGGCACTGAAATGCCGTTAGTCGTACCCGTTAAGTTTACCTACGCCTCGCGCGACCTGTGGTTCGACCCACAGGATCTGGATATCCTCGAGGCCGATTATGCCATTTGCTCTACCGAGCGCGGAACCGAGATCGGCCTGGTCACGGCCGATCCCTTTGAGGTGCCGCAAGACGAGATCGGTCAGCCGCTCAAGCCCGTGCTGCGCGTGGCGAGCGACATCGACCTGCAGCTTGCCGATGACCTGGCTATCCAGGGTGACGAGGCCATGGTCGATTTCCGTCGTCTGGTCAAGGAGCTCGATCTCGAGATGAAGCCGGTCGGCGTCGAGTACCTGTTTGGCGGCGAGAAGGCCGTGTTCTACTTTGCGGCCGAGGAGCGCGTCGATTTTCGCCAGCTCGTCAAGGATCTGTCCTCGACGCTGCACATTCGCGTCGACATGCGCCAGATCGGCGTGCGCGACGAGACCCGCCTGGTGGGTGGCTATGCCCAATGCGGGCAGGAGCTCTGCTGCACGCGCTTTGGCGGACAGTTTGAGCCCGTCTCGATTCGCATGGCAAAAGAGCAGGACCTGCCGCTCAACTCGTCCAAGATTAGCGGCGTCTGCGGCCGCCTGATGTGCTGCCTGCGCTACGAGTTCGAGGCGTACAAGGACTTTAAGAGCCGCGCGCCCAAAAAGAAGACGCTTATCGATACGCCGCTTGGCAAGGCGCGCATCCAGGAATATGACACGCCGCGTGAGCAGCTGGTGTTGCGCCTGGAGAACGGCAAAGTCTTTAAGGTCAACCTGGCCGACATGACCTGCTCTGAGGGCTGCAAAAAGAAGGCCGCCGAGCAGGGCTGCAACTGCCGCCCCGACTGCGTGACGCGCGACGTGCTCGAGCGCATCGAGTCGCCCGAGATGCGCCTGGCGCTTATGGAGCTCGACCGCGAGAACGGCGTCGACGTGGGCGATGGCCTGTCGAGTGCCGACCGTCTGGCCGGCACGTCGATGCCCAAGCGCCGTCGCCGCGATGCCGAATCCGATGCTCGCTCCGGTCAGGGCCAGGGCGAGGGCCGTGGCCGCGGAAAGGGCCGTGGCAAGGCCGAGGCGCTCGAGGCCGAGGGGGCGGCCGATGGCCGTCGCCGCCGCAAGCGCACGGCGTCCGTCGACAATGGCGAGACCGCGGGCAAGAACGCTTCCCGCGAGCGCGAGGCTCACCAGCCCCAGCAGCAAAACCGCGGCGGTGGCATGAACCCCACGCGCCGTCGCCGCCGTCACCTGTCGAGCGAGGAGCGCGAGGACGCCTTCCGCGCCGCAGCTGCTCGCGAGGCCGGTGCCGCTTCCAAGGGCGCCTCGGCCTCCGATGCGCCTGTCGACAAGAGCGGCAAGTCACGTGGCGAGGAGGAGCGCGCGCCGCGTCCGCGCCGTCGCCATTCCTCGGGCACGCAGCAGAAGCCCTCGGTTCCTTCTGTGGCCGATCAGGTTTCGGACGGTGAAGTCAAGGTCACGCGCCGTCGCCCTGGAGACGGCGGAGGAGCTGCCGCCAAGGCTTCGCGCGGCGGTACTCGCGACGAGCGCGGACCGCGTGAGGATCGCGGTGGCGAGGGCTCGACCGACCAGGGTCAAAAGCGTCGCCGTCGCCGTCGCTCCCGCAAGCCGCGCCAGGACGGTGGTGAAGGCTCGACTCACACCTCGTCCGCACCGCAACCGCCTGCCGGCGAATAACGTCCGTAAGCGGATGTGACTCGCCTGACCCTAGCACCTCTGGGTATCATGGCTCTACACCGACAACCCTCCCTTCGCCTTCGCGTAGGGAGGGTTGTGTCATGAAGAGGCATTTGAATGTGTTGAGTCGCTTGCAGGGTGCAGGCACCCTACCGTTTGCGGACGAATTGCTACCGCTTGCCGAGCGCGCGACGTACGAGGCGCTCGAGGCGTTGTCGCCCACGCGATGCGCCGGCTGCGAGCGTTCCGGTG
>UQXT01000001.1 GCA_900545075.1 uncultured Collinsella sp. | reverse complement strand
GGCAGTCACCAGGTGACCGTAATGAATCGGATCAAAGGTGCCACCCATAATGCCGAGCCGAAACTCCTGCCCATCCTTGATGGGAAGTTCAGGCAATCCGATTCCACCGCGCAGCGACATGGCTTACTCGCCCTCCGGGGTCTCGACGTCTTCCGCAGCAAAAGCGTCATCGATACCGTCAATGGCATCCACCGCGTCGGCAGCCTCCAAGCTATCATCGGCGACGTCAACGACCTCGACGGCGACGTCCTCGCTACCGTCCTCGAGCTCGTCCTCGAACTCCGAGAAGTCCTCGGCGCCCTCAAAGTCAAAGGCGCGCTGACAAATGCGAACCTCGTCGCCGGCGCGGCAGCCGGCCTTTTGGAGCGCGTCGTCGACACCCATGCGGGAAAACTTATGCTGCAGGTAGATAACGGCCTCCTCATTTTCCCAGTCGGTCTGGATAACCAAGCGCTCGATGGCGCGACCGACCACGCGGAAGGCACCGGGCTCCTCCTGGACAATGCGGAAGCGCTTCTCGCGCTGCAGACGGCGGCGCTCCCACTCCTCATCGCGCAGATCGACCGGCTCATCGGAAACCGCAAGTTCCGCGCGAAGCTTAGCCACCTGCTCGCCCACGGCAAGCATCAAAGTATTGAGACCGGCACCCGTCACAGCGGACACGGCAAAGAACATATGGCCATCGTCGAGCGCCGCACGCTTAAGGTCGGCGATCTTATCGGCCGTTCCCGGAGCGTCGCATTTGTTGGCGACGACGATCTGCGGGCGCTCCGAGAGCTCGGCACCATACTGCTCGAGCTCACGGTTGATGATGCGATAGTCCTCAACCGGATCGCGATCCTCAAATCCGCCCGTCATGTCAACGACATGCATGATCAGGGCCGTGCGCTCAATGTGGCGCAGGAACTGATGGCCCAGGCCACGCCCCTCGCTCGCGCCCTCGATAAGACCGGGGACGTCGGCAACGACGTAAGAATATTCGCCGGCACGCACCATGCCCAAGTTGGGCACAAGCGTGGTAAACGGATAGTCGGCAATCTTGGGGCGGGCGGCACTCATGCGTGCAATGAGCGAAGACTTACCCACCGAGGGAAAGCCCACGAGCGCGGCATCGGCCATAAGCTTCATCTCGAGCTCGATCCAGTGCTCCTCGGCCGGCTCGCCGAGCTGGGCAAACGCAGGCGCGCGACGCACCGACGTCACAAAGTGAGTGTTGCCCAGACCGCCGGCACCACCGGGAGCCACGACAACGCGCTCACCGTCGTGCACCAGGTCAGCAATATCGAACATCGGGGTCTGCGTCTCGGGATCGAGTTCGCGGACTACGGTGCCCATGGGGACTTTCAAAATCAGGTCCTCGCCGCTTTTGCCGTTGCGGCGGGCACCCTGGCCATGCGTTCCGCGCTCGGCACGGAAGTGATGCTTAAAGCGGTAATCGATCAGCGAGGACAGCTGAGCGTCGGCCTGAATGACGACGTTGCCGCCACGACCGCCGTCGCCGCCATCGGGGCCGCCCTTGGGAACAAATGCCTCGCGCCTAAACGACATGCATCCGGCTCCGCCGTCGCCGCCGCAAACGTTAATTCGGCTGATATCGGTGAACTGTGACAACAGAATCGCCTCCTACAAAAAAGAGGGAGACCCTTGAATCCTAAAACTCAAGTGCCTCCCACATATGTGCTCTATGAAGGGTGAATTACGCGTTCGCGAGCGGGCGTACGCTGACCCTGTGCTTGATACCCTTGTGGAACTCAACGGTACCGTCGACCAGCGCGAACAGCGTGTCGTCCTTGCCACGGCCAACGTTCTCACCCGGGTGGATGTGCGTGCCGTGCTGACGGACGAGAATCGTGCCCGTGGTTACCGTCTGGCCGGCATAGCGCTTCGTGCCAAGGCGCTGACCGCGGGAGTCACGGCCATTACGGGAGGAACCGAGTCCTTTTTTGTGTGCCATTGTGTATACCTACTCTTTCGTTACGAGTGTAATCTACTCGGCGACGGGAGCCTCGGCAACAGCCTCAGCCTCTGCCTTGACAGCCTTCTTGGCGCGGGAGGTAGCCTGAACCTTCACGATCTTCAGCTTGGTGAGCTGCTGACGGTGACCCTTCAGACGACGATAGCGCTTGCGCTTGTGGAACTTGAAGACCAGCTGCTTCTCGCCCTTGAACTGCTCAACGATCTGAGCGGTAACCTTGGCCTTGGCCAGCTTGTCGGGATCGGTGACGATCTTCTTACCATCGTTGAGGAAGATAACCGGCAGGGTGATCTTGTCGCCCTCATTGCCCTCGATCTTCTCGACGGTGATGACATCGTCGGTGGCGACCTTGTACTGCTTGCCGCCCGTGTTAACGATTGCGTACATGTTTACTTGCCCTTCATGCATCAGTTAGTGCAACAGCCGAATATAGTAGCAGGCGATAATACCCCCGTCAACGAGTATGTGGAGCAAATCCACAAGTTCGCACAGGTATGGGGCTGACGAGTCGGCCCTCGTCGTCCTCGCATGCTTGATTCTGACGCTCGACATCGTAGGAGCAGATGGTCACGAGGTCTTGCATACCGGTGGAAACAATAGGTGCATCGACGCCCGGGGTCAAGCCCTGCAACAAAACATCAGCGGCAGAAAGCAAAATTTCCGGACGCATGGAGCCCTCATTATCGGCATGGGTGTCGAGCATGAGCACCAGATGGTCCGGGCGCTCCCCTGCCGTGAGCTCATAGCCCACCAGTGTGTGGTCAAGGTCTAGGCGCTTGCTCTTCTTACCGCGTGCGTAGTCGATGCCATGGCCTGCACGCAACGTGTCGATCGCAGCGCGCACCTCATCGGCGCTCACGGGTGCTTCGGCGTCCAAGTGTAGGTCGATACGGTACGACAGACGCGTGAGTTGCGCCGTCAGCGCCGGCGTGCGCACGTCGATGTAGGCGGCCTCGATGGGGGCCAGATCGGCCGGAGAGGCAGCAGCCAGGCGCCCAAACGCCTCGTCGAGTGCGACGAACTCGGTCATAAACAGGTCATACCACTCGCAAGTCGACGACGTGCCCACCGGCAGCGCCGACGAAAAGCCCACGCGCATGTGCGGAGAGAAGCCCTGCGTCACGGCATAGGGCAGCCCCGCGCGACGCACGATGCGCTCAATGGTATGAATCACTTCGAGATGGCCCAGGTACTTAAGACGGTCGCGCTTGCCATAGCGAACGCGAAGCCTAAAGAGCGTGGGGTTGTCGGTCAGGCGCTCACTCATGCGCGATCACCCACCAATACGTTCTTGGCATGAAGCGTGGGGCAGATTCCGCAGCCGGTGCACGAGGTACGGGTACAGTCGGGCGTCGTGACGCCCTCCAACGAGCGGCGGTATTCGCGCTCGAGGAAGCCGCGCGAGCAGCCGGGGCTCACGTGCTCCCAGGGCAGGCGCCAGTCCAGTTCGTAGGGCAGGTGCACGAGCTCGTTGAGATCGATGCCGTTTTTGGCCGCAGCCGACTTCCAGTTGTCGAGCGAAAAATGCTCCACCCAGGCGTCAAAACGCGAACCGGCACGCCAGGCATCGATGATGACAGGCGTCATGTCACGGCCGGCGCGAGACAGCGCGGCCTCGACGAGCGAGGTTTCGGCATCGTGGTAGTGCACGCGGACCGCACGGTTGCGAACGCTCGTGATGAGGAGCTTCTGACGGCGCTTGACGTCGTCGTAATCGAGCTGCGGGCACCATTGGAAGGGTGTGGCGGCCTTGGGAATAAACACCGACACCGAGATGGACACCGAGACGGAGCCGCGGCGCGCCTTGGGAACCACGGAGCGGCCGAGCTCGAGCACGTGGTCGGCCAGGTTGGCGATGGCCACGATATCCTCGTCGCGCTCACCGGGAAGGCCCATCATAAAGTAGAGCTTCATGCGATTCCAGCCGGCCTCAAAGGCCGCCTTGGCCGCACGGTCCAAGTCCTCCTCGGTCACGTTCTTGTTGATGATGTCGCGCATGCGCTGGCTGCCGGCCTCGGGGGCAAACGTCAGGCCGCCCTTCTTTTCGCCGGCGACCGACTCGGCCATATCCACGCCAAACGAATCCAGGCGCTGTGAGGGAATGGATACGCGAATACCCGTATCCTCCAGGCGGCGGTTGAGCCTGCCGAGCACATCGCGGATGCAGGAGTGGTCGGTGGTCGAGAGCGAGGTGAGCGACACCTCGTCGTAGCCGGTCTTCTGCAGGCCCTGGATCACCGAGGACACAATCTGGTCGGCCGAGCGCTCGCGCACCGGACGATAGGTCATGCCAGCCTGGCAAAAACGGCAGCCGCGGGCACAACCGCGCAGAATCTCGATAGACAGGCGGTCGTGAACGAGCTGTGCGTAGGGCACGCACGACTGCGACAGAGGATTGGTAGCGCCAAAGTCCTCAACGACGCGCTTGTAGACCACCGGCGGGACGTCTTTGCCCTCACGCGGCACGGTATAGCCGTGCGGAGAGCAAGGCTCGTCATGGCGCACCTCATACAGAGACGGCACATAGGTACCAGCGACCGTCGCGAGCTGCTCGACAATCTGAGCGCGCGAGACGCCTTCGTCGCGCAAGCGGCGATGCAGCTGACAGATCTCGAGCAACGACTCCTCACCCTCGCCAATGAGGATGGCATCGAAGAAGGCCGCATACGGCTCGGGGTTATAGACCGAGGGACCACCGGCGACGATGATGGGATCGTCCTCGGTGCGGTCGGCGGCGAGCAGCGGAATGCCGGCGAGGTCGAGTGCCTCGAGGAAGTTGGTGACGGCCATCTCGTGCGGCACATGCATGCCGACGATATCGAACGAGGCCACAGGCGCCGCGCCCTCGAGCGACAGCAGCGGAATCCCCGCCTCGCGCATGGCATCGCCCATATCGGGCCACGGCACATAGCCGCGCTCGCAGGAAATGCCCTCGGCCTGATTGAGGATGTTATAGAGAATGGCGATGCCCTGGTTGGGCAGACCGACCTCATACACGTCAGGGTAGATCATGCAGCAGCGGTAATCGGCATCGGCCTTGGAGAGCGTGCCCCACTCATGGTCGATATAGCGACTCGGCTTTTCGACCTTGGCGAGCAAGGGCTCAATCAAATGAAAACAGTCTTGGTACACAGCGCGCAAAAGAAACCCCTAAGCAGCGAGATCAGATGCGTCCTCAAAGGGACCCATGGGACGAGTAGCGCCGGCAACCGTGGTCACCAGGTCGCGGACGCGCGAGAACGTGGCGGCAGCTACCTCGTTGGCACGGCTGTAGTCGATGTCGCGCTCATACAGCGACACGAGCGCACGGCCCATGCCATAGGTTCCCGCGGCGGCGGTCAGCGCCTTGACGGCAAACCCAATATGCGGCGTCTGCTTTACCAGGGCGCGGGTGACGGCGCGGAGCACCAGACCGGCAGCAAGCACGCCCGCGACCTCGTAGCCACGCTCGGGCTTAATGCCGCGCCCAAAGATGGCCGCCAGTTCAAAGAGCATGCCCACCTGCGCCAGCGCCATAACGGGATAATCGGCCCCCGGCAAAAACACCAGCGCGCCCGTCGCCATATTGGTAAGCGCGCACGAGGTGATGATGCGGTTGGCGGCGGCGATGCGCATAAAGGCAAAGTTCGCCGCAAAGGCTGTCTCCTTGTCCGTGCGATCGAGAATCCAGCGGGAAAGCGTCTCGAGCAGATACGTCTTATCGGTAGCCGCCACCGCGCCGAGCATGGGCGTGGACTCCTGGATAAAAGGCACCTCGACAGCGGACTCGGCCAGCACGCACACGGGGGCGCCGGCAATCACGAGTTCCTGCACGGCGCTCTCAAGGCGGTCAGACCCGCACGAAAGCACCAGCACCACATCGGTATCGGTCTTGGGGACGATACGGTCCTCCCCCAGGCGCTCAACGCGCACAATGCCCGACGTCGTCTGTGGCACGAAGACATCGCGCACCGTCTCGACCAAAAAACGCGAGGCAGACGAATCGAGGTAGACAGACACGCGAACCGGCGTGTCGGAATCCTTCTTGGTGGTCGCGCCCATCTTAAAGACGCGGGTCAGCTTGTCCACGGGAATCTTCATAGCAAACCCCTCCAGCGGTTACGCGGCGCCCGAACGATGCCGCCATATGGATTGTACGATACCCACCGTCAGCAACTGGATCATCATCGAGGACGAACCGAAGCTAATGAACGGCAGCGGAATACCGGTAATCGGCATCATGCCAATGCACATGCCGATGTTCTCGAAGGTCTGGAACGCCCACATGCCGACGATGCCCACGCACGATAGGCGCAAGAACAGAGACTCGCACTTAAAGGCAACGCGGATCGTCGAGAAAATCAGCAGCACGTAGAGGCACAGGAGCAAAAAGGAGCCGCAGAAGCCAAAGGTCTCGGACAAAAAGGCAAAGACGAAGTCGGTATGGAACTCGGGCAGAAAGCCACCGGCAGACTGCGTCGCATGACCCAGCCCTTTACCGAAAAAGCCACCCGATCCAACCGCGATGAGCGATTGCTGCAAGTTGTAAGCATCGTCCGAATCGGCATTATCGGGGTCGATAAAGACGGTCAGTCGGTTCATCTGGTACTGCTTGATCAAAACGTCGTGGCCCAAAAGAGAATCGAGTGCCGAATCGAGCGCCAGGATGAGCGCCACCAAACCCACGAGCAGAGCCAAGGTCGACAGCACCCATTCGCGGCGCGCACCGCTCATGCAGATCACAACGGCACCCGACACCAACACGACCAGGCCCGAACCCAGGTCGCCCATGGCGACGACGGCCAAAAACGGAACGGAGAGCATGCCGCAGAGCTTAATGTAGTCGCGGGCGGTATCGATGCGGCCGTTGTACTGCGAACCAAGCGTGGCGATAAAGAAGATGGTGATGAGCTTGGCAAGCTCAACCGGCTGGAATGTCAAGCCGATACCGGGAATCTTGATCCAGCCCGTCATGCCCAGACCGCCCGTATAGGACAGACCCGGAATCTTGGGCGAGAAGATCACGATCAGGTCGATGACGAGCAACGCCGTCGAGAAATTGGAAATACCGCGCAGGTCGGTACGCCAGACCAGCACCGCCAGCATCGCCCCGATACCAATTCCCAGCAGATGGCGTGAGAACGAAGCATCGGCCTTAAACTGGGAAGCCGACCAGATAATGATGGCACCGTAGGCGACGAGCGCCACTGTAGCCAAAAGCACACCTATATGCACCTTTTGGCGAAACGTGCCGCGCGAGGCCGAAAGTTGCTTGTTGACACGGTCCAGGCTGCTGCGAGAGCCGGTCTTGGTTGAACGGAACAGATCCGCCGGAGAAAAATCCATCGCAACCTCCTATCGAACCGAAGAATCGCCCGAGGCCGAAGAGGTATCGGGCTCGTCATAAATCACGCCGAGCACATCGCGCACGACATGCATCGCGGTATCTGAGCCACCGCCGCCCTGCTCCAGGACAGTAGCGATGACATACTTGGGATCATCGGCCGGCGCATAGGCGCAAAACCACGCGTATTCGTCCTCGCCGCTTTTCTCGCCCGTGCCCGACTTGCCGTATACCTGCGGCGTCAGGGTGCCAAAGTGAGCCGCCAAGGACGTCGATGCCGTGTAAATCACGTCGTGCATGCCGTTGCGAACAAGAGCCAAATCCGAATCGCTGTTGATCTTGGCCTCCAGGCGCTTCTTCTTGCCCTTGCCGTTGTACTTATAGGCATCGCCGTCGCCATCGCGCGACACGGCAGACAAAAACACGTGAGGCACGTACTGCTTACCGCCGTTGGCAAGGCCCATGTAGGCGCATGCCATCTGCAGAGGCGTCACCAAAATGTCGCCCTGGCCGATGGCGATGTTGGTCATATCGCCGGCATTCCACTTGCGGTCTTCGGCAGAGGCGTCGGTAAAGTACGACTCTTTCCACTCGGCATCGGGAATACGGCCCGCGCCCTCACTCGGCAGATCGATACCGCAGGTCTTGCCTAGGCCCCAGCGACGAAAGACCTCCTGCAGCCCCTCGGAATGTTGCTCGTCATAAAAGAACGCCTTGCCCATGTCGTAGAAGACGGGGTCGCACGAGTTGGCGATACCCGACTGCAGCGTCATGGTGCCGTGGCCAGACGTCAACCAGCAGCGCTTGCCCCAAGCCTTGCCCAAGCCCGTCCAATAGCCCGTGCAGTTGGTTGTCTGTGTTGAAGTGTAGGTTCCAAACTCAAGACCGGCCAGTGCCGAAAGCGGCTTGATGGTCGAGGCCGACATGTACTGTCCGCTAATGGCGCGGTTGAGCAGCGGGTGCGAACCCTTGTCATCATTGAGCTCGGTCCACACGTCATTTGAGACGCCGCCGATAAAGACGGACGGATCGAACTTGGGCTCGCTCGCCATGCCCAGGATCTCGCCATTGTTGGGATCGAGACACACCACAGCGCCGTTGCCGGCATTGCTGTAGCCAGTGGTCTTGGCAAGCTCGATGGCGCTCGCCAGCGCCGTCTCACAGGCCTGTTGGATCTTAAGGTCGAGCGTGAGCTTAATGTCGGAGCCGGCCTTGGCGGGCACGGCGCCGGCCTGACCGGTCACATTGCCCGAGGCATCGACCTTGACGGTCTGCTCGCCACGAATACCCTGCAGCAGGTTTTCGTAGTAGCTCTCAACACCCGCCTGGCCCACGATATCGCCCGACTGGTACGTAATCCGGCCAGCAGAAGCATCATCATCACCAGAGGTTTTCTTATTCTGGGCCTCGAGCTGCTCGGAGGTAATGGTGCCGGTATAGCCCAAGATATGGCATGCCGTCTCGCCATATGGATACTGGCGCTCGGTACGCTCGGCAATCTTGACGCCCGGGAACTCGCCGGCGTGCTCCTGAATATAGGCAACCGTGGAGCGACGGACGTCCGTCGCGATGGTATGCAGGCTCTGAGCGCCCTCGGAATTGTCCTGAATATTGCGCAGCACCGCCACGTAGGGCATACCGAGCACGTTGGCAAGATGGCGAACCAGAACCTCATCCTCGGCAAGGTCGCGGTAGGCCACGACAGCAAGTGAGGGACGGTTCTGGACAAGCGCCACGCCATTGCGGTCGAGGATGCGGCCGCGCACAGCGGGTGTGGTAACGGTGCGCGTCTGATTGCTATTAGCCTGCTTCTCGTAATAGTCCGACGAGACCATCTGCATGCCCCACAGCTTGACGGCAAGCGCCGCGAACATCGCGCCCACACCCGTGGTGAGGATGGAAAAGCGGCCCTTAAAGGCGGTCGCCGCGGTATTGCCCTCGCCCTCGGTGGCGCGCGGGGCCGTTCCATGCTGCGTATCGTAGGTAAAACGGGAATCGCCGCGACGCATGATGACCAGCGCGACCACGATAGCCACAACCAGCACGATACCGGCGATAATAACCGTCATCTGGGAAGACATCTACGGGCCTCCCCTATTTGAGCTTACGGGTCTTGGGCTTAAAGCGCATGCCCGTCTGGCGTCCGCCACGTGCGGAGAATCCATAACCGGACTGCGGCACGACGCCGGACATCAAAAACGGAATGGCAACCAGACCCGTCAGGATCGAAGACGGCAGCGCATGGCCGAAGATCGCGACGGCAAAGCTCGTCTCCAAACCCATAAACAGCAAGATGATGCTGTAGATCACATTTATGACGAGCGCGAAGGCGCCCACCGTGATGCCGCGCGCACTCGGGGTACCGCCCGTCTGACCGGCAGCGCTGTGCACCAGGGTAAAAGAACCCACGGTCAGCAGGAGCGACATAACGCCCACCGGCACGGCAGCGGAAAGGTCATAGAACAAGCCACTGCAAAAACCGCACACGACGGCACGGTTCGGGTCGCCCGAGAACACGCTTAGGCACACCAGGATAATCATAAAGTTGACGCGACCGCCCGCAATAGAGATCTGCGGTGCCAGGCCTGCCTGCAGCAGCACGCACACGATGGCGGCGATAACAAACGTGCGGGAGCTCATCCCCTGCTCGTGTAGATCCATGGACATGCCCCCTATTCGCTCGAGCCGGAATCGGTCGTCTCGGACGTGTCGGAACTGTCATCCGAGCTCTCGTCCTTCGTCTTGGTCGCAGCATCGCGCGACGTTCCCTGCGGCGTGCTGTTAGCGGTGCTCACGTCCTCATCCGAGGCCGACTGTTCGTCGGTCAGCGAGGTGATGACCAGCACTTCCTCGTTGTTCTCGGCCGTCGTCTGGGCGCGCACCACAATGGTGTAGTACACGTCGTTTGCCGATTTCTCAACCGACGAGACGGTGCCGAGCGGTAGACCCTTGGGGAACACACCGCCAATGCCCGAGGTCACGATGATGTCGCCAACCTTAACGTCGGAATCGACGCTCACATACTCAAGACGCAGCGTGCCGTCAGCCTGACCCTGCAGCATGCCCTGGGCGCGCGTGTCCTGCACCATGGCGGACACGCCCGAGTTCTCATCACCGATCAGGCGGACGGTGGAAGTCTTAGCCGAAACCTCGATAATCTGACCGATGACACCGGCAGAGCTCGTCACGGGCATGTTGATGGTAAGGCCGTCGGCAGAGCCTTTGTCGATGGTAACGGTCGAGGTCCAGGCATCGCCCGAAGCGCCGACAATGCGAGCCGCGGTGGACTTGAGGTTGTAGGTCGACTGCAGACCGACCAGACCCTCCAGTCGCTCGGCGGTCTTTTGAGCCTCGGAGAGCTCGGCGACCTTAGAGGTCAGTTTCTCGTTTTGCTTCTTAAGCTCGTCAAGCGTGTCCTGTGACGCCGTAAGGTTAGAGAACACGTTACCGATCGCATTGAAGGGAGCCGCCACAGCCGAGCCCAGAAAACGCACCGGCGAGGTAATCGTCGTCACGCCCGAACGAACGGCATGAATCGGCCCCGTCTCGCCCTCACGAATATAAAACGTGAGCAGCAACACCGAAATCAGGCTGAAAACAATCAACGGGCGCATACCCGTTGATTGTCGCTTGGTATTCAGATTTGTGGAGAAACCCGAAGATCGTGCCAAATGGAATCCACCTTTTGGAAATTAAGCATTGGTCTGGACGAAGCCGCCATCAAACGCATTGGCCTCGAGCACGCGGGCACAGCCGTTAACAACGTTATCGAGCGCCGTGGGGCTGACGTTGACCGAAACGCCGGTCTCATCGCGCAGGCGCACGTCGAGACCGCGCAGCAGCGCGCCGCCACCGGTCAGCAAAATGCCGTAGTACATAAGGTCCGAGGCAAGATCGGGAGGCGTAGCGTCGAGTGCGTCCTTGACGGCCTTGGCCATCTCGTCGAGCGGCTTGTTGAGCGCGCGACGAATCTCCTCGCTCTCGATGCGCACGGTCTTGGGCAGGCCCGTGATCACGTCGCGGCCGTTGACCTCGACGTCGAGCTCGTCCTTGAGCGGCACGGCGGAACCGACCTTGATCTTGATGTCCTCTGCCGTACGCTCGCCGATGGCCAGGTTGTAGGCATCACGAACGTGCGTGAGGATGGCCTGATCGAACTCGTCGCCGGCAATACGAATGGACTGCGAGACGACGATGCCGCCCATAGCGATAACGGCAACCTCGGTGGTACCGCCACCGATGTCGATGACCATGGAACCGGTAGGTTCCTCAACGGGCAGGTCGGCGCCGATAGCGGCGGCCATAGGCTCTTCGATCAGATAGGCCTGGCGGGCACCGGCCTGGATCGTAGCCTCAAAAACAGCGCGCTTCTCGACCGACGTGACACCGGAGGGAACGCAAACGACGACACGCGGACGCGGAGTCCACGGATAGCGCTTCTCGGACGCCTTGTCGATAAAGTAGCGAAGCATGGCCTCGGTAACATCGAAGTCGGCGATGACGCCGTCCTTCAGGGGACGAACGGCCACGATGTTGCCGGGCGTACGGCCGAGCATGCGCTTTGCCTCGATACCGACAGCCAGGATGCGCTCATCGTTCTTGTCGATAGCGACAACGGAGGGCTCGCGAATGACGATGCCCTTGCCGCGCACGGAGACAAGCGTATTTGCGGTGCCGAGGTCGATGGCAAGATCGCCCGCATAGCTACCGAAGAACATATCCATCAAAGAAAACAACGCAACTCCTGATGTGTTGGATGATTGCTGGAAAACTACTAGCTCATCATACTAGCGCAAGCCCGGCGCCTCACTTGCGGTGAAGCGCCGGGCAAAGCTAAATCCCATAAGGTCACTACTGGTTGTCAGCAGCCGAGAAATCCATATCAAGCGAAGAAACGGCCCAGCCGATATGGTTGTCGGAGCGCACGAATTTGACGGTGTACTCCTGCTCGCCGCCCTTGGACAGCGATGCCTTCACCTTAGCGGTCGTCTCGGTCATGGACTGATCCATGCCCTCGACGGACACGGTGGCACCCTGCGGAATCGAGGAGATGATCATCGACTTAGCGTCCTCGGACAGGTTCGAGGCCAGGCAAGACTCGGCCTTTGCGGTGTCACCGTCGCCGGCAGCCTGGAACAGATCGGTAACGACAGACTCCTGAGACGGGAAGCCAAAGCCGCGCGTGTAGGCAAAGCCCAGACCGCCCGCGGCGATCAAAATGAGCAGAAGCAGCACGATGAAGACTTTGAGACCCGTGTGGCGATGGCGACGACGGACCTTGGCCTGCTTACGATCCTGACGGTCCTGCTGGACCATCTCGGACTCGGACAGCGTAAAGAAGCCGGTGTCCGAGGGATCGGGCATAAACTGACCGGTCGCGCCCGTAGGATCGAGCGGATCGACGGCAGGAGCGTCCATCGCGGGCGCCGGAGCCGTGGCCATAGCCGTCTGGGCAGACAGCGCGGCAAGCGAATCGTGCACGCGGGCAAGCTCATCGGCCTGCTCGGAGGTGAGCTGGTAGATGCCATCGGCAGTAGCGGCGTTAAAGGCGTCGAGTGCGTCGGAGGGACGGCCGGCAGCAGAAAGCGCCTGACCCATGCCGGCGTTGAGCGCACGCGTGTCGTCGCGGGGGCCGGCAAAGTCGATAGCCGTGCGGTAGGTCTCCACGGCATCCGCCGGACGGCCGAGCTTAATGAAGCAACGACCGAGCTCGCCGAGCGCGGCGGCAGGAGCCGGATTGGCGCCGTCGATAGCAGCCTGACGGAAGGCGGTTCCCGCGTTGGCATAGTCGCCCGATTGGAACAGCGCATTGCCTAGACCCAGATAGGCCTTGAACGGCGTGGCATAGGAAGCATCCTGCGTAGCAGCAGAGAAAGCCTGAGCGGCCGTCGTGTAGTCGCCCACGGCGGCGAGCGCCTTGCCGCGGTTGGTGAGCAGCGCGCCGCGCTTGCCGTAGGTGCCGTCGTTGAGGGCGGCGGCATAGGCCTCGGCGGCCTCGGCATACATGCCCAGGTGCATCAAGGCGTTGCCACGAAGGTGATCGGCCTCGCCCATAATCTCATCGGGAGTCTTTGCCGCCCCAAGCATCTGGGCTGCAGCAGAAAAATCACCCGCGCGGTAAGCGGCGCGGCCCTGTTGGATCAGCTGGCTATTCAAGGAAGTCCCCTTTACTCGTGAACGATCTCGACATGAACGATCTCGTCGCCGGCACGCAGCTGCGAAATCACATCGAGACCCTCGACCGTGGTACCAAAGACGGTGTAACCGGAATCGAGGTTATGCTGGGCGCCCAGGCAGAAGTAGAACTGCGAACCCGCGGAATCGGGGTCCATGGAGCGCGCCATGGCAAGGGCGCCATCGACATGGCTGTTGCGCGGATTGGTGGCGAACTCGCCCTTGATGCAGTAGCCGGGGCCACCGGTACCGGGCATGCCGTCGGGGCCCTCAAGACCGGCGGCGACGTCGGCGCCGGACATGTCGCGGGTATTGGGGTCCCCGCCCTGGATAACAAAACCGGGCACATAGCGATGGAACTTAAGGCCATCATAGAAGCCCATCGTGGAAAGCTCGCAGAAGTTCGCGACATGAATGGGAGCGCCCTCGCCGTCAAACTTGACCTTGATGGTACCCTTCGACGTCTCGATTACGGCGCACTCGTCGCCGACAAGCTGATACTCGGGCGTGTAGAGCTCTTTCTTAAAACCAAACATGTGGTTCCTTCCTCGTGCGTTTAAAGCATATTTGTACGAATTGTAGCAATAAGCACGGGCTTACATCAATTGCGCACGTAGGTTATGCCGACTATGGCGAACTAATTTTAGAAACGCTGCTGCGGCTTCCAGGAACCCACATTGGCGTCGTACTGGTTCAGCGCGCTGTTGCCACCCTGCGCGATGGGCGCCAGGATCTCGCTTTGGTGGGAACTCATCGACTCGCCATCGGGAATGGCCAGCGAGATGTCCCAGCTCTGGCAGATCACGTCGACGCGCTCATACATCCACTCGGCAAGCTGCTTTAAGTGGGCGATGTCGTCCGCATAGACCGTATCGTCCTGTACTTTCAGGTTGTTAAGCTCATCTTGCGTCTTTTTGATCTGGTCGCGCAGGGCGTAGGCACTCTGCGACAGCTCCTGACGGGTGGACAGCGGCGTTCGGAGATAGCCGTTGTTAAAGGAATCGATGACCTCGCCGATCTGGTCTTCGTCAGCGTAGGACACGATGGTCTGATACAGACCGTCGAGCCTGGTATAGAGCTGATCATCGGTGAGCACGGTTTCTTCCTGGACCACCTCGGCAGAATCGTCCTGCTTGGTATCGTCCTCAGTGGCCTCGCCCTTTTGGCGCGTGGGGAAGGTCGTCTGCGCGGCCTGGCCAAACTGGTCGTAGAAGCCAGGCATGACACCCATGGGATCGGTCGTCACGAACCAATAGGCACCGCCGCAAACGACGGCAAGGACCGCGATGACGATAAGCGGCTTGGGAATATGACGCTTGTGCTTGTGATAGGCATCCTCGTCGGGGTGCACCTTGCGCTTGGGTTTTTGAGCATCGTCATGCAGGGAAACGGGCATGGGAATATCGACCTTGGGGATACCGAAATCCTTATCGAAAGCTGGCAGCACGCAGGTCTCATTGGGGTCGGCGGCGTCCGAAAGCACCGCAGCGGCAGAGGCCGGCGCATGCGGCACCTCGGTATCGATCTGCTCTTGCGTTAGGCGCGGAAAGCCCGCCGTGCGGCCCGCTGCCAGATCGGATGCAGCCGCGTCCTCGGAGAGGATACCCGGAGCCGGGCGTCCGCATTTGGGGCATGTACGATCATGCGGAGAAAGACGGGCACCGCAGCCCTCACAGAACACAAACTCGGTGTGCTCGGGACCATCGCCCGGACCCACATAGGCGTTGCAGTAGGGGCAGAACGAGGCGCCGTCCTCGATAGTCTTAAGGCAATGCGGGCAGATCACGGCATCCTCTTTTCGAAGCAATTCAAACAATCGAGGTTAGAGCATAACATCGCCACGGCTCCACTGGAGCAAGGCACCAATTCAACATCGCCAGGGCGCGTAGTTACTTCTTCTTTTTGCTCGGCATCGAGACTTTGATGCCTTGGGCGGACTTGGTTACGCGAGAGCGCTTGGCTCCGCTACCCTTCTTTTTCTTGGGCTGGACCTGGGCCACGCCCTCGAGTGCGCGGGCCTCGGCCTCGCGAGCGGTGCGATCTTCGCGGCGCTGCGCCATGTCGGCGGCGACGCGCTTGGCAAAACGCTCCGCCGTCGAACCCGTCGAGCTCACCTTGCCGCCACCGCGACCCAGGTGGACGCGCACACCGCGTCCAAAACCAGTTGCGGCATGACGACGACGCGGCTTGAGCGAATCCATCATCGTGGCGAGCTTAAAGAACACCGAGCAGGTAAAGACCACGATGACAGCCAAGATAACCATCTGGCCCATCGACAGGTTGGCAATAGACAGCAGCTCCGGGAATCCGATAACGCCCACCAAGATGCCAGCGACTACAAACACAAAGAGCACCACGCGCAAGGGCGTGAGAGGCTGCGAGATGCGCCAGATCAGGCTGACGCTCGCCGCGCACGACGTAAGCAGGCACATCGTAGACAGCGTGAGCTGGCTAAAGCCAAACACGCGCGCCACAAAGATATCGAGCGCCGCAGCCAAAATGACCGCAATCGACGCCGGCAGTGCACGCTTGAGCACGTTGGTCAAAAACGCACCCTTCACGCGAGCATTGTTGGGCTCCAGGCCCAACACAAAGCCCGGCGCGCCGATGCAGAAGAAGTTGATGAGCGTCATCTGAATCGGCTCGAAAGGGTACGGCGGCAGCGCGATGCACAGCGCCGCCAGGCCCATCGAGAACAGCGTCTTGGTCAAGAACAGCGAAGCCGAACGCTGCAGGTTGTTGATGGAGCGACGGCCCTCAGCCACCACGGCGGGCATCGAGGCAAAATCGTTGTCGACCAGCACGATCTCGGCCACGTTGCGCGCGGCGTCGGAACCGGCGGCCATGGCTACGGAGCAGTCGGCCTCCTTGAGTGCCAGCACGTCGTTGACGCCGTCGCCCGTCATGGCAACGGTATGGTCGCGACGCTTGAGCGCCTGCACGAGCTCGCGCTTCTGCTGCGGGGTCACACGACCAAAGACATGGTAGCGGTCCACTGCGGCATCGAGCTTGGCCGGCGTATCGAGCGTCGTGGCGTCCACATAAGCGTCCGCCCCCGGCACGCCCACCACGCGCGCGATCGACGACACCGTACGCGGGTCGTCGCCACTGATCACGTTGAGGGTCACGCCCTGCTCGTTAAAGTAGCCGATGGTCTCGGCCGCCGAGGTACGAATCTCGTCGCGGATGGTCACAAAGCCCACGGGCTCGGCCTCGCCCACCATATCGCCATCGGGCGTAAAGCCGTCCACGCGCGCCACCACGAGCACGCGGCAGGTATCGGCAAGCTCGGCGACACGGTTCTCGACCTGGGCAAACGCACGATCAGAGAGCACAAACTGCGCCGCACCCATCACATAGGAGCCCTGCGCAAACGACGCGCCGCTCCACTTTTTGGAGGACGAGAACGGAATGACCGACAGCGGCTCAGACACCTCGACCGGGCGATCGGCGTAATAGTTGAGCAGCGCCTGGCAGGTCTCGTTGGCATCGGCCGAAGTCGCACGCGCCACGTTAGCCAGCGCAAAATCGAGCACCGTGGTATCGACGGGAACGGCGGCGTCGCTCTCCCCCGCACCCATACCCTCGACCGGCAGCGGATACGTGCCCTCGACCTCCATGCGACCCGACGTGATGGTGCCCGTCTTGTCCAGGCACAGCACGTCGACGCGCGCGAGCGTCTCGATGCAGTAGAGCTGCTGCGCGAGCACCTTGCGGCGCGCCAGACGCACCGTGGCGATGGCAAGCACCGACGAGGTCAGCAGCACCAGGCCTTGCGGGATCATGCCCAGCAGGGCGCCCACTGTGAACAGCAGCGCCGACGAAGGCACATGGCCAGCCAACAGCTCGGAGAAGCACCACGAAAGCGCGCTATCGCCTGGGGTTCCCGCGGCATCCCACAGCTCGCTCACACTCGAGGCAAACAACGCCAAACCGAGCGGGATCATGATGATGCTCGCAAAGCGCACGATGGCGTTAAGCTCGTTCATGATCCCGGAATTGACCTTTTTGACGTACTTGGCCTCGTTATTAATTTTGGCCACGTAGTTGTCGGCGCCGACATGGATCACGCGGGCGCGCAGCAGGCCTGAGTCGATAAAACTGCCGCTCATGAGCTCGGAACCGGGCTGTTTCTTAATAAGGTCGCTCTCGCCCGTCAGCAGGCTCTCGTTCACGAGCGCCTCGCCCGAAACCACCACGGCGTCAGCGGGAATCTGGTCGCCACGCCCCAGGCGGATGATATCGTCGAGCACGATCTGGTCCAGGTCGAGCTCCACCTCGGCGCCGTCGCGCACCGCAATGGCCTTCTTGGAGGTCAGCAGCGTGAGCTTATCGACCATCTTCTTGGAACGCATGGACTGGATGACGCCAATAGCGGTATTGAGGAACACCACGAACAGGAACGTCAGATTCTTAAACGAACCGGTCAAAATGACCAGGAACGCCAAGATCACGTTGATCAAATTGAACAGCGTGCAGAGGTTCTCGATGATGAGCTCTTTGACCGACTTGGTCTTGAGCTCCATGTTGCGGTTGATCTTACCGGCGGCGATGCGCTCCTCGACCTCGGCGGTCGAGAGTCCACGCTCGATATCCGTTGCTGCCATACCACGTCCCATCACGTCGCGTCGGTATAAGAAAAACCGCCCGGACCATGCGAGGTTCGGACGGTCTTACGTTCGATGGTGCCCCATGTTGGATTCGAACCAACGGCCTTCTGCTCCGGAGGCAGACGCTCTAATCCCCTGAGCTAATAGGGCCAACGTATGGCATTATACCCAAGTGCACCACGGGCTATCAAAATAAAAGAAAAAGCTTTGCAATTCCGAGGAAGACGCGGCGCAACGGCCCACTTTAGAAGGCAAAAGCGAGTCAGATAGTATAAACTCTCATGCACCATATATACACGGCTCGCGATGCGGGCCGTTTTTGCAAAAGTTATCCATCGAGGTGAGAGGCACACCATGATTGCAATTTTAAAGCAGAGCGCCAGCGACGAGGCCGTCAGCCATATCGTCAGCTGGATTGAGAAAAAGGGCCTGAAGACCGATGTCTCGCGCGGCGAGAATGAGACGATCATCGGCCTGGTGGGCGATACGACCAAGATCGACCCGTTCCTACTCGAGTCCATGGATATCGTCGAGCGCGTGCAGCGCGTCTCCGAGCCGTTCAAGCGCGCCAACCGCAAGTTCCACCCCGAGGACTCCGTCATCGACTGCGGCCACGGCGTCAAGATCGGCGGCGATCAGTTCCAGGTCATCGCTGGCCCGTGCTCCGTCGAGGGCGAGAACCTCATCCGCATCGCCCGCCGCGTGAAGGCCGCCGGTGCCACGATGCTGCGCGGCGGCGCCTACAAGCCCCGCACTTCCCCGTACGCCTACCAGGGCATGGGCCCTGCCGGCCTGGACCTGCTGTGCGAGGCGTCTGCCGAGCTCGACATGCCGATCGTCACCGAGATCATGGACCCGCGCGACGTACAGGTCTTCCTGGACAAGAAAATCGACGTCATGCAGATCGGCGCCCGCAACGCCCAGAACTTCCCTCTGCTCAAAGAGGTCGGCAAGACCAAGACTCCGATCTTGCTTAAGCGCGGCATGTCCGGCACGATCGATGAGCTGCTCATGGCCGCCGAGTACATCATGAGCGAGGGCAACGACAACGTCATCCTGTGCGAGCGCGGCATTCGCACCTTCGAGACCCGCACCCGCAACACCTTCGACCTCAACGCCGTGCCGGTGCTGCACCACCTGTCGCACCTGCCCGTCGTCGCCGATCCCAGCCACGCCACCGGATACACTCGCTACGTTGAGCCCATGGCGCTCGCTGCGACCGCCTGCGGCGCCAACGGCCTGGAGATCGAAGTCCACGACGACCCGAGCCACGCCTGGTCCGACGGCGCCCAGGCCCTCACCCCCGATCAGTTCGACGACACCATGCGCCGCATCCGAGCCATCCGCGAGGTCGTCTGCCAAGAGACCATGGAGTAGCCCATGGGTACAGTGAGAAACGCGCGCGTTAACCAGGGCGGCCCCAAGTGCGCCGGCATCGTCGGCCTTGGCCTCATCGGCGGCAGCTTTGCCCGCGGCTATGCGCAGGCGGGCGTCCGCGTGCTGGCCTGGGATCCCGATGACGATGTCATGACGGCTGCCAGCATGGGCACCGTTGCCGGCGAGCTCAACGACGAGACGCTCGGCGAATGCGACATCATCGTCCTGGCTTGCTACCCCGAAGCCTGCATCGAGTGGCTCGAGGCACACGCCCAGGCACTCGCCGACGCCACCGATACCGAGGCCATCATGGGCCCCGTGGTAATTGACACGGTGGGCGTCAAGGGTATCGTGTGCGAGCGCGCCTTTGAGCTTGCCCACGAGCACGGCTTTTACTTTGTGGGCGCGCACCCCATGGCGGGCACGCAGTACTCGGGCTATGCACACTCCCGCGCCGACCTGTTCCAGGGCGCGCCACTCGTGCTCGTACCGCCCGCGGTGGACGATGCGCTCAAGCTGGAGCTTTTGGGCCAGGTGCGCGAGATGGTGCGCCCCTTGGGCTTTGGCAAGTTCAGCGTGACCAGCGCCGCCGAGCACGACCGTGTCATCGCCTTCACGAGCCAGCTTGCGCACGTGGTATCCAACGCCTACGTCAAAAGCCCCACTGCCCAGGTCCACCACGGCTTTTCGGCCGGTAGCTACCGCGATCTCACCCGCGTGGCGCACCTCAACCCCCAGATGTGGTCCGAGCTCATGATCGACGACGCCGATGCGCTTGCCTTCGAGATCGACCATCTGATCGATTCGCTCGGCGCCTACAGCCGTGCGCTCAAGAACCGCGACCAGCGCTATCTGGAGAATCTCCTTGCCGAGGGCGACCGAATTAAGCGCGCACTCGACGACGAGGCCTCCCACTAGACCACCCATCACGCCAGGTCGAAAGGACCGAAGCTTATGGCGATTACCATCGATATCGACACCGCACGCCCCTACCAGGTGCATGTTGGCACGTTTTTGCTGGAGCAGGCGGGACCGCTCGTTCGAGCCACCGCCGGCGGCTCGCGCGCTGTCATCGTTACGGACACCAACGTGGGCCCACTCTACCAGATGCCCGTTAAGCAGAGCCTGGAGGCGTCAGGCTACGAGGTGAGCATCTGCACCTTCGAGGCCGGCGAGGCCCATAAACGCGCCGAGACCTACGTTGCCATTTTGGAGTTTGTGGCCGAGCACGAGCTTTCGCGCTCCGACGTGATCGTGGCACTCGGCGGCGGCGTCGTGGGCGACGTGGCGGGCTTTGTGGCCGCCACCTACATGCGCGGCTGCAAGTTTGTGCAGATCCCGACGAGCCTGCTCGCCATGGTGGATTCGTCGGTGGGCGGCAAGACCGCCATCGATCTGGCTGCCGGCAAGAACCTGGCCGGCGCCTTTTGGCAGCCGAGCGTGGTTATCGCCGACGTGGGGTGCCTGGCCACCCTCACGCCCGAGCAGTTCGCCGATGGCTGCGGCGAGGTCGTCAAGCACGCCGTGATCGCCGACCCGGAGCTTTTCGCCGAGCTGGAGAAGACTCCGCTCACGCTGGAGCTGCTCAACCGCGATGTGGCCCGCGTAGCGCTCATCATCGCCCGCAATATCGACATCAAGCGCGCCGTGGTCGTCGCCGACGAGCGCGAAACCAACCAGCGCAAGCTCCTCAACTTTGGACACAGCGCCGGACACGCCGTCGAGGCCTGCGAGCACTTTAGTCTGGGACACGGCAACTGTGTGTCGATCGGCATGGGCATCATCACGCGTGCCGCGGCCCTGCACGGCATTTGCGATGCCGAGCTGCCCTGTCGCATCGAGGAACTCTGCGCGCGCCACGGCCTCAAGACCCGCTGCGAGCTTTCGGCCGACGCCATCTTTGCCGAGGCGCTGCACGACAAAAAACGCGCCGGTGACACTATCGACCTGGTGATTCCGCACGGCATTGGCCGCTGCAGCATCGACCGCACGCCACTTTCCACTTTCCACGAACTCATTGCCGAGGGCCTCGGCCAGAAGGGAGACGCATCCGCATGCTAGCCCGCATCACCCCGTCCCCGCTCAAGGGCACCGTTCCCGCCATCGCGTCCAAGTCGATGGCGCATCGCCTCATCATCTGCGCTGCGCTCGCCAACGGCGAGACGCACGTCACCTGCAACACCACCTGCGCCGACATCGAGGCCACGGTGCGCTGCCTTACGGCACTGGGTGCTCGCATCGAGACCGTCGAGGACGGCTTCCAGGTCCACCCCACCATGAAGAGTGTTGAATTTGGCCTGCTCAAGGCCCTTGCCGGCGGCACGCTTGACTGCGGTGAAAGCGGATCCACGCTCCGCTTTATGTTACCCGTCGCCTGCGCGCTGGGCGCAGAAGCAACCTTTGTGGGTCAGGGACGCTTGGGCGCCCGCCCGCTGTCCCCGCTCTCGGACGAGATCATCGCCGCCGGCTGCGACCTACAGGGCCTGGGCGGTTTTCCGCTCAAGACGAGCGGACGCATGCGCCCGGGCACCTTTGTGCTTCCGGGCAACGTGAGCTCGCAATATATCTCCGGCCTTCTGCTGGCAGCCCCGCTGCTGGCCCAGCCCTCCTGCGTGCAGGTAACCGGCCTCATTGAGAGCCGTCCCTACATCAACCTGACGATCCAGGCCATGAAGGCCTTTGGCGTCGAGGTCAACGTCGAGCGTATTCCGGCCAAGGACGGCCAGCCCGAGGTCACGAACTTCCGCGTGAGCAGCGGCTCGTACCGCACGCCCGGCAGCGTAGCCGTCGAGGGTGACTGGTCCAACGCCGCCTTTTGGCTGTGTGCCGGCGCCATCGGCACCGACCCCATCACCGTCGAGGGCGTGTCGCTCAGCTCCGCGCAGGGCGACCGCAACGTGCTCGCCGCGCTTTCGCGCTTTGGCGCCCGCATCGTGCGCTCCACCAACGCCGCCACCGTGCAGTCCGACAAGCTCGCCGGCTTTGAGATGAGCGCCCACGACATTCCCGACCTGGTACCCGTTATCTCGGCCGTGGCCTCGCTGGCTCAGGGCCGCACGTTCATCCGTGACTGTGCGCGCCTGCGCATCAAGGAATCTGACCGTCTGGTCACCACCACCCGCGAGCTCACCGCGCTGGGCGCACAGGTGCGCATCGCCGGTGACGACCTCATCATCAAGGGTGTCGATGCCTTCACCGGCGGCGAGGTCGATTCGCACAACGACCACCGCATCGCCATGATGGCCGCCATCGCTGCGAGCCGTGCCACCGGCGAGGTCGTGATCCACGGCGCCGAGGCCGTCAACAAGTCCTATCCCGATTTCTTCGACCACTACCGCCTGTTGGGCGGCAAGGTCACACTCGAGGAGGAATAGCATGTCCTCGACCTTTGGCAACGCATTGCACTTAAGCATCTTCGGCCAATCGCACTCCCCCGCTATCGGCTGCTCGCTCGATGGCATCCCGGCGGGCATCGCTGTGGACCAGGAGAAGCTGCAGGCCTTCCTCGACCGTCGCGCCCCCGGCCGCGACGAGACCGCGACCAAACGCCGCGAGGCCGACGCCGCCCACATCATCGCCGGTGTTGTCGATGGACATACCACCGGCGCGCCCATTGCCGCGATTATCGAGAACACCAACACGCGCTCCAAGGACTATTCCGAGCTGCGCCGCAAGCCCCGTCCGGGACATGCCGATTACCCGGCGCGTGTGAAGTATCACAACATGCACGATGTCGCTGGTGGCGGGCATTTCTCCGGCCGCCTAACGGCACCCCTGTGCATCGCCGGCGGCATTGCGCTGCAGGCACTCGAGGCCCGCGGCATTCAGGTCATGGCGCACGTCGCGCAGATCGGCGGCATCTCCGACCTGCCGATGGACGATATGGTCTATCGCGAGGCCGACCGCAAGGCGATCCTTACGAACGATCTGCCGTGCATTGACGCCGCCGCAGCCGGCCGCATGCGCGAGGAGATCCTAGCCGCGCGCGACGAACTCGACAGCATCGGCGGCATCGTGGAGTGCGGCATTTACGGGCTTCCCGCGGGCATCGGTGATCCCATGTTCGATGGCATCGAAAACCGAATCGCGCAGATCGCGTTTGGCATTCCCGCCGTGAAGGGCGTGGAGTTTGGCATGGGTTTTGCCGTGGCCGCCATGCGCGGCAGCGAGAACAACGATCCGTATCGCATCGACGCCGAGACCGGAAAGATCGAGGTCGAATCCAACAACGCCGGCGGCATCCTGGGCGGTATTTCGACCGGCGCGCCCGTCATGTGGCGTATGGCCGTAAAGCCGACGCCCTCCATTGGCCGCGAGCAGCAGACCGTGGACATGGACGCCATGGAAAATGTCGAACTCTCGGTCCACGGTCGTCACGATCCCTGCATCGTCCCCCGAGCTGTCCCCGTAGCCGAAGCAGCCGCAGCGCTGGCCATCTGGGACGCCCTCCTCGAGGACGCAGGCCAGCTCTAACCCGACTCACCTGGGTTGCCTGTCAACTCTGCCATTACGTGAAAGGGGCCTCCATGGACCTTGCCGATATTCGCCAGACCATCGATGGCATCGACACCACGCTCCTCAATAGCTTTGTCGAGCGTATGGACATTGCCACCGAGGTCGCCAAATCAAAGATCGAGATGGGCAAGGCCGTCTTTGACCCCGCCCGCGAGCGCTCAAAACTCAACAACCTCGCCAGCCGCGCGCCCGAGCGCTACGAGGCGCAGACCATCACCCTGTTCCGCCTCCTTATGAGCATGAGCAAGGCCGAGCAGCAGCGCTACATCAACGAGCTCAAGGGCATCACCGTCTCGCAAAAGGCCCACGCCACGGCTGCAGCCTTTGACACGCCCTTCCCTCAAACGGCCACAGTTGCCTGCCAGGGCGTGGAAGGTGCCTATAGCCAGATCGCCGCGTGCAAACTCTTCGACGTGCCCGACATCGCGTTTTTCGAGACCTTCGAAGGCGTTATGCGCGCTGTGCGCGACGGCTTCTGCGAGTTTGGCGTGCTGCCCATCGAGAACTCCACCGCCGGCTCGGTCAACGCCGTCTACGACCTGCTCGCCCAGTTCGACTTCCACATCGTGCGCTCGCTTCGCCTCAAGATCGACCACAACATGCTCGTCAAGCCCGGCACCAAGCTCGCCGACGTGCGCGAGGTTTACAGCCACGGCCAAGCCATTGCCCAGTGTGCGGGCTTTATCGAGTCCCACGACCTGCACGCCACCAAGTACCCCAACACCGCCATGTCGGCCGAGATGGTCGCCAATTCCGACCGCACCGATGTTGCCGCCATCGCATCGCGCAGCTGCGCGGCACTCTATGGCCTGGAGGTGCTGGAGTCCAACATCCAGGACTCGGACAACAACTACACGCGCTTTGTCGTCATCAGCCGCGAGCCACGCGTCTATCCCGGTGCCAACCGTACCTCGCTCATGATCACCACGGCCAACGAGCCGGGCGCCCTCTATCGCGTGCTCGAGCGCTTCTACGCACTCAACATCAACCTCATCAAGCTCGAGAGCCGCCCCATCCCCGGTCGCGACTTTGAGTTTATGTTCTACTTTGACCTGGACTGTCCCTTTGGCAGCAAGGCCCTCGACGACCTGCTCGATTCGATCGACGACGTATGCGAGAGCTTCACCTACTTTGGCAGCTACACGGAGGTGCTCTAGATGACCGATACCGCCGCAACCCGCCCCTACGGCGTGCTGGGCCGCGTGCTGGGCCACAGCTACACCCCGACCATCTACAAGGAGCTGGCGGGGCTTGAGTACGTGCGTTTTGAGCGCGAGCCCGAGGATCTTGAGGCTTTTATGACGGGCGACGAATGGGAGGGCACCAACGTGACCATCCCCTACAAGCGCGCCGTCATGGAATACCTGGACGAGCTGAGCCCGCTCGCCGAGCGCATGGGCAACGTCAACACCATCACGCGCCTGCCCGACGGCCGCCTGCACGGCGATAATACTGACTACTTCGGTTTCCAGTGCCTGGTCGAGGAGTTGGGCGTTGAGGTTGCCGGCAAGAAGGCCCTCGTGCTCGGTGCCACCGGCGGCGCCGGCACCACGGCAAGTATGGTGCTGGGAGACATGGGCGCCATCGTCGTACCCGTGGGTCGCACGAGCGAGGTCAACTACGACAATATCGCGCAGCAGTCCGACGCCTCCCTACTCGTCAACTGCACGCCCGCCGGCATGTTCCCCCATTGCCCCGACGCGCCTTGCACGCTCGAAGGCCTCGATGCGCTCGAGGGCGTCATCGACATTGTCTACAACCCCGCCCGCACGGGCCTGATGCTCGAGGCCGAGCGCCGCGGCATCCCCTGCATCGGCGGCCTGCTTATGCTTGTTGCCCAGGCGGCACAAGCTGTCGAGCGCTATACCGGCAAAGCCACCCCGCGCGAGAGGATCCTGGACGTAACGGAGCGCCTGTCACGCCGCGAACAGAACATCGCGCTGATCGGCATGCCGGGCTCGGGCAAGACCCGCGTGGGCGAGCAGATCGCCCAGCTCACGGGCCGCGAGCACATCGATCTCGATCGCGCCCTCGAGGAGCGCCTGGGCATGCCCTGCGCCGACTTTATCATCAAGTGCGGCGAGGCGGCCTTCCGCGAGCAGGAGACGGCAGCGCTGGCCGACATCTCCAAGCGCAGCGGCTTGGTGCTCTCCACCGGCGGCGGCGTGGTTACGCGCGACGAGAACTACCCTCTGCTGCACCAAAACAGCCAAATCGTGATGCTCAACCGCAAGCTCGACGAGCTCGCCCACAAGGGCCGCCCCATCACCGCGCGCGACGGCATCGACAAGCTGGCCGAGCAGCGTATGCCGCGCTACCGCGCCTGGGCCGACTACATCATCGACTCACGCGACTGCGCCGCCAACACCGTCCATGCCCTCCTCGACACCCTCCCACCCGCTCTCTAACCAAAACCACCACAAAGGGGGCAGGCACCTTTGTGGTGGTTTTTCAACTGCAAAGGAAGCAACCATGAAAGCACTCGTCATTAACGGCCCCAACCTCAACATGCTCGGCATTCGCGAGCCAGGCATCTACGGCAGCGACAACTACGATCGCTTAGTGCAGATCTGCCAGGAAGCGGGTGCCGCACAGGGCTTCGACGAGGTCGAGGTTTTCCAGTCCAACCACGAGGGCAGCATCGTCGACAAGATCCAGGAGGCTTACGGAAAGGTCGACGGCATCGTCATCAACCCGGCCGCCTACACGCACACAAGCGTGGCCATCCTGGACGCGCTCAAAGCCGTCGCCATCCCGGCTGTGGAGGTCCACATTAGCGCAGTCGAGACCCGCGAAGACTTCCGCCAGGTGAGCTACGCCCGTCTGGCCTGCTTCGCCACCATCACCGGAGAGGGCCTGAAGGGCTACGCCCACGCGTTGGAGCTGCTGAAAGAGCATCTCGAAAAGTAAAATGCCAACCCCAACAAACAGCAGCGGCTTGCTCGCGCTCGGCTCCAGCAACACACAAGATGAAAAAAGCCCAGACCACCAAGCGGTCTGGGCTTAATAAACGATGGTGCTCCATGGCGGATTCGAACCGTCGACCTTGGGATTAGAAGTCCCCTGCTCTATCCAACTGAGCTAATGGAGCAAATAACCGCACGCCCAAGCAAGCACAAGCCTGTCAGGCGCAAGTAATTATAACCTAGTTGAACTGCTCGCGGTACGCCTTGCAGACCTCATCGACCGGGCCGTCCATGCGAAGGTCACCCTTCTCAATCCAAACGGCACGCTGGCAGATGCGCTCAACCTGCTCCATAGAGTGCGAAACGAACAGAACCGTCACGTCGCCGCTCTGGATAAAGTGCTGGATGCGGGCCTCACACTTTTGCTGGAAGAACACATCACCGACGGACAGCGTCTCGTCAACGATCAGAATATCGGGCTCGGTAATCGTCGCGATTGCAAAGGCGATACGCGCCACCATGCCCGAAGAGAAGTTCTTAAGCGGCATATCGACAAAGTTCTGCAGCTCAGCGAACTCGATAATGCCGTCAAAGTTGGCGTCGATGAACTCCTTGGTATAGCCGAGCAGGGCGCCGTTCAGATAGATGTTCTCGCGGGCGGTCAGCTCGGGGTCAAAGCCGGCGCCAAGCTCAATCAGCGGCGCGATGTTACCGTGCACCTTAACGCTGCCCTCGCTAGGCTCAAGAACGCCAGCGATAATCTTGAGCATCGTAGACTTGCCGGAGCCATTGGTGCCGACCAGACCCACAACCTCGCCGCGATGAATATCAAACGAGATGTGCTTAAGCGCCCTAAACTCCTCAAAGAACAGCTCGTGCTTGGCAAGCTTAATGAAGTACTCCTTGAGGTTGGTCAGCGACTCGGACGCCATGTTAAAGATCATGGTGACGTCGTCGACCTCGACAGCCAGAGGCTGCTCGCTGTAATCAACAACAGATTCAGTCATCACAGCACTCCTTAGATGTAGAGGATAAATTTGCGCTCGGACTTATGGAACACGGTATAGCCAATAATAAGCGCAAGAACCGCCCAAGCGACGCACATACCAAACGTCATAAGCGAGGGCGTAGTCTGGAACAGGAAGATATCGCGCATAAACTGCAGGTAGTTGAACATGGGGTTCGCATACATCAAGATACGCACGAGATGCGGCATTTGCGCAATATAGTCAGTCGTCCAGAAGATGGGCGTAATGTAAGTCCACGCCGTAATGACGACGCTCCACAGATGCATAACGTCGCGGAAGAAGACCGTAAGGGCAGAGAGCATCATGCCCAGGCCCATGCAGAAGCACATAAGCAGCAGCAGGCAAACCGGCAACAGAATCAGGTGCCAAGAAGGCATAACGCGGAACCACAGCATGACGATGGCGACGGCGACCAGCGAGAAGGCAAAGTTGACCAGCGAGAAGAGCACCTTCTGCACCGGGAAAACCCAGCGGTGCACCTTAACCTTCTTGAGCAGAGGGGCAGCGCCCACGATCGACGTCAGGGCCTGGTTAGTAGACTCAGACATGACGGCAAAGGTGATGTTACCCACGATCAAGTACAGCGGGTACATCTCGGGCGTCATTGAGCCATTGCGGCCCTGGCCAAAAATCGTCGAGAACACGATGGCCATGACGATCATCATCAGCAGCGGGTTGAGCACCGACCATGCGACGCCCAGAACGCTACGGCGATACTTGATCTTAAAATCCTTGGTAACCAGCTGACGAAGGATAAACGCGTCCTTCTCAAATTCGTTCTTAGCAAACGTCGCAGGCAGACTGCGAGTTTCTTGTTGCTTTGTCTGATCCGACACGGATGCAACTCCTTTACTCGTAATCGTTGACAAACGAACAGTATAGACCCGACGGCCATGCAAACGATTCGCGCAACAAAACTGGAGAACTAACCCACATCTTAGGATGCCAGGCCCAAACGGCTATACTTTCTAGGATTGAATGTATAAGGAGCATTAAGTGAATTCTGAATCCATCGCCGTCATCATCCCTTGCTACAACGAAGCGCTCACGATCGGCAAAGTCATCGACGACTTTCACCGCGAGCTTCCGCAGGCGACGGTCTATGTCTATGACAACAACTCGTCGGACGATACCTCACGCATTGCCACCGAGCACGGCGCCACAGTCCGCTTTGAGCCCCGTCAGGGAAAGGGCAACGTGTGCCGCCAGATGTTTCGCGATATCGACGCCGATTGCTACCTGATGGTCGACGGAGACGACACCTACCCCGCCGAGGCGGCCAAGGCCCTCTGCGAGCCCATCCTTAACGGCACGGCCGACATGACCGTAGGCGATCGCCTTTCCAACGGCACCTACGCCGAGGAGAACAAGCGTGCCTTCCACGGCTTTGGCAATAATCTGGTCCGCGCCATGATCAAGTGGATCTATGGCTACAGCTTCGATGACGTCATGACAGGCTACCGCGCCATGAGCCGCCCGTTCGTTAAAACCTTCCCAGTGCTTTCCGAGGGCTTTCAGATCGAAACCGAGCTCTCGATCCACGCCGTCGACCACCGCTGGCGCATCAAAGATGTGCCCATCGAGTACCGCGACCGTCCCGAGGGTTCCGAGTCCAAACTCAACACCGTGAGCGACGGCATTAAAGTCGTTGCGATGATCGGCACGCTGTTCAAGGACTACCGCCCGCTGAAGTTCTTCAGCCTCGTTGCGCTTCTGTTCGCGGTATTCGGCCTCGCCCTGGGCATGCCCATCGTTGTCGAATATTTCCAGACCGGCCTCGTCCCGCGCTTCCCCACCGCTATGCTCGCCGCCTCGTTTATGTTCCTGTGCGGCCTGAGCCTTGCGACCGGCTTCATCCTAGATTCTGTAGCAAAGGTCGAAAAAAAGCAGTGGGAGGTCAACGTGTACAGCAAATACGCCTACGACGACCAGCCCGGCCACCCTACTTCCATGCCAAGAGAGAGGTAGATCTTCCGCAAAATACTATTGGCACCACTGCGCAGATAGCCACCAACAAGAAAAGCCGCCGTTAAAGAACGGCGGCTTTTACTCTCGAAAAGTTAATAGCGGCTAGAGCGTCTTGATGTACTCCCCCAGCTCTTCCTCCCAGTCGGGCATGTGGAAGCCGGCAGCCTCGAGCTTGGACAGGTCGAGCGCGGAGTGGACCGGGCGCGGGGCGACGGGGCCCTCGGCGCTCGCGTAGTAGTCGGCGGTCGATACCGGCACGACCCTGTCCCCGTTGCCGTTGGCGGCCTCGAAGACGGCGCGGGCGATATCGGCCCAGGACTTGACGGTGCCGGAGCCGGTGCAGTCGTAGGTGCCGTAGGGGGCGTGCGTCCCCAGCACGTGGAAGATGGCCTGCGCCATGTCGCGCGTGAAGGTAAGGCGGCCCAGCTGGTCGTCCACGACGGTGGCCTTCTCCAGCTTGTCCTCGGAGTCGGCGACGCGGTCGGACAGCATTTTCATCGTCTTGACGAAGTTGTGCCCCTCGCCGATGACCCAGGAGCTGCGCATGATGTAGTGGCGCGGGCACCCGGCCACGGCGATGTCGCCTGCGGCCTTGGTCTGGCCGTAGACGGACAGCGGGCTGAGGGGCTCCTCCTCGTCGTGCACCTCGGCGGTGCCGTCGAAGACGTAGTCGCTGGACACGTGGACGAGGGTGATCCCGTGATCAGAGCATGTGCGGGCGAGGAGGGCGGGGCCGGTCGCGTTGGCCTTCCAGGCGGTCGCGCGGCCCTCGGCGGTCTCCGCCCTATCCACGGCGGTGTAGGCGCCGCAGTTGATCACGGTGCCGTAGAGCGACCAGTCGTACTGTGTGTAGGCGTCCGGGTCTGACATATCGAAGGTGTCGATGTCGCAGAAGTCGAAGTCCTTGGCGACGCCGCGCTCCTCCGCCAGCCTGCGCACAGCATGGCCCAGCTGGCCGTTGCAGCCGGTGACGAGCGTCCTCTTGGGCGCCATTGGGACGACGTCCCTGAGCATCGGGTGGTTGAGGTCGGCCTCGGAGACGGTGGCCTCATCGAGCGGGATCGGCCACTCGATGGCGAGCTCGGGGTCGGCGAGGTTCACGAAGGTGTAGGTCTTCTTGAGCTCGAGGGACCAGTGGGCGTCCACCAGGTAGGTGTAGGCGGTGCCGTCCTCCAGGGCCTGGAAGGAGTTGCCCACGCCGCGCGGGACGTAGATGGCCTTGGACGGGTCGAGCGTGCAGGTGAACACCTTCCCGTAGGTCTCGCTGCCCTCGCGCAGGTCCACCCAGGCGCCGAAGACGCTGCCGCGCGCCACGGAGATGAACTTGTCCCAGGGCTCGGCGTGGATGCCGCGGGTGACGCCGCGGCTGTCGTTGTAGGAGATGTTGTTCTGGACGACCCTGAGATCCGGGATGCCCAGGGCGCACATCTTGGCGCGCTGCCAGTTCTCCTTGAACCAGCCGCGCGAGTCGCCGTGGACGGCGAGGTCGACGACCTTCAGGCCCCCGATGCCGGTCTCGGCGACGGAGAGGTCCTTCTCGAATGCGATGTCTGCCATGTGGGAAAAGCTCCTATCGAAGAGGTTGGGTAACCGGGGGCGCCCGCGGTGCGGTTCGCCGGGATGCGGTCTTACTGGCCCTGTGCGCGGTAGCGCGCCTCGGTGGCCTCCTTGGCCGGGCGCCACCAGGCCTCGTTCTCCACGTACCAGTCGATCGTCTGCTTCAGGCCCCCGGCGAAGTCGGTGTGCGCCGGCCTCCAGCCCAGCTCGCGCTGGAGCTTGGTGCTGTCGATGGCGTAGCGGCGGTCGTGGCCGGGGCGGTCGGCGACCCAGTCGAAGTCCTCGGGGTCGCGCCCCATCGCCTCCAGGATCATGCGGAGCACGGTGATGTTGTTCTTCTCCCCATTGGCCCCGATGAGGTAGGTCTCCCCCATGCGGCCCTTGGTGAGGATGTCCCAGACGGCCGAGGAGTGGTCCTCGGTGTGGATCCAGTCGCGGACGTTCTCGCCGCGGCCGTAGAGCTTGGGGCGGACGCCGTCGATGATGTTCGTGATCTGCCTGGGGATGAACTTCTCCACGTGCTGGTAGGGGCCGTAGTTGTTGGAGCAGTTGGAGATCGTGGTGCGGAGGCCGTAGGTGCGGGTCCACGCGCGGACCAGCATGTCGGAGGAAGCCTTGGTCGAGCTGTACGGAGAGGACGGCTTATAGGGCGTCTCCTCAGTGAACTTGGCGGGGTCGTCGAGCGCCAGGTCGCCGTAGACCTCGTCGGTGGAGACGTGATGGTAGCGGACGCCGTACTTGCGGACGGCCTCCAGCAGGCGGAAGGTGCCCTCGACGTTGGTGCGCAGGAACGGCTCGGGGTCGGCGATGGAGTTGTCGTTGTGGCTCTCGGCGGCGTAGTGCACGATCGCGTCGTGGCCCGGGACGATGCGGCCCAGCAGCCCCGCGTCGCAGATGTCGCCCACGACGAGCTCCACGCGGCCCGCGGGCAGCCCCGCGATGTTCTCGGGGTTGCCGGCGTAGGTCAGCTTGTCCAGGACGGTGACGTGCACCCCGGGGTGGTTGTCGACCACGTAGTGCACGAAGTTGCTGCCGATGAAGCCGCAGCCGCCAGTGACGATGATATTCTTGGGTTCGAAAATCTCAGACATGAAAATCCAATCTGAAGCATGTACAGCTTCTTTAGTATGCCGCAGGAAGTGACGCCGCGACGCTATTCAACAAAACTATCGGACATTTCGGCATGCGATAAGAGCCATAACCTTCGCAGAATTACCTCCTGTACAAAACGCCTCCGAAATGCAGTCTTTGTCGTAGTGAAAAACCGAATCCCCAGTTATTTCACGTAAGTACTTATAGAAGAAATCCTCCCAGCTTTTAAACTTCTCACTGTTTACAAAGGCTTCTGGGGTTTCCAAAACCGTCTTAACATCTAGCCCTGAAATTACGCCGGAGCTCAGCAGAAGCCATTCGAACGACTCGGGAAGACAAACCGTAACAGTATCGCGGTGAATGTCTTGCAGCTTAAGGACGCGGTCCGCATAGCACCCAAATGCCGCCCCGTCCGCGACAACAAACACGCGATCGTCGAGATGCTGATCCAACCAGCCCAAAATCGCGCTGTTCGTCATGGCCGAAGTACAGGTAAGCTCACTGTCAGCAAAATGCCGTTTAAAGAACTGGAAACCAGACTTACTGTCCTCGCATAGAAGGATAGAAAAGTCCTGTTTTGGCGCCGACCGGGAAATAGCATAACGATGATTCCCGCGATCTTGATAAACAGGGACGAAAGAATGGTATTTTCCGCTCGTCTTAATCTTGTAAATCTCATCCACGCTATACGGAAGATTGGGGAAATCAGCCCTTGAGATCAGCACGAAATAATTCGAGGAATACAGCACATGATGGGCAAACTCATCAGAATGGATCTCTTTTAAGCCCTCATCGACAAATACAATCGAGTCATGAACGGACGAAAGCTGGTTTCGCCAATCATAATCGGTCAGGGCGACACAGGGACAATCGCATTGCAAGGAAACACCCGACTGCTCGCCCGTTCGCATGTAGTCTGCGACCATGTCAAACAGTGTCGTCTTACCCGTGCCACTATCCCCACGCACAATAGTAATGTTCCGTTTAATGGTAAATGTGTACTTGGTTCCCCTGCGGCGGGAAATCTTAACGAGATGCGAACCGTTCATAAGCAGCACCTACAGATACGGAATCGACTCGTGAATCAAATCGGCCATGTTGTGAACGATTCGGCCGCTATTCACGACTTTAATTTTAAAATCCTCGCGACCAAAGTCCATCACATGATAGAGATTCACAACGAGCTTGCGGTCTTTCGCCATGTCGAGAATCCACTTGGCACAGTTGTCACCACAGGTAGAAGCGTTAAAAATATGCTTACGATCAAATCTCATAAGCAGCAGCGTTTTCACGCCACCAGAAAGCTGGAGTGGGGAGATGGATCCAAGCACAGGGCTTTCGATGACGTTTTCGGAGACAACAACCGATCGATCGACATCTTTAATTATCGAGACTGCATAGGGATCCGTAATCCAAGAAGACCGGTAAGAGTTTTTGAAATATGTCGCTGTGTTGTAAATCGCTTCTGGCATATCGCCAAAGTAGACGCTTAACACATCCACTCCCAATCATATTGTCTTTATGGTCAACGTAATCATAACGAAAGGGGCCACCAGATAAACGGTGACCCCTAAAAGAAAACAAGCTTGCGCTAGTACTCGCGTGGGCTATTGACGATCTCGCCGGCGGCGACCTTCTTCAGGTGCTGCCCGTAGACCGACTTGCCGTAGGCCTTGGCGGCCTCCTCCAGCTCGGCGGTCGTGATCCAGCCGTTCTCCCAGGCGATCTCCTCGGGGACCGAGACCGGCAGGTCCTGGGAGTGCTCCACGGCGCGGACGAACTCCGCGGCCTCGTGCAGGCTCTCCATGGTGCCGGTGTCCAGCCACGCGTAGCCGCGGCCGAGGGTCACCACGGACAGCGTCCCCTCCTCCAGGTACATCTGGTTGAGCGTGGTGATCTCCAGCTCGCCGCGGGCCGAGGGCCTCACCTCGTGCGCCTTGGCGGCCACGTCGCCCGGGTAGAAGTACAGGCCGGTGACGGCGTAGGAGCTCTTGGGCTCCGCTGGCTTCTCCTCGATGGAGACGGCCCTGCCCTGTGCATCGAACTCGACGACGCCGAAGCGCTCGGGGTCGTCCACGTGGTAGCCGAAGACCGTGGCGCGGCCCGACTCGGCGTTCTGGACGGCGCGCGTCAGGTGGCGGCTGAGCCCGTTGCCGTAGAAGATGTTGTCGCCGAGCACCAGGGCGCACGGCTCGCCGGCGATGAACTCCTCGCCGATGGTGAATGCCTGCGCCAGGCCATCGGGGCTCGGCTGCTCGGCGTAGGACAGGTTGACGCCGTAGCGCGAGCCGTCACCGAGCAGGCGCTCGAAGTTGGGCAGGTCGGTAGGCGTGGAGATGACCAGGATGTCCCGGATGCCCGCCAGCATGAGGGTGGACAGCGGGTAGTAGATCATGGGCTTGTCGTAGACCGGCAGCAGCTGCTTGGAGGTCACGAGCGTGAGCGGGTACAGGCGCGTGCCGGACCCGCCGGCGAGGATGATGCCTTTCATAAAAATCCTCTCGATTGACAATCGTTGAGCAAAAGCCGCTGATTACAGATGCATAGTTAATTAAATTATACGCACCGGCAGCAACCTCCCCGTCTTCTTATTTAAATCGGACAGCAGAAACACGCAACTCTTTCTGCATTTCTAGCGAGGCAACAAATGAAAAAGTACAATGAGCAGTGTCCAACAAACGAAAGGCAAACAATGCGAGTCGAAACAACCGGAGTATGCAGAGGAAACTGGAAAATCTACCAGCAGCTTAAGATTGAAGGCATCCATAAAGGCTCCAGCGTAACAGCCCAGGCGGCTACAGACGATAACCGCCGCTCACCTTTATCCCTCCTAAAATTCCGGGACAATAGTTGTGACTCGAACTCATACGTCCTTGTAGTCCCCGATCCCGATGCTCGCACCATCAAAATTGAGTTTAGCGAAATCGGCCAAGACGGTCGCACCCTGAGCAGCGACTCCCTTTCGCTCAATTGCAAGAACATCAAATGGGAGTCGCGCCTTAACTACAAAATTAAACCTGACATGTGCAGCAAACTCCGAAACTACGATGACGTTTCAGAGTTTGACATGGCAACGATTGATTTCTGGCAGTGCATCGAAGATTCAAGCGACTATATCCTTAGGTGCACGGTGAGAACTCCTTATCGTAGCGACTCGCAAATCAAACTTCGTTGTTTCGATCGAACCCTTAATGAAGTTAATTTGAGCATCGTCAATTTCGGCTCGAATGTAACAAGCGTTGGATTTACGTCTGAGAAAAAGCAGCTTGAAACGCAGCTCTCAATTCGAATGCCAAAGGCGTTCGATCGTTACTACTTTATTATTGACGATCAAAATCACCCATCATTCAGTGCATTCGACTGCTTAACACCCGATAAGCTAGGCTTGCTTCTTGAGGAGACCAACTTTCTCTTTACCCATGCGCAGTTTGACCCTGAATACCCCGAATGGTTCACGGATCATAAGGCAACTATCGGCGCTCTGGAGAAGCAGAGAAAAATCGTCTTCAACAGCGCTCCGAAGTTCAGCATTATTGTCCCTCTATACAACACACCCATTTCGTTCTTTAACGATATGGCCGAATCCGTAAAAAACCAGTCTTATGCAAACTGGGAGCTCATCCTAGTTAATGCAAGTCCTGACAATCAGGAACTAAAGGCTCGCGTTGAGCAGGAGACGGCCCACGACAACAGAATTAAATCAATTAACCTTACCGAGAATAAGGGCATTTCCGAAAACACAAACGCCGGCGTTGCCATCGCTTCGGGTGATTTCGTTAGCTTCTTTGACCATGACGATATTCTTGAACCGGACTTGTTGTTCTCATATGCCGAGGCAATTGAAAACAATGATGACGTCGATCTTCTTTATTGTGATGAAGATAAACTCATGCCCGATGGAATGCTAGCGCAGCCGTTCTTTAAGCCGGATTTCAATATCGATCTGCTCAGAAACAATAACTATATCTGCCATATGCTTACCATCCGTAAGTCTCTGCTTGACACTCTAGAACCGAACACGAAAGAGTTCGATGGAGCACAGGATCATAATCTGACTCTCCACGCCGTGGAAAAGGCAAGGAAAGTTCATCATGTTGCAAAGGTTCTATATCACTGGCGCCTAAGCGAGACCTCCACCGCAGCAAATGCCGATAGCAAGCCGTATGCCACTATCGCAGGTATCAAAGCGGTCCAGAGTCATTTGGACAGGCTTGGGCTCAATGCGAAGGTCGAACAAGCGCGTCGTCCCTTTACATATAAAGTAACCTACGCTGTGCCAGATTCCCATCCACTCGTGTCAATTATCATTCCAACTAAAGACCACGCCAACATTCTGGACAACTGCATTAAGTCAATTGTTGAGAAATCAACGTACGACAATTTCGAGCTTGTCATAATCGAAAACAACAGCACAGAAAAGGAGACGTTCGATTATTACGATAAGTTGCAAGCAAAATATCCTGACATCGTTCGTCTTGTAACTTGGAAGCACGAATTCAATTTCTCCAAGCTCATGAACTTTGGCGTTGCTCACGCCAAGGGCGACTATCTCTTGCTGTTGAATAACGATACTGAGGTAATTACGCCCAATTGGATTGAGACTATGCTTGGCATCTGCGCACGTGAGGATGTTGGCGCAGTTGGTGCAAAACTCTACTATCCCGACAACACCATCCAGCACGCGGGCTTATGCGTCACTGGTGGCGTGGCAGGACATCTTTGCCAAAGCATGCCAAGGGATAACTGGGGCTACTTTGCACTCAACGATGCACAACAAGACTTCAGCGCCGTCACCGCAGCTTGCATAATGACCAAGCGTGATGAATATGAGAAAGTCGGAGGTTTCACGGAAGAGCTTCAAGTTGCATTTAATGACGTTGACTTTTGCTTAAAGCTACGCGAGATCAACGACCTAATTGTATACACACCCGAAGTCGAGCTCTATCACTACGAGTCGATTTCTAGAGGCGTTGAAAACAATACGGAGAAGCAGATTCGCTTCCACAAAGAGGTCGCGTACATGAATTATCGATGGGCTAAGTATTACGTCAAAGGCGATCCTTATATGAATCCAAACTTCACCGTCGGGGAACCCGCGAATCGTTATTATCATTTATAGATAATGAGTATTTACTCATTTGGGCGCTGTTGAATATCGCGAAACTGCGCCGTCGATATCGCGCTTGGGCACCGGGCCCGACATGGGCTCCGGTGCCGTTTTGCTACCTGCGGTCCGCCCCGCGGCACGGCCTCATGTTGGCCTCTCGCATGCCAACCCAGCGCTCGGTCAAAGTCTCTGCTTGGCTTGGAAAAGCATAGCTTTCGGGGACCCTGCGGCGTCCGAATCATCGCCTGCTATCTAAACTGTTAGATAGCAGAAAAAACCCGAGAGCATTACGCAAAGGCCTACACACAGGATGCAATACTAATAAAACGAATAAGATATAAACAATTCATCACGCACATGCCAAAAGAGACGACAGAAAGCGAAGATGAGTTGAATTTAAACAAGCGCGTTCTCGACCCAAACAACAAAGCTGGTAGAACAGGAAGAAAATATCGTCCTTGAACACCCTGTATTACATTCTCGTAATTGAACGTCCAGCCCAACCACATAGATACAATGGAACCAAGGGCAGCCAAAGCAAAAGCGATAATAAACAGAATGGAACAAATGGGGCTGAGAAAAGAGGGCTCATCTTCGGAATCCAAACAACAAATAAACCCAAACAACAAATAAGGAATCATAAAAAAGGCTGGAAACTGCAAGTTTTTCTGGAGCCATCCAAGCGAATAACCTAAGGTGGATCCCCAATAGAAATCTCCTAGGGAATCTAATGTCCTAAAAAAGACCTCGAAGCTATTCTTTGGATGCATGATGATGTCACTGAGCGTATAAAACCGCCCGATCTCTTGGCCACGAGAGGCATCTGAAGACTGAGACACCAATGTACTCATTGATGCTATGCGCAGCACTAGAACGGAGGCTATAACAGCAAAGATCAGTATGCACTTACCGATACGTCCGACTTTCACATCTTGGAACTGCGAAAGGGGCACAAGCAAACCAAGTAATATCATCCCAGAATAAACAACCTTACACGGAGCCAAAAACGCCGAAATAATTAAATAAATGACGATTTCTTTACAACCTATTGATTTCTGCTCTCCAAACAAACCGCGCATTAGACAAGCGAATACTAAAAGCGAGTACGCAATAATTCCTGAATCATAAGAGTATGAAGCAGCCAAGTGAAGCGTCATAGGCAGAAGCGAAACAAAAACAATAACCGATTTGCCCTTAGGTGCAATCCTGTATGCCTGGAACGCACAAAAGCAAAAAACCAGAGCCGAACCAATGCGCCCCATATAGAACACAGGATAGGCACCAAGTCCGAAAAACAGACCGATTTGCAGCCCAACGATAGATCCTATTTTCGCAGAAACGTTCTCACTACTGACGCTAAATGAGAACTCATTGAATGGAGTCCACTTCCCATTCTCAAACAGAGCATAATTCTGAATAATCGAATCAAATGAAGAGGAGTCAATGGCGTTACTCTGGCGACCCTTATAAAGGGAAAGATCGATATCCCGTACTAGAAAACCACCATCATTTGTCACATGCGCATTGAATGGAAGACTATCAACCATCCAATAAGTTGAAAAAAAATGATGGCCTTCATCCGGAACCGTAAACGGAGGAAAGATAAAGATAAAAATAATTAGAAATGCTATAAGCAGCGCCAAGAATACCCATTCACTTTTAAGACGATGGTACACCTTAGCATATGCAGCGCAAAGGCCAAGAATTAGAATCAACGAGATGGTAATTGTAAGCAGTACAAGTAATCTCGGATTATTTAGATACCAATAGACTGAATAGAATGCGAAAAAAACGGCAAACAAAACAAATAAAGGCTTACATCTTATGGAACTTGTCATAAAAATCCTTATAATCGAGAAACTAATAGAACGCAATTAAAAATACTGGTATCAGTATACTAGCAAGCACATTGGCATCCAAAAAGAATGGCGGAATTCAATCTCATGGATCGCGCCGAAAATGTTGGTGCAAGGGTGACCCCTTAGTGCCCGTTTAACGAAAAACGGCCTTCGTCCCGGAACCAGAAATCACCACAACAACAGGTTCCGGGAAAAGACGAAGATCGCTATGTAAATCTTGTCAGACCCGGCGCCGGACATACTCGCCATGCCCCGTTTCAGCGACGGCGCCATCGACATGCGGGAGCTGCTCCCCAGACTCGCCAAACAGGTCGTGAACGCCGCGATGGACGCCGAGGCCGACCAGCTGAGCGGTGGCGGGGCGAACAGCCGAAACGGCTACCGCGAGAGGTCTCTCGCACCTGCGCCGGCACGCTGACGCTGCGCATCCCGAAGCTCCGCTCCGGCAGCTTCTTCCCGGACGACGTGATCGAGCGCCACCGGCGCGTGGACCGCGCCCTCGTTGCCGCCGTCGCCGAGATGTACGCCACCGGCACGAGCACCCGCAAGGTGCAGAGGGTAGCCGAGAAGATAGGCGTCTCCAGGCTCTCGAAGGACCAGGTGAGCGCCATCGCCTCGAGCCTGGACCAGGCATCGAGGATCTGTACGGAAGGCCGCTCGAGGGCTCGCCAGTGCCCTACGTCTGGCTCGACGCGACCTACGTCAAGGAGCCCACTCTTCTTCGAGATTATTTTCCGCAAGATAGCCAAAGCAATATCATTCCAAAGGCGTATTTAAAACCCAGCCCCACTGGGGCGTAGCGGTAGTGTGGTAGTAGTTCAGCCATCAGGCCAGTGATATCGTCCTAATAAATTTAACGGGTTAAAGGGCTAGCAAAAACCGATACATCATCTGCATTATGCATTACAAAATGATGCGTAACTACACACCACATCGAAATTAACCCAAATGGCTCGATAATGGAATTACGCTCTTTTGTAATGGAGTCCTCCGGCTGATTCTATTATCTGTTCTACATTATTAATACAAAACTATTCGACCACGACATAACAGCTGAAACAACATTGCAGCCGGAGCAGGGATATCGCCTCCATTGACAAGCAAATGGCAACCCGCGATGAGAATCATCGGATTTGGTACCGATCCAGACCTCAGCAAAGGGTATAAGCAACGTTTGTATAAGGCAGATTTCCACTTTCCTCAACTAGCAACATTGAAGAACTAAAAGTAAACTGAATCAAATAATTGTATCAAGCTCAGTCATAATAATCCAACCGATTCTCAAGCTCTTTTTCGAGCAAGGCAATCCTTTGTGTAAGGCTTTTGATTGCCAAAACATGACGGCTCACCGCAACGCTAAGGGATAGAGAGATTGCAAGCAACAGCACAATTGCACCCAGGAAGAGGAAATTGGCCGGGTTAACAAACCCAATAGCCGTGGAGCAATAAAAAATAAGCTGAGGGAATAAATCACAAAGCAAGGCCGCCATGCACATTAAAATCCAAAGCAAAGAATACTTAAGAAGCATCTTTCCTTTGGATACGAGTCGAAGAACATAAACGAGGAACCCACCAAAAAAGATGGCTGCCCCAATCCTTAGAAAAAAATTCATTATTGGTCTCCCCTATGGATCCAACACACAAGGACAATAGCAAGCGTAACTTTAATCATGTAGTAGACGGAAGAGAGAACCCCAATGGATGAACGCCCGCCCTGGCGCTCATTCATCTTTACAGGTGCCTCCATAACGGGGAGACCAAGCTTCATAGCCAAAGCTATCGATTCCGGCTCCGGATAATCATCAGGATAGCTCTTGCAGAATAAGTCGATGGCGTCTTTATTGCAGGCTCTAAAGCCAGAAGTGGGATCGGTGACCGCCTTACCTGTAAGCAACTTAAGCAAAAAAGAGAGCCACCTGATTCCAACACGACGCATAAAGGTTGATTGGAAACCGTCGGTCTCGACCAAGAATCGAGAGCCTATCGCCAGACTCGCCCCACCCTCAATCAGCTTAACAAGCTCAGGTATATAAGAAGGATCATGTTGGCCATCGCCGTCAACCTGAATGTCAATATCATAGCCAAATCTCTGAGCATACTTATGCCCCGCCTGGACCGCCCCACCGATACCAAGGTTCTGTGGGAGATCCAATATGTTGACATCATGCTCTCGACAAAGCCTAAGTGTCCCATCCTGTGAGCCGTCGTTAATTACGACATAGTCATATCCAGCAACCTTAATAGAAGCAACGGTATTGAGAATGCATTCCTGCTCGTTATAAGCGGGAATAATTACCAGAACACGCGGATATCCTTTTGAATCTTTTGTTAAAGCAAATGACAATCGAGTTTCATCCATTCCAAATAATAGTTGGCCCTTAGCGACGCTCGAAGAAAATGCGGCCCTTACAGTCCAACGCACTGTCTAGTAATGAATAAAGTTTACAGCATCCGGACTAACGGTAGTGTCGAGAAAGTTGGTGTAAGGGCCCTTGCGGCCCCTGTGTCCGATATCCGGAATCAGTTGATATCCTAGGCCGCCTCCACGCTGTCGGCAAGTTCCAGGCTGGATTCGAGCATCTTCCTGGCCGCCTTCTCCAGCTCCGCCCAGTCGTGCTCGCCCGCGGCACCCATTCTGAACGCGGCGTCATGCATCTCGGCCATCTTCCTCTCCGAGAAGTAGCGCGAGCCGGACCATGTCTCGGCCTGGTCGCACATGACGGCGCCCACGAGCCTGAGCAGCGAACTCTCCGACGGGAAGACCTGCACCACGCGCGAGCGGCGCTTGATTTCCCTGTTGGCGCGCTCCTGCACGTTGTTGGTGCGCAGGCGCTTCCAGTGCGACGGCGGGAAGTCCAGGTACGCGAGCGCGTCGGGCTCCGCCTCCTCGAGCACCCTCGCCGCCCTCGGGCAGCACCCCTCCAGCATCTCGCATGCCGCGTGGTACATGGCCACGGCGGTGGCGGCGTCCCCGGCGCGGAAGACCGAGGAGACGATGCGCCCCACGCGGCGCCTCAGCTGCCAGGAGCCGGCCTCGCGCATGCAGTCGCGCATCAGGTGCACGGCGCATCGCTGCCAGGCCGCCCCCTGGAAGACCTCGCCTATGGCCCTGACCAGGCCCCCGTGGGCATCGGATACGACGAGCTCGGTGCCGGTCGCGCCGCGGTCGCGCAGCCTCCGCAGGAAACCGAGCCACGATTCGTAGGACTCCGTGTCCACCACGGACACCCCCAGCACCCGCCTCCAGCCGGACTCGTCGCAGCCTATCGCCGTGACCACCGCGGTCGAAGCCACGCGGCCCCCGCGGCGGCACTTGACGTAGGTCGCGTCGAGCCAGATGTAGGGTATCGCGCGCGCATCGAGCGGCCCCTCCGCGAGGTCGGCTATCTCGGCGTCGAGGGTCGCGGCGATCGCGCTCACGCGGTCCCTGCCGAGCCTCTCGATGCCCATCTTCTCGGCTATCCTCTGCACCTTCCTGGTGCTGGTGCCGGTGGCGTACATCTCGGCCACCGCCGCGACGAGCGCGCGGTCGACGCGCTGGTAGCGCTCGAGGACGTCCTCGGGGAAGAAGCTGCCCGTCCTGAGCTTGGGGATTCTCAGGTTGAGCGTGCCCACGCACGTCTCGAGCGTGCGGTTGCGGTAGCCGTTCCTGCTGTTGGCCCCATCGCCGCAGAGCTGGTCGGCCTCCTCGTCCATGATGGCGTTGACCACCTGCTCGGCGAGCAGCCTGAGCAGCGACTGGATGTCGACCATCCCGTCGGTCGACCTCGGGATGGCGGCCTTATCCGGCATCGCGTCTGCTAATATCTCCATAGCGGTCCCTGTCCTTTCCCAGAACCTGTGTTATGTAGCAATTCCAGATTCTAGGACAGGGGCCGCTTGCGTTTGGCGGTCAGCCGTCGGCGCGCTTACACCAACATTTCCGACGCGATCGGACTAACCATCACGAAGTTACATCTCAAGCTTGGATATTTAGTTTGCACGGCTGGCATACAGCTGACGTTCACCCGGAGCCCCCATCTGCCATCGCGAGATACAAATCCGCTGCGGCTCTCGCCCAATTGCGCGGTGCATAAGACTTCGACGCCATTCTAATCGGACAAAACTGCTCCAACTATCCCCCCCCCATCCCAACGATAGCCTTAATCTTTGGCACTAGCTTAAGGAAACGCGGTCTGGGTTGATACAGGCGAGGCCAACATGCAGCAGCGACGCGACGCCGGACGCTAGCAATAAATAGGCGCCGAGACCCATGTCGGCCCCAAAGCCAGGCGCAATAACAGCGGCGTGCTTCTTGATATTCAGCGGTGCTCAAGCGAGCAAATATTCATGAAATAGGAGGAATCGACAATACCAAAATCGGCACTTATATCCAACTTCACGCAAAAGCCGAACAAAAGCCCTTGATTATCAACTTCATCCGAACAAAAGCCAGCCAAGTATCACTTAGCAAATACAAAACGCCTTCTCGACATCCATAGCAGTGGCATCCCAGTTATATCGATTTTCAACAAGCGCCCTAGAGTTTCGAGACTGAAGAGAAAGCAGCTTTCGATCATCAAAAAGCCTGCATAATGCCGAAACCACCTCATCAGATGCCATGGACCGAATTATTGTGCCGTAGCTATCATCTAAGATAAGCTCGCGTGCCCCGCCCACGTCTGTTACCACTGCAGGCGTTCCGCAGGCTGAAGCTTCAAGAAGTACCGTTGAAAAGCCTTCGGAACGAGTTGGAAGACAAAGCACATCTGCTTGCTGGAGTAAGGAGGAAATATCCTCTGTGTTACATCTCCCAAGCCAAAACAAGTTAGACGAACAAGCTTCCTTGACCTCATTAGCCAGCGGACCATCCCCTGCAAGAACAAAACAAATATCACGCTTGGTAATATCTTTTGTGCGAGCCGCCTCAATAATTGAATAAATTCCCTTTTCAGGAATAAGCCGCCCGACAAAAGCTACAACCAAAGATGACTGAGGGATACCTAATTCAGATCGGAAATCTCTCCCCGAAGAAATACTCCTATAGAATGAGGCATTGATTGAGTTTGAAATTACGCCTTTTGCAGTGATATTAAAGTGCTGAAGCCATTCAACACTTTTAGAAGAAATCCCATAGAAATCAGGTTCAAACGACTTTACGCGATCAGTAATCCAATCTTCATATCGGCGAACAAAATAATCAAGAAATGGCTGATTGAAAGAGAGATACGCTGAGCCGTGGTCGAGAACAACAGCCTTAGCACTATGATCCGCAGCAAACTTCAGCCCTTCGAGCGAGAGAGGGAAAAGTCTCGTGTTTATCAGAACACCATTCCACTCATAATCATCAAGGGTTTGCAGGAGTCGGTAATAATCACTGGTTTTTTTGGGAAGAGGAAGTCTTCCATCAAGTAACGGAATGCAAGGAAGACGAATTACCTCCAGGCCGTTTTCGACTGAATGACCGACTCCCACGCGCATCGAATCATTAGTAACGATAACCACCCTATCGCCGCGTGCAGTCAAGGCGTGAGCGAGACCATCGACAAAATTACCAATTCCACTAAGTTGCGGGTGATAATGGTGAGTGAAAATACAAATAGAGGAGCTCATCACATAACCTCATCTGATATAGATGTCATATCCTTAATTCTGTGCCGTCCAGACTTCCCCATCTCCAAAGTCGAGCAAGAGCGGAAGATGGGTATGTCGATTATCCGGTGACGGTATTTTTTTCCAATCGCCATACATCGTTGTAAGATATTTATCCGTCATACGAGGAACAGGGAATTCACTGCCTTCGAAAACCGCACTGCTCAGAGGGAAAATCTCTGAAATAGGCACTGGCGCCATATTCGGCCAGCTTAACGTCAGACAGTAATCAGAGACCTCACCCGTATTTGAGTCGGCAATACAGGAATCGAACAAATCCTGGTAAGAGCATGCGCCTCGAGAAACCAGTTGTTCCACCACGTGCATAGCAGAACAACCAATTTGCTCGAGTTGACCAAGGAACCCTTTATGAGGGACAACAATGGAAGAAGAATGATATAAATAGGCTCTTTTCTGTGCAATTGATGCAGTTCGGACTTGCTTTGCACGAAGGCGTTTATCTGTATAGAGCTGGTCATATGGAAAGATGTCGACAAAAATGCCCATCGAACTGGAAGCCTCTCGAGCCTCTTGATTCTCGAAGCGAGTTCCATCGCGATACACCTTAGCAAACATCGCAGCATAGCCAGTAGTATTCCGCGATGTATGGAGCGAATATCCTTCCGGTAACCCACCCTCGGCTAAAGAGCAAAAGCGGTCATAATCTGAACGCATCATTCCGATATCTATATCATCATCCCAAGGGATAAACCCCCTATGACGCATTGCTCCTAAACATGTTCCACCGTCAAGCCACCACCTGATGCCGTGCTTAGAGCAGAATGCGGCGACAACCTGAAGGATATCCAATTCAGTGTTTTGAAGCTTTAATAGCGCGTGAGCTTTAGACATCATCGGCCTATCTCTTTTCCCCGAACCATTGTTGCGTCTGTTTCCCCAAAACAGAAGACTGATAAATAAGGCAAATGGCATTGGATATAAGCGCCGATACAGTAGGGGCATTTAAGCCAAACAGCATTTGCGCAGGAGCCATAACAGCGGCAGCACTAATTAAGGACAGCATGCTGCCAACAAATACCCCTCGGTAATTATCAAGAGAAACCAACAAATCGTTGACAAACCAAGCGATGCCAGTCAAAAAGGCACAAGCCAACATAGGCTGAAGGAGATCGGTATGTTTAGCTATTCCAGCGCCATAAAACAGTGACAGCAATAATTTACCGAAAAAGAAAAGGGCAACTGAAGATATGACACCGACAAAAAAGATGCCAGCAAGTATTTTACCTATGAGCGAAAAAAAGGACTTTTCTCTAGAATGGTAACGCTCTACTAGATAACCTAATAAAGGATTATAAATATAGGTCGCACCCATTTGGATAATTGCCACAGGTGCAGCAACTGATGCATAAATACCCAGAGCAGAATCTCCGAATGAATAAGATAAATACTGCCTGGGAATATTCGGCGCCGCAGAAGCAGCAATGCCGCCCAGAACGATGGGCAAACAGCTACATAGGAAGGCTCTGACCTTCGCTCGGCTAATTCCAAGCTTGATTGCAGAAATCCGATTTGATCTTGGATAATCGTAAATAACTCCGATGCCTATTGTCACTACCGTCATAAGCAACAGTGCACCTTCGAGGCTATTAAAAAATCCAAAGACAAGAATGAATGAAAGGAGAGAGCCGATGCCCTGCATTATGAGGGATTTCCCAATATAGTCCATCCTATGACCAACCTGATCATTAGCATGCATGACATCAATGACTAAGCCAGCGGTTTTATAGAGAGCATACAGAAGAATAGCGGGCACCGTACCAATACGACACGTTGCAATGGAATAGACGGCTAACATTGCAAACGCTATAAAAGTAGTAAAGAAACGAAAAGTCAGGTATTCACCAGCAGAGTTTTTCCTTTCAACATCTGCAATTTGCACCGTGTACATCCTGTATTGGGCTAATTGAGAAAACATGTTGAAAATAGACATAGCCAGCGAATAAATGCCTGCAGCACTATATCCATCAGACAGCCGAACGACCAAAATGGTGATAAGCCACTGACAGCCTAAATTAGTCAACGAACCGACGGTATTCCAGAACATATTATGTTTAATCGAAAGAGTCTTCTCTGTGGCCTTCACAAATATAAGCGCCCTTCTAAACCTGTCGAAATGAGGATACGGAGCTATCTCGCAGCTTTAAGTTCTTTTAAAATCAAAATAAACAGCCAATTCGGCATAAGACGTATAATAATATCTGCTTTAGCGATAGACGGGCAAGCTCGTCGGTATTTAAGTAAACCAATTATGGAGCGCCGCTCCCTTGCTTCAGCGAACCCCAATATTTCCTTTAGATGCGGTGAATCGGGAAATCTATCGGCAAATCGCCTAGCAGTATCAACCCTGTTTTTAACTCTTGTCGAATACCAATCATCTTTTGAAGAAACACCTGCAAGGAATCCAGTTTCGTTACCACCATGTCGACGATACTTAACCAAAGGAGTCATAGTAAAGCTGCACTTCCCCAGTTCACTGCAACCCAATGTCAACCACAAGTCATGTGCAGTCGATTCCGGAAAGGGAATCATCGACTTCGCCGCACTCGCATCTAACATGAGAGCCATACCAATGCCGTAACATACGCTTGCGGCCTGTACAGTAATATCCTCTCCAGAGCACCAATTTACTTCCGGCGAATTAGGATGAGCTTTCCTATAACTCTTTACCAGAATATTTCCGTTTTCGTCAATTACCGATCTATCACAAACATCTAGAATTGAGCCTTCTTCAAGCATATGGTTGAGCGAAACTTCAACTCTATTAGGCTCCCAAATATCATCCTGATCGCAAAGTACTACGTAATCCCCTTCCGCCAAGGAGAGCAGCGCCTCGAACGATTTGACATAACCGAGATTATTATCACCGTGATAATACCGATAGGCGTTTTTCGTTATATGCGCTTGGATAAACCGCTCTAATGAATCCGATTCAGGGCAGTCATTTCTAACTAGAAGCGTAAGCGGAAACGTTTGTTTATCTATCGAATCAAGTTGTTCCGCGAAAAACTTAAGATCGGGTTTATAAGCTGAGAGAAGTACGCATACGCCAATATCATTTCCCATTTCTATTTCCAAAAATCCTCCCAAATTCATTGCTTAAAGATTATCAAAGCACCCTCAGTTAAAAGAAACTCTTTTAAAAATAGAGTATTTATCCCTGTCTCTTAAAACGAGTGCCTAATATCAATAAGTAACAACCTTTGTTCCATAAGGAATGTTATCGTAAATCCATTTTGCATTCTGAATCTCAAGGCGTACGCATCCAGCAGAGGATGGAACGCCCATCGTGGGATCCATCACGCGGTTGCTGTTGACGTAGTAGGGTGAGGAATGGAATAAGTAATCACCATAGAACTGCGTGTAGTAATAGCAAGTATATCCATGCCCAAAGGAGTATCCCTTACCGTAGACTTGATACTCCCCTATCACCGTAGGCGTGCTAGCTTTTCCCGTCGAACATACATATCGACGGTTTAAGGACCAGTTATTCCAGGATCCAGTGTAAATACTCGTAACGCAACGTGACGTATCGACAAGTATCAGCCAATTTGTATTGCTTGAATAACTTTGAGCCTTAGCATCCATATAGTCTGACACCCACGCGCCGTTAGCCATAAAGAAATTCCAGGATCCGTCCACAACGCGCCAGCCAGTAGCCATAGCTCCACTAGCATCAAGCCAATACCAGGTGACGCCCAGATTGAGCCATCCTGTCTGCATATAACCAGACGAATTCAAGTAATACCAAGATCCGTTAACGGCAACCCAACCGGTTTTCATAGCATAAGTGGACGGATCTAAATAGAACCAGGAGCCATCCTTGTACAGCCAGCCAGATCGTGCATAGCCAGCGGTCTCATCAAAAAAGTACCATTTTCCGTTAACGTTCTTCCATCCAGCGCAGGGGGAGCCATCGGTTGAATCAGCATAGAACTTACAGCCTCCAAGCATCACAAACCCGTGAGCTTCGGCCAATTCGCCATCGCCGTTTGATGTAAACAGTTTTCCATTACGCAATGCTCCACACAATGAGCAATCAGAACCAGCAAAAGCCTTAGATGGCTCATCCTGAACCGAGTCCTGGACATCTACCCATTCACGACAAGCAACAGCGCCTGAAGCTTTTGCATAATAGCTTTTCCCATTTACAGAAAAATGACCAAGAAGCATTTTACCGTCGGCGGCAGGATCGAGATAATAGTATTGACCACCGTCCTTCAGCCATTCAGTCTTTATAATGCCCGACGCTTGAGAAGGCTCAGCGTAATACCAGTCTCCATCGCTCATAAACCAGCCAAGTGACAACGCTCCCGTTGAAGAAAAATGATACCGGTTGGATCCGATGACATAAAAGCCGGTAGCCATTCTATTGTCATTTGCGACATCGAGCCAATACCAAACGCCATTCACCAAACGCCAGCCCGATGCAAGTGCGCCGGAACCGTCAGCGTAATACCAGTCCGTCCCATCAAACGCCCAACCAACAGCCATTGCGCCGGAATCCGATAAATAGTAACGAGACGAACCGACAGAAACGATTCCTCTAGACATAACACCATCATTGGCGGGATCAAGCCAATACCAGTTATTGCCAGTTTGAAGCCAGCCGGTTAAGACTTCACCATTGCTACCCCAATACCATAAACCGTTATCAAGGTACCATCCATTAATCAGTCCATAGGTTCCAAGAAGATAAGGGTGCCCATCAATAACACGTCGACCAGTAGCCATAGAACAGCTGTTAAGGGAGTCAAACCAGTACCATTGGTCTCCAATAAACTGCCAGCCACTTGCCAAAGCGCCTGACGGACCCGCGTAATACCACTTATTTTCAGTAAAAATCCAGCCGCAGCTCATTGCGCCGTCACGAGCGGGGTCCAAGTAGTACAGCAAGTCGTCAATATTCTGAATTCCGGTCAAACGACAGCCATCTAGATAGTAATACCAGGACAAACCGTTCCATTGCCATCCAGATAGTTGTTCTGTAGTCGACGGGTCATGGCTTTCGACAACCTGTAGGCTCGAATCTTCCGTTGTTTTGCCGGCACAATCGCTGGAGTCTTGAGAGCAACCGCCACCGACCAATGCTCCCGGCCCTCCTGTCGAGTCACGCTCTACGACACCGTTATCCGCCCCCTCTTCCACGGCATAAGCAGTGCAAGAAAATGCGGGGGCTGTAACTGAAAGTAAGGCGGAAAATAGCATCAAGCCAATTACTCGCCAGCAAATTCGATGATCAATCCGAGCATTCATTTCAAGCCCCCAACCGGTACCGACTGTCTTGCAGGGAATCTATTAAATAAACGGACGAGCTGCGCCGATTACATTTCCCCTTGCGCTAATAGGATGAATTCCGACACCTTGATGAGGCCAGGAATCAATCATCAAGCCGCCGCCAAGTGCAATTGCAATATGACCGCGGTAATAAATCACATCGCCGCGTTGAATCGAGCTCGTGCTCACGGGCATAAAGATATTGCTTCGATACCAATTCATGGAATTGTAGGTTTGGCTTGGATCCCAGCGATGGTTATAAGGGTTGTAAACACCCATATCCATGCCAGTAGCATAAAGGCACTGCAAGACAAAACCAGAGCAATCAACAGCTCCACCGGGAGCGGTAGACCAAGGCTCAATATATTGCGTACCGATATACTCATAGGCGCGCTGGATAAAGGCGTTCACGCAATCTTCCCGCGTTGCTTCGACAGAAATGCGAGAAGGGGTCACATAGGTAAAGTATCCGGTGCAATAGCTAGGCAGCTGAACAGTCCAAGAACTGACCTGAGGATACTGGGATGGATTTTGCCAGCCAACTTTGTCGCACTGGCCATCGCTCCAGAAAATTCGGCGAACACCGTCGATGGTCCTTGCGCCCGTTGCCATAGCGCCGCTGCCGTCTAACCAATACCACTTACCCGAATCTTTAAGCCAGCCAACATGCATGCTTCCATTGGACTCAAGGTAATACCATGTTCCATTCAGGCATTTCCAACCAGTTGCCATTTTTCCGTCAGCGTTTAGGTAATACCATGAACCACCAGTAAAAACCCATCCGGTCTTCATCACGCCAGAATTGGCATCAAGGCAATACCAATCGCCGTCAATCTGCAGCCATCCAAGATGAATGGCACCCGTTCCGGGCTCAGCGTAAAACCTTAGATTTGCGACATTAACCCAGCCGGACGCAACCTGCCAACCATCAGCTCCAGCGGTTTTTAGAATAGCGCCGTTTTCGCGAATCACATCCTTGCAAAGATATCCATTATCATCGGCATATCTTTCAACGCCATCATTAACGGTAACCCAGCTTGAAACCACGAGCCTACCGCTCTGGTTTGCAAAACAATCGTTGCCGCTCACCTCAAATAAGCCCGTTTTCATTAGATGGCTAACAGGGTCCAGGTAATACCAGCTAGCGCCTTCTTTATACCAGTCAGAAATAAGCGCACCAGATTGAGAGGCTAGATACCAGCCGTTCTCGGACTGAGCCCAGCCAACAGCCATAACCCCATTGGGGTTCAAATAATATGCTGCATTGCCAAGGTCTAAATACCCAAGGGACATCTTACCATCGGAGGCTGGGTCGAGATAATACCAAGCGCCGTTAACGAGTTTCCAGCCAGTGGCCGCAATACCGTTAGAGCAGTAATACCAATCTGCTCCGTCTTTGTACCATCCATTTGCGAGGCCATAGTCACCAAAAATGTAGGTTCTTCCATCAATCTTTTGACGACCCTTAAACATGATGAACGTCTGTGGGTCAAAATAATAGCGAGCCCCACCTATCGTTTGCCATGACGAAGCAAGAGCACCCGATGAATAAGCCCAGTACCAATTCCCGTCAACGAGAATCCAGCCGGTTTTCATAGCACCAGTGGCATCTAAATAGTATTTCCCGCTCCCGAGGTCGACAAAACCAACCTGCATTATATGGGTGGCAGGATCCAGGTAATACCATGTGCCGTCTTGATAAAACCAACCAGCAGCTAAATCGCCTCCAGCATTGGCATAAAACCAATTTCCATCTGAGTTACGTAGCCAGCAGTTCTGATATAGCGCGCCAAAAGGCGTTGCGGCATTGCCGTCATTCGCATAAAACGAAGCAGTCGATCCGCCAGCATCGGTCACATTGAAATAACCTGTCTGCATTGCACCATCATTGGCTGGATCAAGCCAATACCAATAGCCCCCGCTTTGCGGCCAGCCAGTTTGGTGTTTACCGTTTTTTCCGTAATACCAAACTCCAGACGACTCGTCTCGTTGCCAGCCATCTTTTATGACGGAAGAATTATCAGGTTGCAAATCATCGGAAACCACAGAAGAAAAATCCGCTTTTGACTCAATACTCTGAGCCTCAACGGAATCCTGTGCAAACGCGACATTCGCACTCAGGGGCAAGCAGCAAGCAGTGATTAATGACGCAGCAGCACAAACAAGCGTGGCCTTCTTTTCGAATCGATACATAAGCGACCCTCCCAGATATCTCATTTATTTATTTTAATCCACATTCCAGGATTGATTTTCGTTACTGTCTGTTCAGTCTATGTAGATAAATATATTAAATTGAACATAACGTTCAATCATTCTATTCTTTCCCTAAGCAATGAACATCTTAATTGGAGGCCTGCAGTGGAACTGACCAAGCGTAACTTTACTGTTCTGTACGAATACCTAAAGAACCCATATGCCAGCCAGCGAGAAGTTGCCGAGCGCACTGGCCTCTCACTTGGATCGGTAAACGCAGCAAATAAAGAGCTTACGAATGAAGGCCTTCTCGAATCGGACAGCCTAACCGACAACGGTTACGAAGCACTTCACCCCTATAAGGTTGAAAACGCAGTGATATTGGCTGCGGGGCTTTCGAGCCGCTTTGCTCCCATTTCGTATGAAAAGCCCAAAGGCCTTTTAAAGGTACGTGGTGAGATTCTCATCGAACGTCAGATTAGGCAGCTGCAAGACGCAGGTATCAGCAATATCACCGTCGTTGTCGGCTATAAAAAAGAGTATTTCTTCTATCTCGAAAGCAAGTTCGGCGTTTCGATTGTCGTCAACAACGAATATGCATCCAAAAATAACCACGCATCGCTTATGTGCGTAAAAGAGCGGCTTGGCAACACCTATATTTGTTCAAGCGATGATTACCTTCTAAACAATCCGTTTGAAGCATACGTTTGGAAAGCATTTTATTCTGCTCAATATGCTGAAGGCGCCACCAAAGAATGGTGCATTCAAACCGGAGCAATGGACAGAATCACCAATGTTACGATTGGCGGTTCCGATGCTTGGTATATGCTCGGACATGTCTACTTTGATAAAGCCTTCTCGCTTGCATTTAAGCAGATTCTCGAAACGGAATATAACAAGCCCGAAACAACGGACAAGCTTTGGGAAGATCTATATATCGAGCACATCAAGGAGCTCGATATGGTGATCAAAAAGTATCCTGAGGGCGAGATCAATGAATTCGATTCTCTTGATGAACTGCGTGCCTTTGATCCGCATTTTATCGAAAACGTTGACTCCGATATTTTCGATAACATCGAGCAAGTGCTCGGCTGCTCCAAATCAGAGATTCACGACGTTTATCCCCTTAAACAAGGTCTTACGAATCTATCGTGCCACTTTAGAACCAATGACGGAGAGTACGTTTACCGCCATCCGGGAGTCGGGACCGAACTGCTTATTAACAGAAATGGAGAAGTAGCCGCACTTAAAAAGGCCAAGGAACTCGGCCTTGACGACACGTTCATTCATGAGGACCCAAAGCGCGGTTGGAAAATTTCGAAGTTTGTACCCAACGCAAAGCAGCCTGATCCGCATGATGATGCCCAAATGAATCGAATGATGCAGATGTGTCGTTCGCTTCACGAGAGCGGTGCAAATGTCGAAACCGAATTTGACTTCTACCTCGAAGCGAAGCGCTACGAATCACTTCTTCTGGAAAAAGGCCCTATCGACATTCCAGGCTACAGGGAAATGGCCGCCGAAATCGATGAATTGGAGCACTTTGTCCAGGCCGACAATGCGCCAAAATGCCTTTGTCACAATGACTTCTTTTACCTCAATTTCCTTATCGATGAAAACGACAAGTACTATCTCATTGACTGGGAATATGCTGGCATGAGCGATTATGCAAACGATTTTGGAACGTGCAGTGTCTGCTGCGAGCTTTCCGAAGATGAAGTCGACCGCGCGCTTGATGCATATTTTGGGCGCAAGGCAACAAACAACGAAGTTGCACATAACTATGCGCACATTGCCCTTGCAGGATGGTGCTGGTACCTCTGGTCTCTTCTGAAAGAAGCCGAAGGCGACTTCGTAGGCGAATGGCTCTATATCTACTTCAATTACAGTGCCAAATACCTTAAAAAGGCACTGGAGATCTATCGAAAAGGTGAGTAACGATGCAATTCGGCTTTTTTAGCGGTCTTCTTTGGGGCCTTGATACAGTAATACTTGGAATCGGTTTGGCGCTCGCGCCCTATATTGGATCGGCGGAAGCGCTTGCATGTGCCTCCATTGCGGGATCTTTTCTCCATGATGCCTTCTGTGCGATCTGGCTCTTTGGGTACATGGGAGTTCGAGGCAGATTAAAAGACACGCTCGCTGCACTTAAAACTCGTTCGGGCAAGGTCGTCATCGCCGGCGCACTGCTCGGTGGACCTATCGGAATGACCGGATACGTATTGGCGATTAATAATATCGGAGCAGCCTACACGGCAATTATATCCGCCTTCTATCCCGCTGTCGGAGCATTCCTTTCTTTCGTGCTGCTGAAGGAGAAAATGGGCAAAGGACAGATTCTTTCCCTTCTCGTTGCTCTTTGCGGCGTAATGACGATGGGCTATCTATCGGCCGGATCGAGCGAGATTGCAAATGCCCCCCTCGGCTTACTCGGCGCGGTGCTTGCTGTTATCGGATGGGGATCCGAAGCGGTGCTGTGCGCATGGGGAATGAAAGATGATGCCGTTGATGACGAAACGGCTTTGCAAATCCGCGAAACTACAAGTGCGCTTGTTTATGGAGTGCTTGTACTCCCCCTCTTCGGAGCATGGCATTTCACGCTGGGTGCCATCCCGAGCATGCCTACATTGATTATTGCACTCGCCGGACTCGCAGGAACTGCATCCTATCTGTTCTATTACAAGGGGATTGCGGCAATCGGAGCAGCGCGTGCGATGGCTCTGAATATCTCCTATTCGGCATGGTCGGTGGTCTTTGGCCTGATCTTGCTTGGAACAATTCCCGATATGGCATCCGTAATCTGCTGCGTTGTAATTGTATGCGGAACAGTTTTGGCAGCTAGTAACTGGGACGAACTATTTGGACGTAATAAGACGGCGTAGCTTGATTAACAATATAGTAAAAGGGGAGAGCTCGACGAGCTCTCCCCTTTTAGCATCATGGCTATTCAATTACCACAGCCTGGCTATCCATCTGTTGCCACGTGCCGAAGAACACCTGGGCATTTCGCGTAACATTGCCGTTAATCGAATCCGAAAGATAGACAATTCCCTGCTCGTCATCATAGCCTTTAAGGACTACGGCATGATTACCGCCCCACAGACCATAGGAATGCCCGTTATACCAACGAGCAGCATAACGGCCTCCTGGCCAACTTCCCCATTCGGTATTCCACATCTCAACAGGTTGTCCACAGGTCAGTCTGTTCTTAATGGAAGAAATTGACGAGAAAGAAACGTCTTTTGCCTGCATGATACTTCCCGCAGCGCGCAGAAAGTTATTACCAGCAATAGTAATCGCAGGAGCGACGCATCCCATGAGACCCCCGCTGCTACGCCTTGGGTTGCCATCAAAGGCGGTAACAAAGTTGCCGTTGCTTCCCTTGGGCAAGTAATAATCCGCAATAATCGTCTTACCTAAACCGAAACCATAGTAGTTAAGCAAGTTTGTAAGGGCAACCGACTCACAGCCAGTAGGAAGTTCCGGGTACTGCAAATAGCACGGGACATCGACCCAAGCGCCAACCATTGCGCCGGATGAACTGAACTTGTAGTCAGTAGAGCCGATCCAATACCAACCGTTGCTCAACATTACTCCCCCACGTGCGGCATCAAGGTAATACCATGTGCCCCCAAGGGAAAGCCATCCCGTTTTCATCGCGCCAGAAGCGGAATCCAGCCAGTACCAGTTGCTGCCATCGTTAAGCCAGCCGGTCGCCATTCGACCATCCGGGTTAAAGTAATACCAAGACCCAGCAATTTGCTGCCACCCAGTCAGAATTACTCCACTAGCAGAACAATAATATCGAGCACCCTGACTCTCAATCCAACCAGTTCTGGCATTACCGTCGTCGTCAATCAGCTGGATTCCCGAATCGGTCATGATGCCTTTAAGGTCAATTGCGCCGCTGGATGACGAATGATACATCCAAGACCCATCACCGTTTGACCAGCAATTAGCCATCATCTTGCCGGTACTATTAAATATGTATTCACATGATCCGATAGTTTGAACGCCCGTGGCCATGGCGTGCGTCGAGGGATCGAGCCAGTACCACGCACCGTTTAGGTTGAGCC